>CAIWKX010000246.1 GCA_903913315.1 uncultured Bacteroidota bacterium | reverse complement strand
ATTTAGGAATTCTTATGAAAGCTTGTCAATACCAATGAATATTGGTAAAAACAAAAAATCCAGTCTAAATAAATAAACTGGATTTCTTTAAAAGCTCCCTCTCTTGGGCTCGAACCAAGGACCCTCTGATTAACAGTCAGATGCTCTAACCAACTGAGCTAAGAAGGAAACTGTATATTGTAACAATTGTTTATGAACGTTTTTGTGCTTTGATTCAATTGCCCCTATTATTAAAGGGCGTATTATATGGCTAAGCGGTTGCAAATATAAAGCGTTTTTTATTTTTTGCAAACAAAAAAGGATAATTTTTTGTTTTTTTTTATTTCCCTACAATTGCTTTATAGATATCATTCCCGTTTGCAAATAAAAGTAGGCTAATAAGTAAAACAAATCCAACCATTTGAGCTCTTTCCAGGAACTTGTCGCTTGGTTTTCTGCCTGATATCATTTCATATAATAAAAAGATAACATGACCACCATCTAAGGCTGGAATTGGCAATAAATTCATTACTCCCAACATGATGGACAACAACGCTGTAATATTCCAGAATACAAACCAACTCCAAGAAGAAGGAAAGATATTGAAAATGGCTCCAAATCCACCTACGCCTTTGTAGGCTCCTGTACTTGGTGTAAAAATTGCTTTAAGTTGTTTTCCGTAGCTCGCTAGTTCTTCCCATCCTCTGTGTATCCCCACAGGAATAGATTGAAAGAAACCATATTCTAGTTTGTTGATTTTATACAATCCTAATTTTTCCATGTTATCGTATGGAATTCTAGTAGCAAAGGCCAGCCCTAGTTTGGCGCTGTCGTTTACTTTTAGGTTTACTTTTACGTCTTTTTCGTTTCTTAAAACGATAGCTTCGACGGTTTTCCCTTTTACCCCTTCTAACACAGCCGCTGCTTCATCGGCATATTTAATTGGCGTACCGTTAATGCTTTTAACAATGTCTTTTGTTTTTACAGCCTCTTTGTTAGGTGTTTTAGCCACATAGCCTGAAACGATAAATGGCACACGCAAATCAACTAAGGTGCTCTTTTTACCTTTCATCAATTGTGAGATAAAATTGCCCGGTAGTGTAATTGTGGTGTCTTTACCTTTGTGGTTTAAAACTACTTGTTTGGCTAAGATAAGTTGTTTGTTGATGTCATCAAATTTCTCCACTTTACTACCATCAATAGATACTACTTTATCGCCGGTTTTAAATCCTAATTTTTCAATAGTTGGATTGCTGATCCAAATCCCATCTTTTACATTATCATTGGCAATGTATTGTTCGCCATAGTAAAATGTCATTCCGATGTAGATGATAAACGCTAAGATAAAGTTTACTGTAACTCCTCCCAACATGATAATCAATCGTTGCCAAGCTGGTTTAGAACGGAATTCCCATGGTTGTGGTTCCCCTTGCAGTTGTTCGGTATCCATACTTTCGTCAATCATCCCGGCTATTTTTACATAACCCCCTAGCGGTAACCATCCGATACCATATTCGGTATCGCCAATTTTCTTTTTGAATAAAGAATATTTGACGTCAAAGAAAAGGTAGAATTTTTCTACTCTAGTTTTGAATAATTTAGAAGGGATAAAGTGTCCTAATTCGTGAAGAACGATAAGTATTGATAAACTCAATAAAAATTGAGCGAGTTTGATTGCAAATTCCATTTTTGTGATTCAGTCTTGTTATAAAAAAAGCAAAAGTAAGGTTTTCACCTTACTTTTTACTAAATATATTGTTTAAGCCTACTTTTTTATAATTTTTTTATGAAATGTTCCTTCGGATGTGGCAATTTGCACTTGATATACACCTGAAGCGAGTGTTGAAGTCGTTATATTTGGAGTAGAAGTTTCTAAAACTAGCTGTCCTAGATTGTTATAGAAGTCCACTTTTTCAATACTGATGTTGGATGGCATTTGAATGTGTAGGACCTCCGTAACGGGATTTGGGTATAATTCTATAGCTTTATCCAGTTCAAAGGTTTCATTAGCCAAGGTTACTGTATTATTCAAAGAGATTAAATGTACTTCGGGGTCAAATTCAAAGCTTACTATTGGAAAGGAAACGGCTTGAATAAAGACTTGCCCATTGGTTGTGTTATTAAGCACAATATCTTGTTGTTCGCCATTGGCTCCA
The DNA here is from genome assembly GCA_903913315.1 of uncultured Bacteroidota bacterium. Lineage (GTDB taxonomy): Bacteria > Bacteroidota > Bacteroidia > Flavobacteriales > Flavobacteriaceae > Flavobacterium. The sequence goes on along the minus strand of CAIWKX010000246.1, from coordinate 14,145 downwards.
TGAATTCGTATGGGAACAGGCATCTCAAAGAAGCTTACTGAAGGATCCGATTGCGTTTGGTTGATGGTAAATTGGGCTTGTCCTGCCCCCCAATTTTGAGCCGTAATTGTATAAGTGGGATAGCCTTGATTGTATATCCAATCGTTGAAAAATTCGGTCAAACTACTTCCGTAAGTAGTTTCTAGATGACTTTGAAGATTGGCTGTTACCGCATACCCATAGGCTAAAGCAGGGTCGGCTAAATAGTCTTTTAGGGCTTGGAAAAAGGCGGTATCTCCCATTTTAAAGCGAAGCATTTCTAAGACCATCGCCCCTTTATCATAGCTCAATCGATTGTCAAAAATTCTGTTGACATCGGTTGCTTCAGCATCCGTTAGGTACACGGCACCATTAGGCTGCGAGGTAATATTATTTACCATGTTTGTTTTGTCGGTCACAAAAGCACTTAGGCTATCGAAATTTTCATACACCATAGAGGCTACGTAGGTGGCAAAACTTTCGTTTAACCAGATGTCTTTCCAAGAACCACAGGTGATTTTATCCCCAAACCACTGGTGCGCCATTTCGTGGGCGATCAATTGTCTGTCAAAACCAATCATAAAGGAAACTGTGGTGTGTTCCATTCCTCCCCCCCAGCCAAATTGGGCGTGACCGTATTTTTCGTTGTGGAAAGGGTATATTTCGAATAGGTTGCTGTATAAATTCAGCAACAAAGGTGTTTGGTCTAATTGCGGCTGTATAGTAGCTAGGTCTTCTGGGAAAATGTAATTGATGATGGGATATTGATTTGGAGTGGTTCCCGCTGTTTGATTGTAGACACTAAAGTTGGTTACTGCAATGGCTATTAAATAGGCAGGAATTGGATAATTGTGATGAAAATGAGTAGTTTTACTTGCGCCATTGATTACGGGAGCTTCGGGTTCAATTCCATTAGAAACTGCTATATATTGTGATGGCGCGGTAATGTAGACATCAATACTATTGGCTTTATCATTTAAATCTTGTTTGCAGGGCCACCAATCTCGAGCGCCAAAGGGCTCAGATAAAGTCCAAAGTATTGGATTGTTGTTGTGGGTTGTTGTAACAAATGAGCCAAACCCACCGTTAGGTGGCGCTCCAGAATAGGTGATTTCTACAGTTGCTGAGGTGCCTGCAAGTTGTGTTGCAGGCAATGTAATCACTACTTCATTATTGCCATTTTCTACGAAAGTTAGATTTTGACCATTCATTATAACAGTACTGACGGTTAGTTCATTTGCCAAATCGAATGTTACTGAATTCATGTTGGAGAGTGCCGTATAGGTAGTGGTTACTTTTCCATTGATAGCATAGACTGCAGGGTCAACGGTAAATTCTAATTTATGATAGGTAATATCATAGTTTTGAGTATCCGGATTTACCGTGATATTCATCAACTTAAAAGCTGATTTCCTTTCGGTTTTGGCTATTTCATTGGTCCTATTTTGATGTTGTTGCGCAAACGAAAAAAGGAGAGAACACAGAAAAAGCAGTAGGTATATTTTTCTCATCGGTGAAAGCTTATTTCTGCGAATATAGTAAATATTCGAATCGGTAACCTTTATAACGACTTAATTCAGTGGTCAGTGGTCAACACTATTTAGGGATTGGCGCTATTTGTCAGGAACACTTAACTATTTCAATTTAATAAACGAAGCGTATTTGCTAATTATTTGATGTGGTTTTGTTTCGTGTAGATTTCTACTACATATAAGTGTTAAAATAGAAACCAATTTCTTAAATTTGCAATCTTATAAAATTTACGTCATGTTACAGATAGCTGTTATTAGAGAGAATCAAGAGAAAGTAATTACTGCCTTGGCCAAAAAGCACATGGATGCTAGAGCCGTAGTGGAAGAAATTGTACAACTGGATGAAAATCGCAGAAACACTCAAGTTGAGCTAGACAACACACTTTCTGAATCCAATAGATTATCGAAAGACATTGGTGATATGATGAAAAATGGCGAGAAAGCTAAAGCTGAAATCTTAAAGCTAAAAACGGTTTCTTTAAGAGAGCAAGGGAAAGAGCTTTCTGAAAAATTGGAAGTATTCGCCAATGAGTTGACTCAAAAAATGTATTTGTTGCCTAATATGCCTGCGGATATTGTTCCTGAAGGGAAAACGCCTGAAGAGAATTTAAATGTTTTTGAAGAAGGGGCCATTCCTGAATTGCATGAAGGGGCTTTACCTCACTGGGAGTTGGTTAAAAAATATGATATTATTGATTTTGAATTGGGAGTTAAAATCACTGGTGCAGGGTTTCCTGTTTATAAAGGGAAAGGGGCACGATTGCAACGAGCTTTGATTTCTTACTTTTTAGATAAAAATACTGATGCTGGTTATTTGGAATACCAAGTTCCTCATTTGGTTAACGAGGCATCTGCTTATGGAACTGGACAATTGCCTGATAAAGAAGGTCAAATGTATCACGATGCTACGGATGATTTGTATTTGATTCCGACGGCTGAAGTTCCGGTAACTAATATTTTCCGTGATGTAATTTTGAATGAAAGCGACTTACCCGTTATGTGTACTGGTTATACCCCTTGTTTTCGAAGAGAAGCGGGTTCGTATGGCGCACATGTTCGTGGATTGAATCGTTTGCACCAATTTGATAAAGTAGAAATTGTACGTGTTGAGCATCCCGATAAATCGTATGAAGCGTTAGATGGGATGGTGGAGCATGTAAAAAATATTATGCGTGAATTGAAATTGCCTTTCCGAATTTTACGCCTTTGTGGAGGTGATATGGGATTTGCATCCGCTTTAACCTATGACTTTGAAGTTTATTCTACCGCGCAAGACCGTTGGTTGGAAATTTCATCGGTTTCTAATTTTGAAACGTATCAAGCGAATCGTTTGAAATTACGTTTTAAAGATAAAGACGGGAAAAATCAATTGGCCCATACTTTAAATGGAAGTTCCTTGGCTTTACCAAGAGTATTGGCAGGAATTCTAGAAAACTATCAAACTCCAGAAGGAATTGTCATTCCAGAAGTGTTACGCAAATACACGGGATTTGATATAATTGAAGCCGTTTAACCTTTTTAATTGGCTTTCATCAAAAAAGGTTAATCGACTTCCTTAACTAAACGTTAACGGGCTTCACCGGCAGGCAGGTCTTTTTTAACATATCATTGTACTAATTTGACACAAAATGTGTTACTTTGGTACATTGTTTTTTACTACCGATTCATGAAAAAACTTTTTATTACTTTATTTTTTCTTACTTTTTCGTTGTTTGTTCAAGGGCAATCTGAACAATTGGCGCAAAATTATTTTGACAGAGGCGAGTTTGAAAAAGCACAAATCAGTTATGAGGATTTGCTAAAAAGTCAGCCTAATAATTTTGTTTTTTTTCAAAAAACTATTGAATGTGATCAGCAGTTGCAGCAATTTGACAAAGCAGAAAAGGCGATTCAAGAGCGCTATGACAAATTTAAACAAGCCAATCTTTTGGTAGAACTTGGTTATAATTATCAACTGCAAAAAAATCAAGAAAAAGCTAAAAAGTATTACGATCAAGCCCTCGATAAAATTCGGAAAAACGCGAATGAGGTGTATAATATTGCATATATTTTTGAGAAGAAATCACTGGTAGATTATGCGCTTCAATCGTATCAAATTGCATTAGCCCTTGAGCCAAAATTTGATTTCAATTTTCAAATGGCTTTACTGTATGGTCAGAAAGGGAATACCGACATGATGATTGAAATGTTTTTGGATGAATCGTTTAAAACGCCTCAAAATTTGGTTATGATTCAAAATCAATTATCGCGTTTTATGATTGAAGAGGCAGAAACTACTTTTAATGAAGCCTTGAAAAAAGCTTTATTGGTTCGTGTTCAAAAATCACAAGATGTTTTTTGGAATGACTATTTGAGTTGGTATTATGTTCAGTTGAAAGAATATGGAAAAGCATTTATTCAACAGAAAGCTATCTATAAAAGAAATCCTGAGTCCTTTTCCAACATTGTTAATTTAGGACAATTGGCTATTGAAGAAAATGATGATGAGGCCGCTACAGAAATATTAGGTTTTGTACTTGAAAACACTAAGGATTTGGATTTACAAATACAGGCACACACTTATTTGTTGGACATGAAAATCAAGAAAGCACAACCCAAAGATTATGCTGCCATCAATTTGGAGTTGGACAATTTGATTAAGGAATTTGGCGTGAGTCCGTATACCTTATCGTTATTAAAATTAAAAGCCCATTTTGTAAGTTTTAATTTGAAGGATTCCGAAACAGGAAAATCGATTTTAAAAAGTATGCTAGAGATGCCTATCAATAGGGATCAGATTGCGGAAACAAAAATGGAATTGGCCGACATATTATTGCTTGAAGAAAAGTTCAATCAAGCGTTGATTTATTATTCACAAGTGGAAGAAGATGGGAACAACGATCCGATAGGTCAAGAAGCTAATTTAAAAATAGCCAAAACCAGTTATTACAAAGCTGATTTCAAATGGGCAAATCACCAATTGGAAGTTTTAAAATCAGCCTCTACCCAATTGATTGCTAATGATGCCTTGGATTTGTTTTTATTGATTTCTGATAACACGGTTGAAGATTCGACACAAGTTGCCTTAAAGAAGTTTTCACATGCTGATTTTTTATTATTTCAAGATAAGAAACAAGATGCTTTGGCGGCATTTCAAGCCATATTAAAAGAAAATAAAGGGGATGCTATTGAACCCGTAACGCTTTTACGAATTGGTAAAATCTATGAGAGTCTGGGCGATACCACTTCAGCATTGGCAAATTATCAAATTATAATCGCTCAATTTAAAGAATCGATTTATATTGATGAGGCGTTGTTTTATTCTGCTGAAATATACAATCAATTGAATGATATGGAACATGCTAAACCGCTTTATGAAGAACTCATCATGAAACATGAAGACAGTATTTATTTTGTGACAGCACAGAAGAGGTATAGGAAGATTCGAGGGGATAAGGAGATTTAGTTTTCAGTTTTCAGTCGCAGTTTTCAGTTTTCAGTCGCAAATTTAAATTTAAATACATGATTTTATACAACGTTACCACCAATATCGACGAGAGTATTCACCACCAATGGTTGCAATGGATGCAGCAAATACATATTCCTGAGGTATTAGCGACGGGGAAATTTACCTCAGCGCGATTGGTTAAGGTTTTGATAGAGGAAGAAATGGGTGGATTGACTTATGCGATTCAATATACTACTGATAGCAAAGCAACTTTGCAACGTTATTACGATGAGGATGCTCCTAGGTTGAGAGAAGAAGGCAGTCGTCTTTTTGGAGATAAAATGTTGGCTTTTAGAACTGAATTGGAATTTGTTTCGGAGTTTTTTCAGTCGAATTAGAATTTTTAAATATGGAAATTAGATTTCAAACCAAAGAAGAAAGTAACAAACAACAGCAAGAAGAATTTTTAAAATTATCTGGTGTTGACCGTGTCTATGCTTTTTGGCGCTTGATGGAACGAGTGAATCGATTTCCTGTGAAAAATAAAATAGATAAAAATAAGGACAATTTTATTATTGAGTTAAAAGCAAAAACAAAATGATGAATCCTTGGGAAGAAAACATTGATGAGTTTATTATAACAGCTAATAAAAACGATGTAAGAATGCTTATGGTTGGTGGTAACGCTGTTAATTTTCATGGATATAACCGACATTCGGCTGATGTAGATTTTTGGATTGAACCCACTGATGAAAATTTCAAAAGACTTATAGCAACATTTAATGAAATGGGATATGAAATTGATGATTTTCCTGAAACAGTTAAAAATCAAGAGCAAAATATTTCCATAAAATTTTCCCCAATTGATTTGAATTTAGAGTTAATTACTAATTTTTCAGTAAACAAATCTTTCGAAGAAGCTTATAATGATAGTGAAAAAGTAGTGGTTCATGATAAACCTTTTTTAAGATGGAATGTTTTATCGTTTGAAGACTTAATTACTAGTAAAATAAAAGCAAATCGTCCAAAGGATTTATTAGACATTCAACAGCTTCGAGAAATAAAAAACAAATAAACTGCTTTGCGCCTTTGCGTCACTGCGAGAATTAACAAACACGATACTGAAATAAATTCAGCATAAATGGAAAAAGTAAAAGCCAAAAAACACCTCGGACAACATTTTCTTAAAGACGAGTCTATCGCCAAAGCTATTGCCGATACATTAAATTTAGAAGGATATCACGATGTATTAGAAATTGGTCCTGGAATGGGAGTTTTGACGAAGTATTTGTTAGAAAAACCGGTCACTACTTATGTTATTGAAATTGATAGCGAATCGGTTACTTATTTGGAGGAGAATTTTCCGAAATTAAAAGATAAAATCATTTCTAAAGATTTTTTACGATACAATATCAATGAAACTTTTGATGGAAAGCAGTTTGCTATTATTGGAAATTTCCCTTATAACATATCGACACAAATTGTTTTTAGAGCTTTAGAATACCGGAATCAAATTCCGGAGTTTGCAGGTATGTTTCAAAAAGAAGTAGCTGAGCGAATTTGTTCCAAAAAGGGCAGTAAGGTTTATGGGATTCTATCTGTTTTAGCGCAAGCGTTTTACGATGTTGAATACCTCTTTACGGTTGATGAAAATGTATTTATTCCGCCACCAAAAGTAAAGTCGGGCGTGATGCGAATGCGAAGAAAGGAAAATTATACGTTGCCATGTAATGAAAAAATGCTTTACACTGTTGTAAAAATGGCCTTTCAACAACGCAGAAAAACAATGCGGAATAGCTTAAAATCATTAAATTTGTCTGATAATTTACGAGAAGATAGTATCTTTGACCTCCGACCAGAGCAATTGTCAGTGGAACAATTTATAGAACTTACCCAAAAAATAGAAGCCAATGCAGTTTAAAATCAGCAAAGAACTATTAAAACAAATAGAAGAGCTTGTACAGCAAAAAAACGACCGCCAATTGGAAGTTTTATTGAATGATTTGCACCATGCTGATATTGCTGAGATTTTAGAAGAATTAGATTTTGACGAAGCCACTTACATTTTTAAGGTTTTAGACAGTGATAAGACCGCTGAAGTTTTATTGGAGATAGATGAAGATTTAAGAGAGAAAATCTTAAGTAAGTTATCTCCTAAAGAAATTGCTGAAGAGTTAGATGAATTAGACACTAATGATGCTGCTGACATTATTGCGGAACTATCCAAAGACCGAAAAGAAGAAGTAATTTCAGAGCTTCAAGACGTAGAACACGCCAAAGATATTGTTGAGTTACTTCGTTATGATGAGGATACTGCTGGTGGAATAATGCACAAAGAGTTAGTAAAAGTCAATGAAAATTGGAATGTACTGACTTGTGTTAAAGAAATGCGTATTCAGGCAGAAAACATATCCCGTGTTCATTCTATTTATGTTGTTGATGATGATGATCGTTTGAAAGGGCGTTTGTCTCTGAAAGATTTGTTAACTACTTCCACTCGAACACAAATTAGTGATGTTTATATCCGAAAATTAAACTTTGTAAAGGTGGATGATGAGGATGTAGAAGTGGCCCGAATCATGCAAAAATACGATTTGGAAGCCATTCCTGTTGTTGATGAATTAGGAAGACTTGTTGGAAGAATCACTATTGATGATATCTTAGATGTTATCGAGCAAAGAGATACTGAAGACATTCATAAATTTGGGGGTACGGAAGGATTGGATTTATCCTATACTAAAACCTCTCTTTTCGAATTGGTACGAAAAAGAGCTACTTGGTTGATCATTCTTTTTTTAGGTGAAATGCTTACGGCGTCTGCGATGGGGTATTTTAATGTGGAAATTGAGAAAGCGGTGGTATTGACCCTCTTTTTGCCCTTGATTATATCCAGTGGAGGGAACTCTGGTTCACAAGCTGCTTCCCTTATTATTCGTGCTATGGCGCTAAAAGAATTGCATCTCTCCGATTGGTGGTATGTCATGAAGAAAGAGATATTTTCAGGATTACTGCTTGGGGCAATTTTAGGAGCAATTGGTTTTATCCGAATCATGATTTGGCAAAAAACAGGCATCTATGATTATGGAGTATATTGGATTTGGATTGCTTTGAGCGTTTCTTGTTCTTTGGTCGCTATTGTTTTGTGGGGGACACTTTCAGGATCACTCATTCCTTTTATCTTACGACGCGTTGGTCTTGACCCTGCTACAGCATCGGCTCCTTTTGTAGCTACTATGGTCGATGTTACGGGATTGATTATTTACTTCTCTATTTCAGCAATGCTTTTAACTGGGAAGATCTTGTAGCTTTTCAACAAAATTTACTATCTATTGAAATTAACTAAAGGGGAATAGATTCGTCTTTCGTCATTAGTATAGTCACATTCATCAGGGATGGTTAGGTATTTGTTGAGCTTTACTGCTTTTATTAATTTTAATTCTGATTCTTTAGTCCCATCGCTATTGATAAAATAAATACTTTTTGGATAACCATTAGGGATCCTTTTATTGTTTTTCCATACTTCATACATTATAGGTTGATATAGAAAGGGAATGAAATCGGGAGCAGACTTGTCAATAATAAAATGAGCAGATTCAATTTTTTTCTTCTTTTGATACTTTAAGCTTTTCTTACTTTTTAATACATAATGGTAGTAAATCGTATCTTTTATAATGGTGTCTTTAAGATTAATAATAGAATACTTCTTACTATTAAATTTTGCTTTGGAAGAATATCTAAATATTTGTTCGCAGCTGTTAACAATTGTTTCTGCTTTAAAGAAATCGGATCTATTCATTTTTGCTTTTACTAGAATCCCTTTTTGGTCTGTAAATATTAGGTTGTTTGTAATTGAATCTTTTTCGTGAATAGTGAGCACATAATTATTTTCTTTTGAATTAACGGCATATAGAATTACCTTACTTTCATTTTTTTCTGGAGTTTCTAAATTGTAGACTAATGTATAGTCAAAAGCGTACTTCTTTTGACTCAATGAAGTAATCGAAATAAGTACGTTGATCAGGAGTAAAATGTTTCTCATAGCAAATAAATTATGTCTGGTATTCCAAAAATAAGTATTTTTATCCTTTAAACAGATTATGACTACGATAAATAAAATCAAAATTCTCCACATCGACAGCAATCATCCTTTACTATGGGAACAACTAGCAGCCACTGGTTTTCATAACGAGGAAGATTTCACCTCCACTAAAGAAGAAGTTGAAGCCAAAATCCACAATTATAATGGAATTGTCATACGTTCTCGATTCAAAATTGACAAAGCGTTTTTAGATAAAGCGACACATCTTCAATTCATTGCTCGTGTGGGTGCTGGATTGGAAAGCATAGATTGTGATTCTGCTGCTGAAAAAGGAGTTCATCTAATTGCTGCGCCTGAAGGCAATAGCAATGCTGTTGGTGAACATTCGCTTGGAATGCTTCTTTCTTTGCTGAACAAGTTAAATCGCGCAGACCGATTGGTTCGAGAAGGAAAATGGATTCGCGAAGGCAATCGCGGATTTGAATTGGAGCACAAAACTGTCGGCATTATTGGTTATGGTACTATGGGAAAATCATTTGCTAAAAAACTACGCGGGTTTGATGTCACTGTATTGTGTTATGATATTCTCGACGATGTTGGTGATGCTAACGCCAAGCAAGTGTCCTTGAGAGAACTTCAAGAACAAGCCGATGTATTGAGTTTGCATCTTCCTTGGACCCCTGAAACTGATAAAATGGTGACTACCGATTTTATTACTGCTTTTACCAAACCGTTTTGGTTTATCAATACTTCCCGTGGGAAAAATGTGGTCACTGACGATTTGGTTGCTGCTTTGCAATCGGGCAAAATTCTCGGCGCTGGCTTGGATGTTTTAGAATATGAAAAATTATCTTTTGAAAACCTTTTTATTGACACCGAAAAACCGGCGGCTTTTGAGTATTTATTAGCCGCTGAAAATGTTTTGTTAACCCCTCATATTGCTGGTTGGACGTTTGAAAGTCATGAGAAACTAGCTCAAACCATCGTTGATAAAATCAAATCTTTTTTTATAATAAAGTAATACTTTTAAATTAAATAAGAGGATATGTTATAGATTTTGTTAATTTTTTTTAAAATATTTTTTATATTTGAATCTCAGAATTTTCTGAAACTATTAGGAGTAACCGAAAATCCAAAAAGAGTAGGACAAACCAAATATTAAAAAATTATGATTGATTGGTACAAAAAAGTGGTATTCGAAAATTATGCAAATTTTAATGGACGAGCTAGACGCTCAGAGTATTGGTGGTTTTTATTAGCCAATATAATTATAGCAATTATCGCTATGGTTATTGACAATGTTGCAGGTATAACATTTGGTAAAATTCCATATGGCCCTGTTTATGTTTTATATGCTTTGGCCGTTTTTTTACCTGGTTTAGCGGTTTCTGTTAGACGTTTGCATGATGTTGGAAAAAGTGGATGGTTTTACTTTATTATTCTAATTCCGTTAGTTGGTGCAATATGGTTATTGGTTTTGTTCTTTACAGAAGGTAATCAAGGGGAAAATCAGTATGGTCCTGACCCAAAAACTATCGAATAAAAATATTCTCATTTATAAAAGCACTTTACTAGTGCTTTTATTTTTATACTTAAATAAATTTTATATTTTAGACCATTCAAAACAATAACTAAAAAACAAAATCTTATGGATACAGCAAAAGTCGATATGTTTATGATGATGAACTCAAAGTTTTTTGAAAGTTATCATCTAGTAGCAGTTAGAGATCGCTTATTACAATTAGACGAATCAAAATGGTCAATGGTTCAAATGCTTCAATTTAAAGATCCAACCACAGCCTTGATTATCTCTATTGTTGGTGGAGGACATTTTGGAATTGACCGATTTTATATTGGAGATACTGGATTGGGGATTGCCAAATTATTAACCTGTGGTGGATTTGGGATTTGGACAATTGTGGATTGGTTTTTGATTCAAGGGGCAACGCGTGAGAAAAACATGCAACTGTTTCAGAATTCACTTTACTAATTCATGTCTAAAAACAAGTTATATTTTATTATACTATTGGCTTGTTTAACAGGTTTTATCTATCTTTTTTATAGTATACATTATTCCGAAAACATTAATTTAAAGTTTTGTTTCTTCAAGAATTTGACACGTTATCCTTGTCCCTCTTGTGGTACAACGCGAGCCGTTCAATTGCTTTTAACTGGTGATGTGGTAGCGTCCTTACTAATGAATCCTTTTGGACTTCTTGTTGCTGCACTAATGAGTGTACTTCCTTTGTGCATAGTGTATGATTTAGTTACTAAGAAAGAGACATTTTTTAGAAATTACAAACGCGTAGAACAAATCATTAGCACTCGATGGATTGCTATTCTTTTGATAATTTTAGTCATTCTCAATTGGATTTGGAATTTTAAAAAAGGATTATGATACAAGAATTAGCTTTTGCTTACAAACCCTCAGAACATGAGGCTGAGAGAGCGTCCAATAGTTATTTGATGTCACTTGTAGCGCTTGTGGCAGGATTGCCGTTACCCATTATCAATTTAATTGCTACTTTCTTTTTCTTTATTGCCAATCGAAAAGGAACGTATTATGTACGATGGCATTGCACGCAGGCTCTGGTCTCTCAAGCGGCTTTACTTTGCATGAACAGTTGTGGCTTTTGGTGGACTATTTCGATAATTTTTGGCGATGAACACGTTAGCAATCGGTATTTTGCCTATATGATTACCGCTTTTTGCTTTAATCTTTTAGAATTTGTTACCACCATTTATAGTGCGGTGCAAACTCGAAAAGGGAAACATGTGGAACAATGGTTCTTTGGGAATTTAACTAACCTAATCTGCCGACCAAATGATTAATAAAACTCTCATTCAAGGACTAGTTATTCTAGTAGCCTTTTTTACCCTCTGGTTTGGATTATCCCGTCTCGATTTTGTCAAGTTTTTTGAAATAAAAAAACATACGACTACTGCTGAACACAAAATTGGGGATATGATTTGGAATCAAATCCATGATACGGAAACAGTGATTACCAATGATTCTATTGTCAAAACCTTGGATAAATTGATTTTGCCTATCTGCAAAGCCAACCATATTGTTCGTGATTCTTTAAAAATTCATATCGTACAAAAAGACGAAGTTAATGCTTTTGCCTTGCCTAACAATCATTTGGTTGTTTATACTGGACTTATAACAGATTGTAAAAAGCAAGAAGCCTTACAAGGGGTTTTGGGGCATGAAATTGCCCATATTGAAAACAATCATGTGATGAAAAAACTTTCTAAGGAAGTCGGCTTGTCGGTATTGCTTTCGGCCACGGCTGGCGATAAAGGAGGTGCTATTGTTAAAGAGATATTCAAAACCTTATCGTCCACGGCGTATGATAGATCGCTAGAGAAAGAAGCCGATATGCAAAGTGTAAACTACTTACTGAAAGCAAACATCAGTCCGGAGCCTTTGGCAGATTTTATGTATGTTATGGCTCAAGAACAAAAAACGCCTAAAGCGTTAACTTGGATTTCTACCCATCCGGAATGTGAAGAACGAGCGAAATACATTTTGGATTACCTAAAAGGGAAGAAGTATGAAAAGAAACAAACTTTAACCCAAAAAGAATGGGAGCAGTATAAAGAACAGATTAAAAATTCCTTGAAAAAATAATTGCAAAAAAAGCCGTTTCTAACTTGAGACGGCTTTTTTTTAGAAATTTGATCGTCAAACGAATCAATTTCTCATTCTTTTTTCACAAAGGCTCTCTCTCCGTTGGAAAGCGTTAAAGTGAGGATTATTCTTTTATTACTTTCACAGTTTTATTGCCATCCTCACCAACCAAATTCACCAAATAAACTCCACTAGGCAAACCACTCAAATCTACCATCATTTTGTCATCTTGTGGCACGAAGGATCGCACCACTTCCTGCCCCAAACAATTATATACACTAACGGATGGATATAACCCGACACCATCAATAACCACTTTTCCTGAAGTAGGATTCGGATATACCCCAGCACCTCCAGCCTCAAACCCATCAACCCCCAACAACGGACAAGCACTATCAATAGTAATCGCCTGCGTAATACCACAACCCTGCAAATAACTCTGCAATGCGGGTATCTCAAAGTCATCAGCACAGATGTAGTTTAAGTTAGGACAACCCGACCAACATTCATTTAACTGGGTTTGACTCCCAAAAAGCTGTTGGTGGTTATTTTTAATTTTAATACTAATTAAATTAGGATTGTTCTTGCAGGTTAAATCTTCAAACAAAGGATTGTAGCTAAAATCTAAAGTGGTTAATAGATTATTGTCGCAATAAACTCCTCTTAAATTAGGAAGATTACTAAAATCAAATGATGAAATTTGATTATAATTACAACTAAAGTAAACTAATTGGGTTAAAGGAGAAAGGTTAATTGAAGTTACATTATTAATATTAATACCTAAAACAGTTAAATTAGTAAAATATTGTAACCCTTCTAAATTATTAATATTTTGTCCATTAATATTTAAATTAGTAACCATTAATGCTTCACTTTGCTCTATTTCACCATTGTTATTTGCATCTATTTTGATATACCCAATTGAACCATAGGCGATAGTGCTACTTGGTGAAGATTGTAGTAACCTTGCTTTAAAGTTGGTATCGGGAAAATTTATGGCTTGACTATAACTAACTGCACAACAAATACAAATTAAAAAAACTATCTTTTTCATACACTATCTTTTTACTATTTTTTTAACAACGGTTTCTTGCTCATTTGAAATTTTTAGCAAATAGCTACCACTGGCTAAAGTATCTATTTTTAGCAAATAGTCTTTAAGGTCTGTCACTGTATTTTCATATACTTTTTGACCTACTAATGTAAACAATTCTAGTTTGACTTCTTTAACAAAACCACCAAAGTCAATAGTAAACGCATCATCAGATGGATTAGGCAAAATAGAAAAACTATCTCTCTCAAACCCCTCTACCCCCAACAACGGACAAGCACTATCAATTGTAATCGCCTGCGTAATACCACAACCCTGCAAATAACTCTGCAATGCGGGTATCTCAAAGTCATCAGCGCAGATGTAGTTTAAGTTAGGACAACCCGACCAACATTCATTTAACTGGGTTTGACTCCCAAAAAGCTGTTGGTGGTTATTTTTAATT
>CAIWKX010000245.1 GCA_903913315.1 uncultured Bacteroidota bacterium | reverse complement strand
AATAAATTCTATCCAATCCAAACGAAATCCCAACGCCACTCATGTTTTTCAACCCGAAGATACCCGTCAAATCATCATATCGTCCGCCGCCGCCAATGCTTCCCATTGCTACTCCTGCTGGGGCAGCAATTTCAAAGATAGCACCTGTATAATAGTTCAAGCCGCGAGCCAAGGTAACATCCAACTCTAAAATGCCTTTTTGTAATCCCAATTTAGTCACATTGTTACAGATGAATCTCAATTCTTCGATACCTTTCATTCCTTCTTCAGATGATGAAAGTAATGCCGATAGTTTCTCTATTTTCTCTTGAATCGTTCCAGTAAAGTTGAATAACGATTGTACTTTTACCAACGCTTCTTCCGAAATTCCTTTCTCTAGCATTTCTTTTTTCACACCGTCCTCTCCTATTTTATCTAATTTATCCAAAGCAACCGTAAAATCAATCAATTTATCCGAAGCACCAATCACCTCAGCAATTCCTGATAATATCTTACGGTTATTGATTTTAATAGTAACACCATTCAAACCCAATGACGCAAAAACTGAGTCGTACAATTGCACTAACTCTACTTCTTGCCACAACGAAGTCGAACCCACCACATCAGCATCACATTGATAAAATTCTCTAAAACGCCCTTTTTGTGGTCTATCAGCACGCCAAACTGGTTGAATTTGGTAACGCTTAAACGGAAACTCAATCTCGCTTTGGTGTTGCACTACATAACGCGCAAAAGGCACCGTTAAGTCGTAACGAAGGGCTTTTTCGGAGATCGGAGTACTTAAATTTCTTGATTGAGCTTTTGAAATAAAAACTCCAAATAAGGTCATCGTGAAAAGACTCAACAAATCATTATCAGAATTTTTAAGTTCTTCTAATAATTCTCGCTTATTTAAAAAATGTTGAAAAATTATTGAATTTAATTCTTGTTTAAGGTTTTTATAGTCAATCTTCTCTGTAATAGGATTACGAAAAAATGCATCCTGAACTGCTTTCGATGTAACTTCCTCTACAAATTTTGAATAATCATCATTTTCTGGATGTTCACTTGCAAATACTTTTAAATTATATAATATTGTTTTTATAATCTCAACCAACGATCTATTGAAAACTTCAAAAAAATCCCCAGAATTCAATATTTTAAAAATCAATCTATCTCCTTCTTCACCATATTTTCCCATCAAGGTATCCGAATTTTCAAAACTTGGAGTTTCTATAGGCTGGTAACCATAGTTCTCAAAATGAGTTCTCATAATAGAAATAATATAGTTACGTTTAGAAACCTCAACAGGAGAAAAATCGCGTGTGCCTTTAGGAATGCTTGGTTTAGATGCCATTTTTAATATTAGATTTTAAATTTTAGATTTTAAAATATTTAATATCTGATATCTGATATCTAATATTTAAAATTCATTTGGCAAATATCATACTTTTTAAAATAATTTATAATTCTTATACCACAAACTTGTAACAAAAACCGTATTTTCGTGTCAAATAACGATTATGAAAGGAGTTTTTAAAGAAAATATCAAGATCGCTTTAGGTTCGATTCGCGCACAGTTGCTCCGAACCATTCTCACCATCATCATTATCGCTATCGGGATTACAGCTTTGGTTGGAATTCTAACCGTTGTTGCCGCTATTGATAGCACATTGAATTCTAAATTTGCTTCCATGGGTTCCAATACTTTTAGCATCAACCAATACGAATTCAAAACTAGAAATCAAGGAGGTGGTGAAGTTGAAAAAATAAATCCCATTATCTCCTACCCTGAAGCTAAAGAGTATAAAGAAAAATACAATTATCCATTTACACATACCTCACTTTCCTTTACTGCAACGGCAGCAGCCGAAGTAAAATATGAAGATCAAAAAACAGATCCAGAAGTTGCTGTTCTTGGTGTTGACGAATATTTTACTGCCAATGGTGGATTTGAAGTAGTGCAAGGAAGAAACTTTAATAGTTTCGATATTTCAAATAATACTTATTCGTGTGTTTTAGGTAGCGATTTTGCTACCAAAGGATTATTAAAAGACGTCAATCCGATTGATAAAATCATATCAATTCGCGGAGCCAAATTCAAAGTAATTGGAGTACTGAAAGAAAAAGGCTCCACCTTTGGAAACAACCAAGACTTAAGAGTCTTGATTCCTATTCAAGTAGCACGTTCCATATTTTCGGCACCAAGTATTAATTACACTATTAGTACTATGGTTGATAAGAAAGAACTACTCGAACAAGCTGTGGATAATGCCACAGTTACTATGCGGCAAATTAGAAAATTAAATCCTGTAGAAGACAATAATTTCGGAATTTCAAGAAGTGATGATTTAGTAAATAGAATTGCTGAAATGACTGGAGTTTTAAGCCTTTCGGCTTGGATTATTGGGATAATTACTATTCTGGGTTCGTCTATTGCATTAATGAACATTATGATTGTTTCCGTTACTGAAAGAACACGTGAAATTGGTGTTCGAAAATCACTCGGAGCCAAACGTGGTACTATCGCATGGCAATTTTTTATGGAAACCTTGCTGATTGGACAAATAGGTGGTTTCGTCGGAATTATTTTTGGAATTTTAATAGGCTATCTAATGGCTTCCATAATGGATTTTGGCTTTGTTATTCCTTTGGGTGCCATTATTGCCGCGGTCATTACCAGCTTTATCGTAGCCTTAGTTTCTGGATTATATCCTGCCATTAAAGCTTCTAAATTGGATCCTATTGAGGCTTTGCGATATGAATAAATTTTAAACATTGGTTGATGTAAATTCAATATTTTTATTAAAAAAAATCTAAAGACAATTTAAATAATATCCCTCAATTTTTTTAAATAATGTAATTAAAAAATCCGAAAAGTCTAATTTTTCGGATTTTTTAATTTTAAGAAAAGATCTTATTTACCAATATTTTTGCTGTTGGAATTTAGCTGTTGATTCAAAGCTTTTTGATCCGCTTTTGTTAAATGCCCTCCATCTGATTTACGCATTTCCTTTTTTTCTTTGTTAATTGCTTTAAGGTTTGCTCTATCATTTTTTGCTTGACCTTTAGTCAATTCTCCTTCTTTACGCTCTTCTGTAACTCTTTTTTCTTGATTATCAATTCTCTTATTAACTTGATTTACTCTTGGATGCTTATCAAGATGAGTTGGTTGATGACCTGGCCCTTGTTGTGCAAAACTCAAAGTTGTAATTAGTAACGTTGCGATTGAAAGCGTGAATTTTTTCATTTTTTTATAATTAATATTAATATTATTGAATAGACCGATAAAAACAAAAAAGGTTTAAAGTTTAACCACAGTTATTTATTCTCACATTTAATAATTCTATCATTTCCATACAAATCTTTGTTTAATTCTATATTTTTATACCCAAGATTTTCTAACAATTCAACTGTTTCTTTTCCTAAATATTGATTGATTTCAAAATACAATTGTCCTTTTTTAGATAGATTTTTCTTGGCTAATTGTGCAATTTTTCTATAAAAAAGTAAGGCATCATTGTCAGCAACAAACAAAGCCAAATGAGGTTCGTATTCTAAAACATTAGGCTTTATTTCAGCTTTTTCAAGATTTCGAACGTAGGGTGGATTGGAAACTATAATGTCGAATTGTGTATTCAAATCAGTTGTTTCAATAATATCCATTCGTGTTATATCAACATTAACTTTATTAATCTCAGCATTTTTCTCAGCAACTAACAATGCTCTTAATGAAACATCAAGTAAAGTAACTTGACAATTGGGAAGATTTTTAGCCAATGAAATTCCAATGCAACCACTGCCAGTTCCAATATCAAGAATCTTTAGATTATTAGATTTTTGAATTGTTAGATTATTAGAAATTATCAATTCGACCAACTCTTCAGTTTCTGGTCTTGGAATTAATGTATTTTCATTTACAAGAAATGGCAATCCATAAAATTCAGTTTCTCCTAATATATATTGTATTGGTTTCTGTTTTTTCAGTTCTTCCAAAACATTTCGCCAACTAGACAATTGCATAGTTTCCATTTCCATATTTGGATTCAAAGCCAAATCAATACGTTTTAAATTATGAAAAGACTCCAATACAATATAAAAGAAACTCTCAATTTCCTTTTCATCATATAAAGAAGAAAGCTCTTTTAAAAACGTTGATTTATATTCTTTTAATAACATTAAACTATTATAAAAAAATTTAAACTATAATAAACTCTTTAACATCCAAACTGGACAGCTTGTATGACCTGTTCCTCCAAGGGGAGCACAAAGATACTCAAACCCAACTTTAGTATATAGTTTTTGTGCGCTAAGCATTTCAGGTAATGTTTCTAAATAGCATTTTTCATAACCAAAATCCTTTGCTTTCTGTAAACATTTTTGAATCATTTCAAATCCGATTCCCTTACCTCTAGCTTCTTGCAAGAAATACATTTTTTGCAATTCACAAATATTCTCCTCTGAATTATCCAGCTGGTTCACTCCTGCTCCACCGATTATTTGACCATTATTTTCCACTACAAAATAAATTGCTTTGGGTTTATCATAAGCTTCAAACATGGAATCCAATTGCGAATCAGCAAAAGCAGTTCCCGTTTTAGGATAATTATCAGATATAAAAACTTGACGAATTACCTTGGCAATTGCCTTATTATCTCCCTCTTGGATTTCTCTTATTATTATAGAATTCATTCTAAAGAATATCTTATTTTTGTGATGTGAAGATACATGAAACGCTAATGACAAACAAAAATAAAACAGTAATTTTTATGGCGTTCCTGACGACCTTAGGCAAAAAATGAAATCGACGGAAGAAAAATATATTAAACGCTGCATCGAATTAGCGAAAAACGGATTGGGAACTACTTACCCAAATCCACTGGTTGGTAGCGTTATTGTATATAAAGATGAAATTATTGGAGAAGGTTGGCATAAAAAAGCTGGAGAACCGCATGCAGAAGTAATTGCTATAAATTCAGTAAAAGATAAATCATTACTATTTAAAGCTACTATATATGTTAGTTTAGAACCTTGCAGCCATTTTGGAAAAACTCCTCCGTGTTGCAATTTGATACTTGCAAACAATATCCCAAATGTTGTAATTGGAACCATGGATCCCTTTGCAAAAGTTGCTGGAAACGGAATTAAAAAACTGGTTGAGGCTAGAAAAAATGTAACCGTCGGAATCCTCGAAGATGAATGTAACAAACTGAATAAACGCTTTTTTACTTTTCACAATAAAAAACGACCTTACGTTATATTAAAATGGGCTGAAAGTTTAGATGGTTTTATTGCACCATTAACAAAAGAAAAGAAAGAACCTGTTTGGATTACTAATGAATATTCTCGTCAATTAGTCCATAAATGGCGTAGTGAAGAACAAGCAATACTAGTGGGAACAAACACAGTTATAGACGATAATCCTTCTTTAACAACTCGTGATTGGACCGGTAATAGTCCTATTAGAATAGTTTTAGATCAAAATAATAGAATTTCAAAAGAAAATCATATCTTTGATAATCAAGCAAAAACTATTCTTCTTTCAGGAACTGAAATTGATTATTCAAAAAAAATAGGTATTCAAATTGCTGATTATCTATTTAATAACAACATTCAATCAGTGATTATTGAAGGTGGAAGACAAACTTTGCAAACATTTATAGATGAAAATATTTGGGACGAAGCACACATTTTTAAAGGTAAAAAACCTTTAATTAAAGGAATAAAAGCTCCAATTATTAAATGTAAAAATGTAAAACAACAAACAATTCTTGAAGATGAACTTTTAATATTTTTCAATCATGATTGACACTATTATTTTTGATTTCGGTGATATTTTTATCAATTTGGAGAAAGAAGCTCAAGTAGAAGCTTTCAAAAAACTAGGATTACCTGCCCCAAATGAAGAACTTATAGAAATGAATGACTTATTTGAAAAAGGTAAAATATCTGAACTTGAATTTATTAATTGCTTTCATAAGTTTATCCCTAATGCCAGTGTTGAAGAAATAAGACATGCTTGGAATACTATAATCGGTGAATTCCCTCTCTATAGATTAGAATTTTTACAAATGCTTTCCAGCAGATACCGTTTATTTTTATTGACAAATACTGACGAAATACACATCAGCAAATTTGAACATAAAGTGGGCGTTTCCTTCTTTAGTGATTTTTACCAATGTTTTGAAAAAGTATATTATTCTTATGAAATGGGGATGAGAAAACCTGATGCTAGCATTTATAGTTATATTGTAAATAAACATGATTTATCTCCAAAACGTACATTATTTGTAGATGACAAAAAAATAAATACCGATGCCGCAGCTAGTATTGGAATTAATGTTTGGAATTTACAAGTAGGTCATGAAGATGTAGTAGATTTATTCAATCAAAAACATTTGCCTTTATAAGTTTTGAACGACTCTTACAAAACCATTTTATCCCCTTCTGAAGAAATTTTATTTAAAGAAAAAAACAGCAAGTTTTATGGATATGCTTTTCCAGTAACTTCAGAAGATGAAATCAAAACTCATTTAGATATTTTGCGAAAGAAACATTATGGAGCTGTACATTATTGTTATGCCTTTCAAATTGGAACTGATAAAATCCAATTTAGAGCCAACGACGATGGTGAACCAAGCAATACCGCTGGAGCACCAATCTATGGGCAAATTCAATCTTTTGGTCTTACTAATATATTAGTTGTTGTAGTTCGCTTCTTTGGAGGAATTAAATTAGGTGTAGGCGGATTGATTTCAGCCTATCGAACCTCTGCGCAAATGGCATTGGAAGTTTCCGAAATTATCGAAAAAACCATAGACATACATTATATCATATCTTTTGATTACAAAAACATAAATAAAGTAATGCGAGTGATTAAAGAAAAAAATCTAGAAATCATTTGTCAAAAAATGGAAATGAGTTGTGAAATTGAAATTGCAACTAGAAAAAAAAATGCCGAATCTATATTCGACATTTTTGATACTATGTTTGAAATTGAGATAAAATTAAAAGAATAATCTTATTCATTCAAAATATCCAAAAGATATTGTGGCGGAACAATTGGCTTTCCATTTTTTGTGTCCACAAAAACCAATATAAAATGAGCAGTTGTTAATAACTCTTCATTTTCATTACGGATTTCGCAATCAAATTCAATCTTTACTCCATTATAGTTTCGAAGTTTAGTTGTGACAATCAATAGGTCGTCATAACGTGCTGGTTTCTTAAAATTTAAATGCATTGAAACAATTGGTAATGCAATTCCACTTTCTTCTAGTTTTTTGTATGAAACCCCTTTATCTCTTAGCCATTCTACTCTTCCTATCTCAAAATAAGGTACGTAACTACCATGATAAACCACACCCATTTGGTCGGTTTCCCCATATCTAACTCTAACTTGTACTTCGTGTCCGTTCATCTATCTTTTTTAACGTTTTATCTATATCTATTTTTCTCTTTACAACAAAATTTTTAAAAAATCAACACCTTATTATTTTTTTTTAAGGAATTTTGTTCACATATTTGTTAACCCAAAAATCACAAAAAAAATTCCCTTTTTTTTGTAAGAGAACCTTTAAAATAAATTAGAAATTTAACAAGAATATGAACAAAACTGCGCAATCGGTATGGGAAAACTGTCTGTCTTTTATAAAAGATAATATTCAAGAACAAGCCTACAAAACTTGGTTCGAACCAATTAAGTCAGTTGAACTTTCAGACAACGCACTTTATATTCAAGTTCCTAGTAAATTTTT
Source organism: uncultured Bacteroidota bacterium (assembly GCA_903913315.1). Taxonomy (GTDB): domain Bacteria; phylum Bacteroidota; class Bacteroidia; order Flavobacteriales; family Flavobacteriaceae; genus Flavobacterium. Next base: position 5,546 of record CAIWKX010000245.1, on the reverse strand, counting down.
CTATGAATGGTTGGAGGAACATTATGTGAAATTACTAAAAGTTGCCTTAACCAAAGAACTCGGAAAAAACGCAAAGTTACTCTATAAAATTAAAATGGAAAACACTTATGGCAATAAACAACCTTTTACGGAACAATTGCCATCTGCTCATCGTAGTCCTATTAAATCACAAGAAGTAGATGCTCCTTTTAAAAATCTAAATCCAGAGCTTAAAAATCCGTTTGTAATCCCTGGAATTAGAAACTTAAAAATTGAATCACAACTTAATCCAAATTATAGTTTCGACAATTTTCTTGAAGGAGACTCTAATCGTTTAGCGCGATCTGCAGGTATGGCAGTAGCAAACAAACCAGGTGGAACTTCTTTCAATCCTTTATTAATTTTTGGAGGGGTTGGATTGGGAAAAACCCATTTGGCTCACGCTATTGGGGTTGAAATCAAAGATAAATATCCTGAAAAAACAGTATTGTATATTTCTGCTGAAGTATTCACGCAGCAATATATTGACTCTGTTAAGAAAAACAATCGTAACGATTTTATTCATTTCTATCAATTAATAGATGTTTTAATTATTGACGACGTGCAATTCCTTTCGGGAAAAACAGGAACTCAAGATGTATTTTTCCATATATTCAACTTTTTACATCAAAATGGAAAACAAGTAATTCTTACTTCAGATAAAGCACCTGTTGACATGCAAGATATCGAACAACGTTTGTTATCACGTTTCAAATGGGGATTGTCTGCCGAATTACACCAACCAGATTATGAAACTAGAGTCTCTATCTTAAAAAATATTTTATATCGTGATGGTGTTGAAATGCCAAACGAAATTGTAGAATATGTAGCTCAAAATATTAAATCTAACGTTCGTGAGCTAGAAGGTGCCATCATTTCTTTGATAGCTCAATCTTCTTTCAACAAAAAAGAAGTTACAATAGATTTAGCCAAAAGCATTGTAGAGAAATTTGTCAAAAATGTGAAACGTGAAATATCAATAGACTACATACAAAAAGTAGTTTCTGATTATTTTCAATTGGATATAGACACTTTACAATCAAAAACAAGAAAACGTCATGTGGTTCAAGCCAGACAGTTGGCTATGTTTTTCGCTAAAAAATTCACAAAAGCTTCTTTAGCAAATATTGGCTCACAAATTGGAGACAGAGATCATGCTACCGTTTTACATGCTTGTAAAACTGTTGACAATCTAGTCTCTACTGACAAACAGTTCAAAAAATTTGTTGAAGATATTCACAAAAAATTATCTCTTTAGTTATTCGTATTTCTTACTTTTGCGCTTTATCAGTAAAAAAACGTAACTAAATTATATTATGCCCGTTAAAATTTTAATGGTATGTTTGGGGAATATTTGCCGTTCTCCTTTGGCAGAAGGTATTTTGGCGTCCAAACTTCCTAAAGATAAATTCTTGGTTGATTCTGCAGGTACAGGCCACTGGCATGTTGGTAGACAACCTGACGAGCGTTCTATTGCTACGGCATTAAGACACGGCATTGATATTTCTAATCAAAAAGGAAAACACTTTACTCCTGTTTTTTTTGACGAGTTCGATTATATTTATGTAATGGACAATTCCAATTATGACGACGTCATTTTTTTAGCCAAAACTGAAGCTCATAAAGCCAAAGTAAAATTAATCTTAGAAGAACTTTTTCCTGATGATAATGTTGATGTTCCCGATCCATATTATGGATTGCAAAACGGATTCGATATGGTTTATGAAATGTTAGATGAAGCTACCGACATACTAGCGCAAAAACTAATAGCCAAACATTCGTAATGAATTCAACCACCAACGCCAAAGGAAAATTATACCTCATCCCTATCACTCTTGGAGAAAGCAATCCTGATGATGTGTTGCCTCAAACCGTAAAAAGAGTCGTTGAACTTATTGACTGCTATATTGTAGAAAACGAAAAAACAGCTCGCAAATTCATTAAAAGCATTGTACCCGAAAAAGTGCAAGCCACTTTACGATTAAGTACGCTAAATAAACATACTGAAATTGCCGAACACAATCAAATGATTCAACCTTGTCTTGAAGGAATCAATGTAGGTGTCATGAGCGAAGCTGGATGCCCTGGTGTTGCCGATCCTGGTGCTGCCATTGTAAAATTGGCACACGAAAAAGGCATTCAAGTCATTCCTTTAGTAGGCCCCTCTTCTATTTTATTGGCTATGATGGGTTCTGGAATGAACGGACAAAGCTTTGCTTTTAATGGCTATTTGCCTATTGATAAATCTGAAAAGAAAGCCGCTTTAAAGAATTTCGAAAAACTTTCTAACGATAAAAACCAATCACAGCTTTTTATTGAAACTCCTTATCGAAATAATAAATTGATTGAAGATTTGTTGCAAACACTACACCCCAACACCTATTTGTGTATTGCCGCCGATATTACCCTTCCTACAGAATATATAAAAACCATGCGTGTTACCGATTGGAAGAAAGCCAAAATTGATTTACATAACCGCCCCACCATTTTTATAGTGCATAAACTATAACTCTAATAATCACTTTCTCAACAACTTTACTTATTTTAATCCTTATTGCTAGCGCAAGCGTCTCGCTTGTGACCACAAAGTAAAACAACAATAAAAGTTGCACTTGTTTAGGTATAACTTTTTTAAGATCAAATGCCTTTTATAATGAGTTAAAATAATGTTCCCAGAGGCCGAACGTTACTGTGGTCTAGAAGCATTTCTAAGGAGGTTTTTGTTATTTTAAGTATTATATTTTTTATGAAATTAAATAAAATATCATACATATTTTCTAAAAAAATATAAAAATGCTTCATTAACACTGTAAATTGATTCCTATCTGCGAGTAGTCATTAGATTGTGTAAACAAAAATTTTGCTTTTTTATGAGTTTTATACAATTCAACTGTAACAATTTCTGTTAAAAAAAGTCTTACTGATAATCATCAATCACCCTAGACGCGACCAATCTGCTTGGAGCGTATCGGAAAAAAACAATCATCAAATGAAAACACTATGCCTAGTTGCACTATTTCTTATTGCAACGACAATGTCAGCTCAAGAAGCACCCAAGAAAACGTCCCCTACTAAAGACACGATTAAAGAAAAAATTACCAAACTTGATGAGGTAACGGTCACTATCAAAAAGAAATTCATCAAAGTAGATTCAGACAAGACTACAGTGAGTGTAAAAGACAATGCCATGCTCAATAGTGGAAGCAGTCTTGAAGCAGTAAAAAAATTACCTGGAGTAATCACCTCTCCAACAGGAAGCATCACCCTAAATGGAAAAGGAGTTTCCATTTATATCGATGGAGCACCAAGCACACTGTCGGGAACTGACTTGCAAAATTATCTAAACTCACTTCCTGCAAATGCCATCGAAAAAGTAGAATTAATCTATAATCCTGGTGCGGCTTATGATGCTAATGCCAGTGGTTCGATAATCAATATTGTAACGAGTTCCAAAAGAATGAAAGGAATTAATGCAAGTTTCAATATCAATTACAACTTCAATAAATACCAAAAGCCAAGTCCGCAGATTTTATTAAATGGAAAAGAAAAAAACTTAAGTTGGCAAACGATGTTAGGTTATAATTACATTGACAGTGAAACTAGAACAACAAACAGTCAAACCTTCACTGCTTTCAATCCAATTAAAGTATTGAACCAAGAAAACTTTGCTGTAAATACTAATAGAAACCTCTATTTTAGAGGAGGGACCAATTATAAACTGAATAACATGTCCAACTTATTATTCAATTATAACGGAACCTTTTCCAACGACAGAAGTGTTTTTGACGCCACTACTATGGGTGACAATATTGATTATGCCAACAAAGGCATCAACAAAAACAAAAACAACAATCACGAAGTTAGCTTGCAATACAAAATGAAGTTAGACACCATTGGTACTACATTTGATGTCACTGCCTTTGGAAACCAATTCGACAGAAAACCTATAACGTCAGCGAGTGCAACGGAAAGCATTAGCAACACCAATTCTTTTAACAATGGAAACATTGATTTCAAATTGGACAATTATTATCTAAAATATGATTTTAATTTTCCCGTTGAAAAATACAAGTTTTCTATCAGCACTGGAGGAAAATTTAATGGATTGCAGGTCAAAGACAATGGTAGTTATTTCTTAAATTCTGTTCTACCAAACAACATTACATTCGATTATAAAGAAAACAATTTAGCTTTTTATACGGAAGCCAGAAAGAAAATTAAAAAGTTCAGTTTCACCGCGGGTTTGCGTTTTGAAAACTTTAATGTAGAACGAATCACTAATACATTGTCGGATAAAATCAAATTCAAAAACAACAATTTATTTCCCAATTTGAGTGCTATTTATGAAGTGAATGATAATGTCAATATTTCGGGTTCTTATTCTAAAAAAATCAATCAGCCAAATTATAATAATTTAGATCCCAACAACAGTTCCAGTTTTGATCAATACAATACATCGCAAGGAAATTTATTTTTGAACCCTACCTTTTTAGATAATTATGAATTTAAGATTTCAGCATTTCAATATGTTCAACTGGGTATGAATTATACAGCATCTAAAGACAATAATCTTTTTGTATATAGTGCCGATGCTACTGCGACAACACCAGTAAGTAATCAAACTTTCCAACAATTTGAGCATTTTAATACCTTTAGTGCTTACGCCAATTTTCCTATTCCACTAGATTATTTCTTAAAAGGGAAAGAGGAATTCAAAAAGAGAATGGGTGATATGGACAAAATGAATTACATTTTCTTAAACATCAATTATATCAAATCAGATATTAAAGGATATGCGTTTCCTTACAGCAATAAAGCCATATATAACTATGCGGCACAAGCACAATTTATTTTTCCATGGGAAATCAAGAATTCAATAACTTATTATATTCTTCCGTCAGGAAACTGGCAGATTTATAAAGTAACCAAACCCATTCAAGAATTTGATATCTCCTTCAACAGAGACTTTATGAATAAAAAACTAAAAATAGGATTACATTGTTTTGACTTGTTCAACTCCAACGAAATAAATGCTTTGATTGCAGGGCAAAACTTGGAAACCAATTTTAGACAAAAAAATGACTCTCGAACTTTTAGAATTTCATTGACCTACAATTTTGGAAACTTGAAATTGCAAAAAGAAAATACCGATATCCAAACCGAGAAAAAACAAGGTGGTAGCGGTTTAGTGAAATAAAGCGCCCTAATTTGATAATAAAAATGCCTCACCATTATAGACTGCTCCCAAATAGTTTCTAACTTTTTGGTGGCAGTCTATTTTGACTAGGCTTTTTTTATTTTTAGCAGGCAAAATGAGTTTACACAAAATTCTGTCTAGTCTCCAAAATGTTTTTTTCACTAGGCAAAAAATGTTTTTCACCCTTTTATTTTGAGTATGCTCAATAAACTGTGTCAAGTATAAAAATTGAATTAATAAAATTTTTAAATTTGACATATTATGAAAGAAAAGTTTGATTTTGAGAGTTTTTCTAAATCTGCAATAGAAAAACTACGACAAGGTAGTCCTT
>CAIWKX010000244.1 GCA_903913315.1 uncultured Bacteroidota bacterium | reverse complement strand
TCCATAGATCTTATTTACTAGACGATGCTAAAAATTTTAGTGATAAAATTAAAATGTTGGCCACAATTTTTATTCGTTTAGTACAAATGATTATCTCTCCTTTAGTATTTACAACGCTTGTTGTTGGGATAGCTAAACTTGGAGATATAAAAGCAGTTGGGAGAATTGGAAGTAAGGCATTAGGGTGGTTTTTTTCGGCTTCATTTATTTCTTTATTAATAGGAATGTTTTGGGTAAATACTTTAAAGCCAGGTGTCGGATTAAAATTAGGAAAGATAGATTTATCTTCTGCGACAGAAGTGACTGAAAAAACACAAGGTTTTTCTGCACAAAATTTTGTGGAGCATATTATCCCCAAAAGTATTGTTGAAGCGATGGCGAATAATGAGATATTGCAAATTGTACTATTTTCAATATTTTTTGGTTTGGCAGCTGCCTCAATAGGGGTAAATGCAAAACCTGTGATTAGTGCTTTAGATAAAACATCACATATTATTTTAAAAATGGTAAACTATGTGATGAAGTTTGCTCCAATAGGTGTTTTTGGTGCTATAGCAGGGGTGTTTGCTATTAAAGATGTTGATGATTTATTAGTTACATACGCAAAATTTTTCAGCTCTTTTTTGATTGGAATAAGTTCTTTATGGTTGTTTTTATTAATCGTCGGATTTATTTTTCTTGGCAAAAGAATGAAAACATTGTTGAATCACATTGTAAGTCCTTTAATTATTGCTTTTGGAACAACAAGCAGTGAGGCAGTTTTCCCAAAATTAACAGAAGAATTAGAGCAATTTGGAATAAAAGATAAAATAGTTTCTTTTATGTTACCCTTAGGATATTCTTTTAATCTAGACGGAAGCATGATGTACATGACTTTTGCCAGTATTTTTATTGCTCAAGTGTATGAAGTACATCTTGATTTTGGGACTCAAATGACTATGTTGTTAGTTCTAATGCTCACTAGCAAAGGAATTGCAGGAGTCCCGAGAGCAAGTTTGGTTGTAGTCGCCGCTACTTGCGGAATGTTTAAAATCCCGATTGAAGGTATTGCTTTAATTCTTCCCATTGATCATTTTTGTGATATGTTCAGAAGCGCAACAAATGTTTTAGGAAATGCACTAGCCACCTCTGTCATAGGAGGAATGGAAAAAGAAAGTTAAATGTTTTTGTAAAAAAAAAATTAAAGCTATATTTGTTGAAAAATTAAACTTAAATTATAAATTATGAAAAAATTATTACTCTTACTCTCTCTTTGTGCTTTTAATGGAATTTTTGCGCAAGATATCGCATTTACTGAAGATTGTACAGCACTTACTGTAGGAAATCTAGGAACTAGTACTTTAGGTGCTATAGCTGGACAACACAATTGGTTTACTTCTGTTTCGACTGCTGCAGTTCCTGCAGGGGCTAATTCAGATTTTCAGGTTGCTAACTTTGATGCTACACATGGAAATGTAATTGAAATCAATGGTTCTGCTGCTGCTGCAACTTCAACAACAAGTCAATCTAGAACTATGTTCCAAGATATTAGTTCTGCTTGGACCAACAGAACTTCTGGTAATGATATTGCTGAGCTTGAATATGATTTTTATACAGGTCCAACCACGACTTCTTTAGATACTTTTAGAACTTATATTTATGATGCTAACAATAATGCTGTTGCAGGTTTTTATTATGTACCAGCTACTAATGTTATTGAGGGTTGGGCATATTATGATAATACAGCTACTTCAGGGGGAGTTGTTGGATATTATACTTTTCAGTTAGGATCAGGTGCCGATGTTGTTTTATCACCTAGTACTTGGTATAGACTCGGAGTTGCTTATGATTATAATACTGGTGCTGTTACATGGAAAGAGTCAACTGGTTTGTTTTATGGAGGTACAACTTCAGCTGATTCGGGAGTTGATGTAACAAAATTTTCCTTTTCTGTTAGTTCTGCAACTGGAAATACTTTAGGGGCACAAGATGTAATTGATAATATTTCTGTAAAATTTGTCGCAACAGAAAGTTTATTATCTACTAAAACTAATACTTTAGTAGCTAATACTTTTTCAGTTTATCCAAATCCAACAAAAGATTTAATCAATATCTCTAATGATGGAGCTTCAGTAAGTAGTATTGAAATTTCTGATTTGAACGGTAGAGTTGTTAAAACTGTAAATATTGCAGATTCATCTAATGTTCAGGTTAATATTGCTGATTTATCAATTGGAGTTTATATGATGAAAATTGTTTCTGACAAAGGAGCAACTACTAAAAAAATTATTAAAGAATAACCTAATTCTTAATTCATAACAAAAAGACTAAGCGAAAGCTTGGTCTTTTTTGTTTATACGGTATTTCAATAATGAATAAAATTTCACCATAAATTCTTATTCTATAATCATTCCACATGATATTCTCAAGACAAGAATTTTGAATGATTATCTAAAGTAGGAATCATGCAGCTTTCTTTTTTACCATACCATTTGTATCTTTTTTTAGCAATATAATCATAAATAAAATCTCCATATTTTCCAATAAATGATAAGTATGATAAGTAACTATGCCATGTTTTTAATTCTTTTGCAATTAGAAAGATTGCATTAGCTTTTGTGTAGTAGCCTACATTTGGAATATATAATATTATGCTGTCAACTTTAGATGAATCAATTCCAAGATAATTAAGGATTTTTGACCCTAATTCGGATTGGATGGCTACAAATCGAAAGATATCTTTAGCATCATGTTTTATGATGAACTGAACGGAAGAATCACAAAGATTACAAACACCATCAAAAAGTATAATCTTTTTTCCCTTTTGTAAATCTTCTTGATTCATTTGTTGGTTATTTTTTAGGTCTTTCAACAAATTCTAAGGCATCTAAACTTACTTTAGAAGTAAACACACCATAATTAACAACAGCATTGTTTTTTTCAATCTTATCGATACTACCAATTGCTTTGCCATCAATCATTCTAACTCTATCTCCAACTTTTAAAACTACTTTTGGTCTGTTTTCTTCTTCTTTCTTGGCTTTGATTTTCTTTTCTTTCTTTTCGGTACGTATTTTTTCTACCTTGACCTTTACTTCCTCAATGACCTGCTTCTGTATGACTTCTTTGACTTTCTTTTCTTTTACTGAGAGCTTTTTTCGTTTAGAATTTTCTATTTCAACCATTTTAAGAAATTCTCCAATTAATATCTTTTTGTCTTTATTGTTGAAGTAAACTTCTGAAATATCTTCAATTTTTTGTCCAACATAAATTAATCGCTGGTTGGCATCATATAGCTCTTGATAGCGTTCTAATTTATCCTGAATTTTAGCATTAATGGTTTCCATTTTCTTACCTTCTTCCCGTGCTTTGATTTCTTCTTCTTTTAAGTTCAAAGAAGTTTTTTCCATTTTAGAACGCTCTTTCTGAAGAGTTGCAATGGTTTTGTCAAAGCGTATTTTTCCTCCTTCAATTTTCTTCTTAGCACGATTGATTAATCCATAGGGAATGCCATTTTTTTGAGCAACTTCAAATGTAAAAGAACTTCCCGCTTGACCTAGAATCAATTTATACATCGGTTCTAATGATTTTTCATCAAAAAGCATATTCGCATTGGAAGCAAAAGGCAATTCATTAGCCAATATTTTCAAATTGGAATAGTGAGTTGTTATAATACCAAAGGCTTCTCTATGGTAAAATTCTTCTAAGAATGTCTCGGCTAATGCACCTCCTAATTCAGGGTCGGAACCGGTACCAAATTCATCAATTAAGAACATTGTTTTTGAATTACATTTCTTTAAAAAGTAGTTCATGTTCTTTAGTCGGTAACTATAGGTACTCAGATGATTTTCAATAGATTGATTATCTCCAATATCAGTAAGGATTCTATCGAATAAAAAGGTTTCGCTTCGTTCATGTACGGGGATTAACATACCACTTTGAAGCATCAATTGCAATAAACCAACCGTCTTTAATGAAATTGTTTTCCCTCCAGCATTGGGTCCCGAAATGACGATAATTCTGTTTTTATTTGTCAATTCTATGGTTTGCGGATAGGTGACTTCTTTTTTTTCTTTGTTGTTTAAATACAAAATAGGATGGAAGGCTTCTCTAAAAAACAAGCGCTTTTCTTCAACGATAGTAGGTAATAAACCATTTATTTTATAAGCATATTTTGCTTTTCCTGCAATGACATCGATATCACTAAGAAACTCTTGATATTGTTTAATTAATTCTAAAAATGGACGAATATCGTTCGATAATTTCTTTAATATTCTAGTGATTTCTTCTCGCTCTTCGTATTCTAAATTGTTCAGCTCACGTGAATATTTTAAAGTAGCTTCAGGTTCAATATAGGCAATGCTTCCTGTTTTGGAATTTCCCAAAATGGAGCCCTTTACTTTCTTACGATACATCGCTAATACCGCTAAAACTCTTCGGTTTTCAACAATGCTCTCCTTAATATCATCTAGATAGCCTAGTGAATTGTATTGCGTTAAAGCCATACCAAAACTTTGGTTGACTTTTCCTCTCACCAAACTCATGTCCCTACGAATGTTAACTAATTCGGGAGACGCATTGTCTTTGATAACACCATATTTATCTACTACTTCATCAATTTTTTGGATAATTACTTTAGTAAACTCTACTGTGGTTGACTTTTCATGGAGTTTAGGATAATAGTCGTTGAATTTTTTAAGAAATAATAGCAACGCATTCACTGTTTCTGAAAGGGTAGCAATTTTTCTAAAACTACCTACTTCAAGAAAACTATCTTCAATAGCTAACATCTTTAAATCACTAGTGATGGTTTCAAAACCATGATTGGGAATGGCGTTGTTATTTGTAAACGACGAAACATATTCGGAGGTTTGCCATAAAGAATTCATCAATAGCTCCTTTTCTTTAAAAGGGATTATTTCTAAGGCCTTTTGTTTGCCAATTTCAGTGTTGCAAATAGCTGAAATGGTTTCCAAAATGGTATTGAATTCTAAATCTTGAAGGGTTTTGTCGGTAATTGAAATCATTTTAGTGTAAAACGTCAAAGTTACAAAGTTTTAAAGTATTTATATTTGTAAAAAAATAATTAAAATGCAACTTTCAATACATCCCACTTGGCACAATGTTTTATCTTCTGAAATGGAAAAACCTTATTTTAAAGACTTGGTTTCTTTCGTGAAAGCGGAATATGCCACCAAAAGATGTTATCCAAATGCTGACAAAATCTTTGCCGCCTTTGACCATTGTCCTTTTAACGACGTCAAGATTGTCATCATAGGACAAGATCCGTATCATGGATTTGGGCAAGCCAATGGATTGTGTTTTTCTGTAAATGATGGCGTAGCATTGCCTCCGTCATTACAAAATATCTTCAAAGAAATAGAACAAGATCTGCGAACACCTTTTCCGCTATCGGGCAATTTAGAACGATGGGCCGCACAGGGAGTTTTGTTATTGAATGCTACACTAACTGTGAGAGAAAGCGAAGCAGGAAGCCATCAAAAAAAAGGGTGGGAAACGTTTACCGATGCCGTGATTCAAAAGATTTCTGACGACAAAGAAAATGTGGTGTTCTTACTTTGGGGTGGATTTGCTAAAAAGAAAGGCGCCAAAATTGATAGAAAAAAACATTATGTTTTAGAAACTGGTCATCCGTCTCCTTTGAGTGCAAATAGAGGATTATGGTTTGGTAACAAGCATTTTAGCAAAACTAATACCTTTTTAAAAAACAAAAATACATCCGAAATAGTGTGGTAATTTATTGTTGAAGTCGTTTATTGAATTTAATAAAAAAGCTGACATTGATTGTGTCCGCTTTTTATTTTATAGATTTGGTTTTAGGATTATTTTTAGTTGCGTTCTTTTGCCTGAGGTGATCGGGATTTCTATTGTTAGAGTTTCATATCCTGCTTTAGTGAAGGTGATGCTGTATACGTCTGACTCGAGGTTTTGTATTTGAAAGTGGCCTTTTTTTGTGTTAAACTTAAGTTTTTTGAATCTTATTTTATCGAATTTCAGCAGTACTTTAGCTTGTGGACTTTTATCTGGTTCGGAGATGTTTATTTTAAGCGCAATTGTTCTGTGTATAGGTCTTTGGATGGCTCTTAATGAGCTATATCTATTTGCAAATTCTATATGTGATATTAAAAGCATTTTTACTAATGAATCAGTAATTAATAATTGTGCTGTACCTAAAGTAAATGCTTTTTTTATCTCGGTTGTAAGCATTTTTTAATGTTTACATAATGCATAGTGATTGAAAATATATTGCTAAAGTCATGTATTGTTGTTTTAAAGTCATCTATAATTTTGGTCGTTACGTTGTAAGCGGCTAGAACCGCAAGATCTTCTTTGGCTACTCTATATATGTCTCGACAGGCAGCATTACAATTAATTTCATTCGTTTTATAGAGCATTGATTTGTTGTGTTTTATATATTATTTGAGTTCTATTTGGCCATTTATCTAGGCATACACCATGATTTTGATTTCAATAACAAGTGCTTTTTCAATCATTTAATTTTGAATGTTTGTTTTTAATTCTTTATACTATTTTATGAGTTCATTTTTGTGAATAAAGAGCTCGTTCTGGAGTAAAATGAGTTCATTTTAGTGAATAATGAGCTCGTTCTGGAGTAAAATGAGTTCATTTTTGTGAATAATGAGCTCGTTCTAGCGTAAAATGAGTTCATTTTTGTGAATATTGAGCTCGTTCTGGAGTAAAATGGGGAGTGTTCAATAAACTG
>CAIWKX010000243.1 GCA_903913315.1 uncultured Bacteroidota bacterium | reverse complement strand
TTTTTTATTTAATTATTTAACAAAAGATTCTGATTGGTTTAATCGGATTAATAAGCACTCAATTGTAAATTTACACAAACATTTATTTTGATGGAAACAACAAAGAAAACTACGAGTAAAAAGAAATTGATTGACGACAATGCAATTATTTCTAAATACATGGATGATGTTCTTGAAAAAAATGAAGAACCTAAAAATGTCTTTTCGTTTTGTAAAGAACATAAAATTGACGAAACAGAGTTTTACACTTTTTTCGGGTCGATTGATGCTTTGAAACAAGAAATTTGGGTTAAGTTTTTTGAGAATGCTTTAATAACAATTCAAGGAGAGGAGGCGTTTCTAACGTATTCAGAAAAGAATAAATTGCTGACATTGTATTATACATTATTTGAAATCTTGACCTTAAACAGAAGTTATGTCTTGTTTTCATTAAAAGAAAATAAAGAAAGATTAAATAATCTAAAAGGGTTAAAGCTATTCCGAAACCATTTTAAAGATTTTATCGTAACTATTATGGAAACCGAAAACTTTGAAATGAAAGAGAAATTGGCTAAAGTTACCAAACCAATTTTTTCGGAAGGAGCATGGATTCAGTTCTTATTTTTATTGAAATTTTGGATGGACGATACTTCAAAATCATTTGAGAAAACAGATATACTAATAGAAAAGTCAGTGAATACAGTAGTTGATTTATTAGACACTAAGCCATTAGAAAGTTTGTTTGATTTGGGAAAATTCCTTTGGAAAGAAAAAATGAATTAATACTGAGATTAATTCAGCAACACTATGAAAACATTAGATAAAATTCCAACAGGAAAAATAGAACGCGCCAGTCAATTGGTCAAAACAGGGATTAAAGTAGGAGGGAACTATGTGGCATATTATGGCGAAAAGATGGTAAACCCATCGTTGAATCGCGATAAATTGAACGAAAATAATGCAGAAGATATCTATGACGGTTTAAAAAATCTGAAAGGAAGTGCTTTAAAAGTAGCTCAAATGTTGAGCATGGACAAAAGCATTATGCCGCAACAATATGTAGATAAATTTTCATTATCACAGTTTTCTGTCCCGCCGTTATCAGCACCATTGGTTAGAAAAACATTTAAAAAATATTTAGGTCAATATCCAGAGAACTTATACGACACGTTTACACCAGAAGCTATGAATGCCGCAAGTATCGGTCAGGTACACAAAGCAACCAAAGATGGGAAAAATCTTGCTGTGAAAATCCAATATCCCGGTGTAGCCGATAGTATAAGTTCGGATTTGGCTTTGGTCAAGCCTTTTGCTATTCGAATGTTTAACATAAAAGGTAAAGATTCTGATAAATATTTTAAAGAAGTTGAGGATAAATTATTAGAAGAAACAGATTATAATTTAGAGTTAAAACAAAGTATCGAAGTGTCGGAATGGTGCCAACATATCGATAATTTACGTTTCCCAAAATATTATCCCGAATTGTCATCGGAGAAAATATTGACAATGGAATGGATAGAGGGCGAACATTTATCAGAATTTGCTTCTCATAATCAAGACAGAGAAAAAGGGGATAAAATAGGACAAGCACTTTGGGATTTTTATATGTACCAAATGCATCATTTAAAACAAGTACATGCCGATCCGCATCCAGGAAATTTTTTAATTGATAAAAAGGATGCCTTGGTCGCAATTGATTTTGGCTGTATAAAACAAGTACCATTAGAATTTTATGTGCCTTATTTTGAATTAGCAAAACCTGAAGTTATTGATAACCCAAAACTATTCAATGAAAAATTATATGAATTGGAAATCTTGCGATTGGATGATTCTAAAGAAGAAATAGTATATTTCACCAAGTTGTTTCATGATTTGTTAAGCTTATTTACCAAACCGTTTCATGGCGATTTCTTTGATTTTTCAGATGATGAATTCTTTGGTCAAATCGCTACTATGGGAGAAGAATTTGCAAAAGACACACAATTGCGAAAAATGAATGGAAATAGAGGCTCAAAACACTTTTTATACATCAACCGAACTTTTTTCGGATTGTATAATCTACTTCATGATGTAAAGGCGAGAGTAAATACAAAAACGTTTGAAAAATATATGTAGTTAAAGATAGTTTGTTGTTTAGTTGAAAAGAGCGATTCTCAAATTTGAGTTTCGCTCTTTTATATTGTATTCATAACATTAATTGCCAATCACAATCCAATCTGTTCCGTCACTTTGAACCATAATACGTTGATTAGGATTTATTGTTGTATAACTTGTATTTAGTACATCATCATAAATGCTTCCACCACTAGTCGATAATGTTTTAGTACTTATTCCGTTACTACCGATCAGAATAAATATTTTTCCAGTATTGCCAGATGCACTAGGTAATCGTACTTCTGATACACCTCCAAATACTCTTATGGTATATTGTGCTAAAGTTATTGTATAAAGTCCTGTTGCTGCTCCAGTTGTTGTGTATGGTAAAACTGTATTAACGGGGATTGACGCCCAACTTCCATTTCCTGATGCATCACTTTGCAGAAAATAGTTGGCCGTTGCTCCGTTGGTTATTTGTAAATTCGTAGTTTGGGTTTTACCATTTACTGCCAATTTATTTCCAGCAGAGGGTGCAACTCCAACTCCAATATTAGTCCCATCATCAGTCATCACACCATCAATTAATTTTGTGCCATTCCATTTAGGAACTGCATTTGTTGTGGTTGAACCAACTTTAGGGTCTACTTCTGTTATTGATAAAGTCGAAGGAGATACCCAAGAAGTCCCTCCAATACCATCATTTTGAAGTATTTGAGATGCTGTTCCTCGTGCTGTTGGCAATGCATAACCTGTACCAGCAAGCGCCGAATTTCCAACTTGAACTTGACCATTAATTCTTAATATTTTTGGAGCAGCTCCAAAATCACCATAAACTAATGCACTAAGGGCATTAGCATTCGAATTTGAAATATACAATTTATTGCTGGTAGTTTCACTATATCCAGCTTGATAACCTATAAAAACATTACCGCTACCAGTAGAATTACTATACCCAGAATTATAGCCAAGTGCAGTATTATTTGTTCCACTACTCAAAGTTCTCAATGACGCAAATCCTACTCCAGTGTTATTAGCAGAGTTGGAGGAGGTTAGAGTATTCCTTCCAATGGCTACATTATAGTTAGCAGTAGAATTTGAATATAAACTGCCCGAACCTATAGAAGTATTTCCAGTTCCACTAGAATTTGAAAACAAAGCAAAATCTCCTATTGCTGTATTTTCCTCTCCTGTTGATAAGCCAGGCATTACATTCGCACCAAAAGCGGTATTTCTAACACCAAGTTGTGAGGCAAAATTGATAGAAGGATTAAGAACCGAATTAGCTCCAAATACAGTATTTCCATTGTTATAATTATAACTAACGTCATAATAAGGATCCCCAATATATCCCGCTCTTACATTATTTCTTTTAAAAACTATATCTTGATTATCCGTCGTTCCTAAAAAATTTGTAGAAGGATTAGTTCCTCCGTTTCCTAAAATATTCCAATCAGTACTCGAAGTATTTTGAAAACCAATCCAATTACTAGTTCCATTATCCCAATAATAAAAACCAGGTGTCTTAGTAACGCTTGAAAAGGTTGTGGTAGTCGTCAAATACACCAACATCCCTTGTTGCGAAGCTGTTGGATTGGTTGATGGAAAAGCATCTATTTTTGGAATCAGTATCCCATCAGTGTTGGCAGGCGACGCTTGATTGCTCGATGAAATGTCCAATTGTGCATTGGGTGAAGTATTGCCAATGCCAACTTGGGCTTTTATCGAAAACCAACTTATTATAAAAAAGAGTCCAACTATCTTTTTAAATTTCATACAATTATAGTATATTTTAAATAGATTAAAAAGGCAGATTCTTAATTAGGGATTGCAAATTACCTAAATTTAACCCAATAAACGATGATGAAAAGCTAATTTTTTGCTTAAATGTCGAAACAATTTTACAAAACTTTCTAGTCAAAGTACTATTTGTGCTTATTTTTGTAAAATGCTTACAGTTAATGATATTTTATTTTCTTATTCCAACGAAATAACCATTCACAAAAATTCCTTTTCTCTTGATAAAGGAAAAAATTTAGCCATCATTGGCGAAAGTGGTTGTGGTAAAAGCACTTTGCTTAAACTGATATACGGTTTATACGATTTAAATCAAGGACATATTTTTTGGAATAACACCGAAGTCTTAGGACCCAAATTCAACCTGGTTCCCGGAATGGATTTCATGAAATACCTAGCGCAAGACTTTGATTTGATGCCTTTTATCACCGTAGCTGAAAACGTAGGAAAATACCTGTCAAATATCTATCCCGATAAGAAAAAGCAACGCATTCTCGAACTACTCGACATTGTCGAAATGACAGAATATGCCAATACCAAAGCCAAAAACTTAAGCGGTGGACAGATGCAACGCGTCGCTATCGCTAGAGTGCTAGCCCTCGAACCCGAAGTACTGTTGCTTGACGAACCCTTCAGCCACATCGATAATTTTAGAAAAAACAGCCTGCGAAGAAAGTTGTTTGCTTATCTAAATCAAAAGCAAATCACCACTATAGTCGCCACCCACGACAGCACCGACGTATTGTCCTTTGCAGATGAAGTACTAGTAATGCAAAACGGAAAAATAATTGAAAAAGGAACCCCAAAATTCGTTTACGAAAACCCCGAAAACAAATACATAGCCTCTCTTTTTGGTGATGTAAATGAAATCCTAATCAACGGCGAAATTCATTTCATGTATCCCCATCAGTTAAAAGTAGTAGACGAATCCGGAGTCAAAGCAACCGTCTTACATTCCTATTTCAGAGGGAGTCATTATCTCATAGAAGCCGAATACAACAACCAAAAATTGTTTTTCGAAAGCACACAACACTATGATAAATTCACCGAAGTTTTTTTAGCAAAAATCATCTGATTTTTTGCTGCTATAATCTTCTTTTTAATAATTTTATAAAAAATTAAAGCAATGAAAAAATTCTATATTTTACTACTCATATCCTCATTGGCATCCGCACAATTAACCTGGGCACCCTTACCAAATATTGCCGCAAACCTTAACGGACAACGTTTTGACGACGTCTTCTTCCTAAATGATAACCTCGGTTGGGCAGCCAACGGATACTATGCCTCAGTTTACAAAACTACCGATGGCGGAGCCACTTGGACATTGCAATTGAACAACGCCATCTTAGGCAGCAGTCACTATTTTAGAAACATCGAATTCCTAGACGAAAACATCGGCTTTTTAGGAACCCTAAACTCAAAATTCTACAAAACCATCGATGGCGGTGCCACCTGGACTTTAGTAACAAACATTACACCCAATCCTCCCGCCATTTGCGGATTAGATTGCGTTGGCACATCAACCATTTATGGTTGTGGCGCTTATTTCTCCCCAGCCTATATTATTAAATCCAGTGATAGCGGTCTCACTTGGCAAAACATAGACATGAGCGCTTATGCTACCGCATTGGTCGAAGTACTTTTCACAGACGAAAACAATGGTTTTGCTTCAGGTCGAAATGCAAATGGTGCCATCATATTAAAAACAACCGACGGTGGAGCCACTTGGGCAAACATCTATCAAGGACCAACCGTAGGCGATTATGTCTGGAAACTCCAAATCCTAGCCAGCAACCCCAACGTAATGTTCGGCTCAGTAGAATCAGTAGCGCCCAATACAGGAAAGTTATTAAAATCTACCGATGCAGGAGTCACATGGGTAGCCAAAGATGCGCCCGAAGCCGAAATTCAAGCAGTCGGATTTGTAGACGAAAACCACGGATGGATGGGAGGTCACGACACCGGATTTTATGAAACCACCGATGCCGGAACCACCTGGACCAACACCACCGTAGGAAGCAATTTAAACAGAATATTCTTTGTAGACAACAGCACCGCTGCCTATGCTTGTGGTACCACCATATATAAAATGACCAACAATCTAGCCACCACCAATTTCCAAGAACAAGCTAGAGTACCTTTGGCAGTGCGAACTGCCCCCAATCCCATCAAAGACAAACTCAATTTAGAAATTGATTTCCGTGGCAACGACCACTTAATCCTCGGCCTATACTCCAGCACCGGCCAGTTTATCAAAGAGCTTAAGCTAGACGAAGTCTATCAAGCCTGCACCAAAAAATACACCTTCGATTTCCCCTATGCCTCAGGCGTTTATTTCTTAAACCTCCACACCAACACCGGAAGACAGTCAGTTAAGATAGAAAAGTAAAAACTAGAATACTATAAAAAAGATAAGCAGCGAATCACTTGGGCTTTACCAGCAATCCCTATTCCCGCTATCCATTACAATAAAAAAATCCCGAAACACTCGGGATTTTTTTATTTCCATTGCTATCGGGGCTAGTTAGCATTTGTCTTTTGTATAGTTCAGTCAGTAAAACAACTATAAATTACTCCATCAAACTGTAAATGAAAAAACACACAGCTTCTTTATAAAACGATGGTTGATTTTTATTTTTTATTGGTTTACAACATCACTACATTTTAGTTAAAACAACATTAGATGGTATTGTTATTGTATTAGGCTGACCTAGTCCTTCATCTGGGCTAACTTTCCATTGTGCAGTTAAAGGAGAACTTCCAGCATTTATTGTCATATTAAGGAATGCTTCAACTCCCATGTAATAATTTGGGTCATAAGGACCAGCAACATCCGAAATCTTTCCTGTTAATTCGTTATTGTACGCAGCATCTGCTACAATTACTGTTACTCTTTGTTGTGCAGCTCCAGGAACATACTTTATTGATGTATAGATTGTTTGTTCACTTGGCAAACCATAATCTTGAACCATTTTATAAGTTCCATATATGTCATCTGTATAATATGTAACTCCATAACTATTTGTAGATGGTGATTTTGGAACCTTCCATAAGGTAGCAATAAAGGTTTTATTTCCATCTACATATTTCCAATCCCCAAGAAATGGAGTAAAATAATTATTAGTATCTTTGTAATATACTTCATAATCATAAGTTACATGTTTATAAATGCTACTTAAAGGTTTTATTGTTTGTGAATTAGAATAGTTCCACAATAATATAAATGCTAAAATTGATATAGAGTTTTTCATTATTTTATTTTTTTAGTAGTACACTTACAACTATAAATTAGTACATCAAACTTTGAATATAAAAACACCCAGTTGTTTTGTCATTCCAACACTCTAGTACACGAGCGATATCGAACATGCTAAGCAATTATAATAGGTTTTCATTTTAATAATCAACAATGTCGATTTATCTTAAATAATAACTAAGATGAACACCTAAGTTTTGTCATTCCGACGCAGGAGGAATCGCACTTATATTCAAAATGCTTATTTAGTATTTTTTTTAGCACTCCAATCCGCATTCTATGATAAAAAACAACTAAAAAATGTTAAATTTAATACCGCAATAAACTATGCGATGTTTTTTCTTCATTAATATCCGTAAGTACTCCCAAAGGATTACCTCGGAAACCCACTAAAACAAATGTACCAAAAGGTTAGAAAGAATAACTTAATTCAATTAAAAATGATATTAACTAACACTTCCACCTAAATCCCCAACCACGCTATTGTCGCAAATGGCTTTTAGCTAATGTCATTCTTTTCTTTTTGTACCGGATTTCTATTTTTTCTGTATAGAAAAACAAACGTCAAAATTATAAGGAAATAAAAACTCATTTTAGGAGCAGTAAATTTTAAGGCAGAAGAATAAATAAGATTAAGTATAATTTGCACTAAAAGGTTGCTAATTATTAGGCCAATCAGTAAATACCTTGAAATCTTTTTCACAGTAACACTTAAAACAATAAAGCTAAAAATTACTATTAAAGGCGAAATTGCATAAAATATTTTATAGTGGTTTTCTGCATCACTATCAGTAGAGATAATACTGCAAAGTAAACTAACAAAAATTAATGCAAAAAAAACTTCTTTATCTTTCACGTATTGTTCTATTTTTAAATCATTTCAGCTAAGTTGTATAAATATAAACTTAGCAAAGATTTCCTTTTAGCGCAGTGCTAAGCAAATGTCCCCTAACTTTAAGCTATGATATTTTCAAACCTATTACTTCTCAAATATACAAAAAAAAACTATTAAGTAAAAAGGCAAGCTATAAAGCTTGCCCCTTATCAAATCACTATAAAAAATCTCAGTTCACATCCCCCAATTCCTAATTCCTAATTCGAAATTCCCAATTCCTCATTCTCAACCCTCTTCATTTTTACTTTAAGTTCAGCTCGTTCTCCCTTAGTAATCGGAAGTTTAACTTCTTGAGTAATATAATCACTCTTACTAAAGACCAAAACATAAACATGATCCTCCAAATGCTTCAAATAGAGTTGTCCCTTCTTGGTAGTTCTGCGTTTCAAACCAATACCTTTATTGGTAGCCAATACCTTCTCTAACGGATTTCCATCCTCATCTACAACTAAAATCCGAGCGGCCAAAGTTCTATAACCAGGCTTTTTGGCAGTCCTGCAAGCAAAATAACGAGACACAAAATCAGGATTACTCCTTTTTTTTACCTTAACCAACTTATCCATTTTTTTCAAATAAACAGAATTAGCACTGAACAAATCCCGAATCTCATTAGTAGCCATTTTTTTGTCAATACTTTGATTTTTAGGCGTGGGCGTAGCAATTCTAAAACTATCAATCAAATGAAAATACTTTGAAAGCATATCAGCATCAACATCATAATTTTCCAATTCAGCTAAATAAAATTTCGCTTTATCATAAATCAACTGATTCGCAGCAGCACATTCTGCATCCCCAAAACGGATTAGTTCATAATATGAAAATGCTACTTCTTCTTCCAAAATAGAATTATTACTATTAACAGCATACGCTACAACATCATCCGAAATAACCTCTCCCAACAAACACATTTCTTCTTTAATGTCCTTTTTGTCAATAGCAAAACCGCTTCTGTTCATCATTTGTCGAACAAGCTCATTATTCAACAAATTCACATTTACTTTAAATGGGTCATAATAACTCTCAAAGAAAGGAATACTACCAATAATTGATGGTTCAAAACCATCTACATACTCAATTGTAACTAAAGACATTGCCAATTTGCTTCTTTGCCTCGAATCCATACTAATAAAATTTAATTAAACTTCAACTTAAAATCAATAAACAAATAGAAATTATAATTAGAATTGCTATTTGATTAATCATAAGCCAAAATTAATAATTACTATTTAGATTAATTAAAAATACTTTAAAAAAATTATTTATTATTATGGAAAATGCAATAAAAATAATTTTTTTACTAAAAAATACAGGCTAAAATTCATTTTTATTTAATAAAATCGTATTTTTAATTCAAACAACGCCAATGCGACCATGACAAAACCCAATGCAACCACAACAAAAGCCATTGCGACCACGACAAAAGCTATTGTAGTCATGAGAAAAGCCATTGTGGCCATTACAAAAGTAAAAACAGGAGTGAGAGAACCCAAGATAAGGTTGAGAAAAGCCAATACATGCGAGAGTGAAGCCAAAACATTGTTGAGTGAAAGCAGTTTATAGGTGAGAGAAGCAATGCAATGATGAGAGAAGCCATACAATTAAGAGTGAAATCCCTTTATTTTTTAGTAATCCCGAGAGAGTAGTCATTAGATTGTGTAAACTCAAAATAAGCTTAACGAAACATTGTACCCATCTTAGTGCACTTTTGTGCACCCATTTCAAGCGAAGCGAGTTAGCGTTCTTAGCAATTTTCCTTTGCGTCTTAGTGGTAAAAATCTTTTGTGACTTTTGTGTTAAAAAAAAACTTATTCCACCTTTGTACACCCATTTCAAGCGAAGCGTCATAGCGTACTTAGCAATTTTCCTTTGCGCCTTAGTGGTAAAAATCTTTTGTGTCTTTTGTGTTTAAAAAAAGCTTAGTCCACTTTGTGCACCCATTTCAAGCAAAGCGTCTTAGTGTTCTTAGCAATTTTCCTTTGCGCCTTAGTAACAAAAATCTTTTGTGTCTTTTGTGTTTAAAAAAAATTTAGTCCACCTTTGAGCACCCATTTCAAGCAAAGCGTCTTTAAATCTTATCTCATTTAAAAATACATTGTACCTAAAGAATCCTTATATTATCAACAATAAAATATCTCCCTACTAATAGTTTGTTTTTTTAAAAGATTGTTAAATTTGTACTATCAATTTTGTTAAAAACATAAAATATGTATCATTCAAAAATAACTGGTCTAGGCTATTACGTTCCTGAAAATATTGTGACCAACGATGATTTATCCAAAATAATGGACACCTCAGACGAATGGATTCAAGAGCGAACCGGTATCAAAGAACGACGCCACATCATTAGAGGAGAAGATACCACCACATCAATGG
>CAIWKX010000242.1 GCA_903913315.1 uncultured Bacteroidota bacterium | reverse complement strand
TCACTTCGATTTCTATGACATAACAAAATCTTTTTGATAAATAGTTTCATTTTTTATTAAAGCAAAAATTCTATGAACAATTTTATTTCTAACAGCATTTAAAATACTCATTTTGTTTTTGCCTTCATCTACTTTTCGTAAATAATATATTTTTAATTCATTGTCTAATCTTACTGCTCTCATTGCTGCTAGATGTAGCACCTTTTTTAATTCTTTATCTGCAAAAATTGACACTTTAGGTTTAAATCGGAGTGATGTTCCTGATTGATGATCAAATGGAACTACTCCTGCATAACATGCCATTTTTCTAGGATCGTTTATTTTAGTAAATCCTTGAGTTTTGGTTATCATCATCCATGTTAATACTTTTCCGACTCCAGGAATGGTTTGTAATCTATCAGACTGTTCTTGTAATCTTTGGTCTTCTTCTATGATTAATTCAATTTTATTTTCAATAATCTTAATCTGTTTTTCAATATTTACTATCAAATTCTGATTTAATTTAAGAAGCTCTTTATCCATCTTTATTAACTTCATTAATTTATAATCATATTGTTGTTTCAGTAAACTGGATTTGATCTTAACTCTATGCTTTCTTTCAGTTTGTAATACTTTTAGCTTTTTTACTGCTAATGAATTAGGCTCCCATTGAGGTAAATCCATATGATTTTTTTCAATGAAATAAACAATTCTCTCAGCATCAATCTGGTCATTTTTACCTCTTACTAATCCTAAGCTTTTTTTCATATGAATAGGATTAATAACATAAACCAAAAAAGAAAACTGCTCTAAAACTTCATACAAATTATAATTATATCTACCCGTGTTTTCCATTGCTACATAAGTAAAACTGGCACTATTCTTAAATTTATTAAAGAACTTTTTACAACTCGAAATACTGTTTTCAATAGTATAAAAAGTTGTACTATTGTTTTCTTTAATACAGATGTCTAACGTTTTATTGCTTACATCTATTCCAATAAAAATGTTTTTCATAATTTTGTTTTTAACACGTTAAATGATTAGAGAATATTCATCAGTAACTCAACTCCTTGATAATGGGTTTCAGCTCCCTAATTTCTATTTGAGATTTTGATGATAAAAGTGTTTAAGTCTATATCGAAGTATGAGTTTTACTCAGAGTGATTGTTAGTTTACTTAAACACTTTTCTCTTTTCTAAAATTACTAAATTTAACGAAACAAATCTAAAGGAGTGATTTTCTGTTTTAAAAACGCTAGTTTTTGAAACAGAAAATTGTATCGAGAACTCCAGAAATAATAGTGTTACTGCTAAGAAGCTTCTCGATACTCCCGATTGCTATCGGGATTCAAACAAAAATTGCATTTTTATTTTAAAAATTTACTCGCAGTGACGCCTTGCTAATGATAATATACAAAATCCCCATCAAAAAGCAACCCCCACAACAGACAATCGTTGTGGGGGCATGGAGCAAAAAAGAAATAAATAGCTTTTATCAATTATCCTTTCACGACTATTGTGATTTCGTCACTCCAATATCCAGTTTCTTTGCCGTCCCAAATAAAAATAGCTTTGTATTTCCAAATATTACTATTGCCTGGTTCTGGCAAGGGGCTGTTGTCTTCAAATTTACTTTTGAGAGCCGTTCCCAAATACGTATAGCCATCACCCGTGTCTTTGTAGACAACAGCACCTTGATACCCTTTTTTAACATAGCTAAGTATTGGTCGATCAGCATTCATTTTAATTTTCAAAGCGGGTTTTCCTAGCTGTGGGTCAAACGTTTGATGAATTGGTTCAATGCCTAAATCGGTGCCTATTGCCGTTGTATATTTAGGACTAGCTTTGGCTTTCGCTGCTTTTTGTCTAAAACGCAATTTAATGTTAGATGGCACCAAGTGAGGAGGAGTTCCCAAATCGGGTGGTTCTGGTATCCCACTTAAAATTTCGCTTTTCACACCGTCTTTGGCCAATTTCTTGGTCTTTTTAAAATCTTTGGCATACTTCTGTACCTTGTTATCCGCATCCATTAAATAATCCCAATACAGACTGTCATCTTTAGCCTCTGCCAATTCCTCGGGAGAAAATCCCAACAAGGCCGCAAGGCCAATTAACTTGTTTTGAAAATTTCGAAGTTGTGCTCCGAATAGCGCATCCGTCGCTTGAAGAAAATTTTTTGTCATCTTTCTTTTTTTTTAAATTAGTATTTATTTTTGATACTTGTTTTACTTGCGTATCGGCAATTAATTGGTCTTTAATTTATTATTTGTATCCCCCACACTATTTTAGCTGTTGTTGCCCCATTTTTTTGCGCACTAAAAAGGAAATTTTTTGCACTAAAAAGGAAATTTTCCGCACTAAAAAGGTTTTTTTTCACACCAAAAAGGATTTTTATTTTGCTAAAAAGGAATTTTTCTTCACCAAAAAAATATGTTTCTTGACGTGATTATTTTTTTTTTATCAAAAACAATATTTTTCTTGTCAAGAAATAAATGTTTTTACTGCATTTATTTATTTTATTTGGAAGAAAAAAAACTTTTTGCACCAATAAAAAATGTTTTCGTAGTAGAAAAAAATGTTTCTGCACCTAAAAAATTAAATTTCCTATACTGAAAAAAATAGCTTTAGTCTCCAAAACTATTTTTCTAGGGAAGCAATTCATTTTTGTTTTCGCAACTGTTTAAGAACGTGATGGAGTTCAAATATAAAAAGTGATATTGCCCAATAAAATACTACATTTTGTTATTTTACCAGAAATTTGTAGTAATCAAATGTTCAAAAAAAGCAGAAAACGAAGGTTTTTTTTGCGATTCTATTTTTTTTTTGATGGAGATGGCGCATTTTTATAGCCCTTATGAATCTTGACTTTTTTTATTGATTTTTAAAATATTTTCTTAAATTGCCTTATTAAAAAAAGTGAAACGCACTTTTTTGACGCAAAACGTCAGGTAAAGGGCAGCACCGTAAAAAAGTAGTAGTATGATTAGAGTGGCAGTGGTAGAAAAAGTAGGTTTTAGAAGAGAAGGGTATGCGCTTTTGTTGCAACAGTTCAAACATTGTGAGGTGGTACTTCAAGCCAAAAACGAAAAGGAATTAGAATTTAAAATGGCTAAGACGCCGGTTGATGTTGTGGTGTATTATTGTGAGGCCACTTCCGAAAACCATTTGGAAACCATAGAAGCATGGCAACTTCAGTATCCGGAGCTTAAAGTGTTGTTGATTCCACCTGCTTTTGACCATGACGCCTATACTAAAGCCTTTGAAAACAAGTCGTTGGGGTATCTTAAAATGGAGAGCACCACTAGACAATTGAAAAAAGCCATTCTAGGTTTGCACCGCAACGGCTTTTATATGGATAACAGAGTGTTGAACCATTGGAAAACGGGTAGCGATAAGCAAAAACAGCTGAAGCCAAATGAAAAAAACATCGCTATAAATATCACAGAACAAGAACTAATTATACTGCGAGACTTGATCAAAGCAAAGAATATGCATGAAATTGCAGAGAAACATACTATTACTTATAGTACGGTGCGCACCCACCGCAGGAATATTATTAAAAAGACGGGTGAGACCTCACTGATCAGTGCTTTAGCATTTCTAATTATCAACAAAGTGTTAACCTTAAAACAATTGGGGCTACAATGTTTCTTGGCGTTTTGCTTCCTGTTCAGTAGTTTTGATTATACAGACGACAGCAACAACAACGACGATTTAGAACGAAATAATCGTTATGAATGGGTAAAGGCGGGGTAGGTTTATTTGCATATCTTTGAAAGATAAAGCGAAATAAACATTGGCAGATACATCTAATTTTGGGTGGATTGGCGAATGTTTGTTGCGTATGTATGCCAGTTGAGCAATATAATATCCAAAAAAACGACGAAATGAAAAATTTACTATTAATACTAATTCTGTTTCTCCAATTTGATTGTTTTTGCCAAACAATTGAAATGACAAATAATGAAAATTATATTGATTCAGAATTTGAGCCTAATGATAAAATTCTCGATGAAATAAAACAGTTTTCTGAAACTAATAATAAACTGACACTATATATGAAAAAAGAAAAAGACTCTTATTTTTCAGTTTACTTATTAAATAACACAAAAGACACTCTTCAAATTAGCCTACAAGATAATCACTTACAAATTATTCAAGAAGCGAAAGATAAAAATGGAGAATGGAAACCTATAGAATACTGGAGATATTCAACTTGTGGAAATAGTTACTTTTCTGACAAACTTGAACCAAATGGAATAATAAAAACAAGTTCAAAATCTTATAAAGGAACTTTTAAAACAGAAATTAGATATAAACTTTTGCAAAACGGGAAAAATTATTACTCTAATTCTTTGATTTGCAAAATTGATATTTCTCAATTTGATCTTTCAGAAAAAGTAAAAAATGAATCTAATTACAATGATTCTAAAAGAATTGCTGGAGAAGAAACTGCAAAAAAAATTATTTTTCTTGATGCAAATGGAGCAAAAGAATATATGGAGAAACTTAATAAGATGAGAGATGAAAAAACAAAAAGCAAATAAAATGCGATTGCCCAACAGCTAGGGGTTCGTTCCGGCTGCAAGACGAACAATGAAACCCCCGCAACGAAAAGTCTTCACTTTTGCTTCCTGTTCAGTAGTTTTGATTATACAGACGACAGCAACAACAACGACGATTTAGAACGAAATAATCGTTATGAATGGGTAAAGGCGGGGTAGGTTTATTTTTATATATTTGAAAGATAAAGCGAAATAAACATTGGCATATTCATCTAATTTTGGGTGGATTGGAGAATGTTTGTTACCTATTTATTTGAGTTAACTGATATTTTTGAGGAACCGAGCATAATCAAATTAAACATATAAATGAAACTTATAAAATGTTAAAGAAACTTACAATAATTAGTCTATTTATTTTATTCCTTCCTTTTTTTCAAACATGCTCTGACAAAAATATTTCAGAGAATTCTATGCTTAAAAATAGCCCATTAGCAGAAGAAGTGAAAATTGATTCTAAAGCAGAACTCAATGGAAAAAAATACAATCTAACTTTTGAAGAATTAACGCAAAAGAAGAAAAAAGCAATTAATGATTTTGTAAAACTCAAAAAAGAATTAACATTAAGTGGCTACCAAATTGGAAAGCTATTTATTGAAGATATTGAAACTCCACAATGGTCTTTGTTACCATTTACAATTTCGGTTTTACTAAATCTAATTTTAATATTCTATGCATTCAAAGAAAAACCGAAAATAACTTTAATTTTAGGTATTATAAACAGAT
>CAIWKX010000241.1 GCA_903913315.1 uncultured Bacteroidota bacterium | reverse complement strand
GGAACTGCCAACAAAGGAAATCTTGGAGCTAACGCTATTCTTGGCGTTTCTTTAGCTGCTGCAAAAGCTGCTGCCAATGAATTAGGATTACCTTTATATAGATATGTTGGTGGTGTTTCTGCCAATACTTTACCTGTTCCAATGATGAATATTATCAATGGAGGGTCACATTCAGATGCGCCGATTGCTTTTCAAGAATTTATGATTATGCCGGTTAAAGCAACATCATTTACTCATGCGATGCAAATGGGAACTGAAATTTTCCATAACTTGAAAAAAGTATTACACGATAGAAATTTGTCAACGGCTGTTGGTGATGAAGGTGGATTTGCACCTAACCTTCCAGGAGGGACTGAGGATGCTATTGAAACTATCAAAAAAGCAGTTGAGAATGCAGGATATAAATTTGGAGATGAAGTAATGATCGCTTTAGATTGTGCTGCTTCAGAGTTTTATGTTGATGGTAAATACGACTATACTAAATTTGAAGGACCAACTGGAAAGATTAGAACGTCAAAAGAGCAAGCGGAATATATGGCTGAATTAGCCACTAAATATCCAATTATTTCTATTGAAGATGGAATGCAAGAAAACGATTGGGATGGTTGGAAATATTTAACGGAATTAATAGGAGATAAAGTGCAGTTGGTTGGTGATGATTTGTTTGTTACTAATGTGGAGCGTTTGTCTACAGGAATTGAAAAAGGAATTGCCAATTCAATTTTAGTAAAAGTAAACCAAATTGGAACTTTAACAGAAACGATTGCCGCGGTGAATATGGCTAAAAATGCAGGCTATACTTCTGTAATGTCACATCGTTCTGGTGAAACCGAAGACAATACAATTGCTGATTTAGCCGTTGCTTTAAACTGTTGTCAGATTAAAACCGGTTCCGCTTCACGTTCGGATAGAATGGCGAAATACAACCAATTGTTGCGAATTGAAGAAGAATTGGGAGATACAGCTTACTTTCCAGGTTTGAAAGCTTTTAAACAATAGTGTTCTGTTGATTTAGATTGCTTTTACAATTTTATCTATAAGGGTTAAGGTTTATACTTTAACCCTTTTTTTGTTTTTTCCTTGTTTTATGGGGCTTCCGTGTATCATAAATTTGTTTCCGTGTATTGTAAAAGAGTTTCCTAGTGTTGCAAATTAACTTCCTAGTACCATAAATTAGCTTCCGTGTATTGCAAATTAATTTCCTAGTATTATAAATTAGTTTCCTAGTATTACAAATAGGTTTTCTAGTATTACAAATTAATTTCCTAGTGGGGCAAACTATATTCCGTATATCATAAATTAATTTCCTAGTATTACAAATTGGTTTCCGTTATTTTTAAACACATAAGACACAAAAGGGTTTCTTTATTTGTTGATTTTAACCTCATAGATTTTCTTTAGTAAATTAAAATGGTTTCGTTTTGGATGGACTACATTGTGATGAGATGTAAAAAAAAAACCGCTTCAATAAGATTGAAGCGGCCTTACAATTGGGGGAATTGATTTATTGGGGTGTTGGTGGTGTAGGTTTTGGTTTTTTGGTAGCGTTTAATGTTTTTGCTACTTTAGCGAAACTGAATTGGTCTTTTAGAGCTGGTTTGTCTTTTAGAAATTTTGATGAAATTCTGGTAATAGTGATTACTTTGTTATAAATTTTATTGAATTCCATAACGGCTTCGGAAGTGATTACTTTTCTTTCTCCTTTGTTCCCTTCTTGGATAACATTAGCTGTTTTTAGTGTGTCGGCATAGGCAGTTATATTGTCTAATGCTAATGCTGCTGTTCCTTTGTCTACGATTTCTGTTTTTAATTCAGGGGTTAGATTGGTTTTGTATTGGTATAACAGATTGATTAATGCTTCTTGGTCTCTTTTTTGAGCGTCTTTGTGGTAGGCGGTGAAGCCTAATTGGTTGAGGATTTCAGATTGACGCGCAGGTGTGTCTTTGAAATCTTCTACTATTTGTATTTTTACTTCTGCTAAATCTTTGATTGCATTGTTTTGAATGTTGTAGACTACTTGTGTAGACTCGCGTAATTTTTTTGCGCTGTCAACTCCTAAATGAATTTGAATTGCTTTATCGATTTGAATTTTTAAATCATCAAAGAAAGGGTCTGCCCATGTGGAACGTTTGGATTGTAAGAATGTTTTGTTGGCAATAGCACTTTCTGTGATTGTTGCTGCTGTAATTAGCATGTCAACATCTTTGACTTTGTAGTCTCTAGGAATGGTTGTAGTCATAGTTTTTAGTTTTAATTATTATTGATTTGGATTGTGCAATACTAATTTCTTAATATTTGCTTAAAATTAAATTCAAATATATTTATTGAAAAATTAAATCGATGAAAAGCTACTATTTCGGTTGAATGGTTGTTTTTTTGAGGCTTGATTATACTTTTTAATAAAAATGATTTTTAGAAAACATCAAAATGGAATGATTAGATTTTATATATTTACAATTGTATTTACCTAAAAATAAATAATTTTTATATGCAAACAGAAGCCATTTTTGAAAACATTGCTAATAGGATTATTGAAGAAATTAAAGCTGCAAATAAGTCGATATATATTGCGGTGGCTTGGTTTACCAATAAATCTATATTTGAAGAACTCCTAAAAAAAGCTAAACAAGGTTGTAGTATTCAAATCATTATTTCAAATGATGAAATCAACGAGAACTCTTCTATTGATTTTGAACTGTTAGAAAAATCAAATGGGAATGTGTATAAGATAGGAAATGGCGGAAGTGAATTGATGCACAATAAATTTTGTGTAATCGATTATAATACGGTCATTACAGGTTCATATAATTGGAGTTATAAAGCTGAAAGTAATTTTGAAAATATTGTTATTAACACTAATGATACTTTACTAGCAAAACAATTTGTTAAAGAATTTATTCAAATCAAACTAAAATATTATCCTAACGATGCTAAAATTGATAAAGATTTTCCATTGGATAAAATTATTAAACGACTTGAGATTATAAATAATTTTATCCTACTTGAGGATATTGATGATGTTAAAAATGCTGCCCAAAAAATAATTGAATACCAGTTCAACAATGATATTGAATCTATAATTACAGCTATTAATAGAAAAGAATATACTAATGCAATTTCTTTAATCCAAAAATTTGTAACTACTTATCAGCAATTAGCTGTATGGAATGATCCAGAAATTGCAGGAATTAGACTTGAAATTAAATTATTGGAAAGTCAAATTAATGCGTTTGATAATGAAAAGATAGAATTAGAAAAAGTATTATCTGATTTTCAACATCGCCATACTTTGGAATTGGGGACTTTGATTTTAGAAGTTTTAAAACTTCGTAAAATAAAATACAAAAACCATGAAAAAGAAGCCGAAGCCAAAGCTGATTATGATAACTATAATGAACAATTTGAGACAGAAAAAGAGAAGATACAGTTTGAGTTAAATGAAGAAGAGAAGCTGGAACTTAAAAAGAATTTTAGAAAAGCTACTACATTTTGTCATCCTGATAAAGTAAGCGAAGAGCAAAAAGCCGAAGCTGAAATGATTTTTATAGCACTTAAAAAAGCGTATGACGAACATGATATTGAAAAGGTAAATCAAATACTTAACGATTTGCAAACAGGAAAATCTTTTACCTCACAAACTGATAGCATAACTGAAAAACAAAAATTGATTAATGCCTTGCAACAACTAAAACAAAAATTAAAACAATTAGAAAAGGAAATCATCACACTGAAAGAAAGTGAAACTTTTGCAACGATAACGAATATAGCGGATTGGGACACCTATTTTAAAGAAACAAAGAATCAATTAGAAAACGAATTGCAAAATTTAACCCTTGAACTAGAAAATTAAATTATGGAAGAGCAAAATAAACTAATCTCAATAGATTCTAACAATTTAGTACAGAAAGTAAATACCAGTATTTCTATTACGAATAAATTGATTGCAGAGAATAATAGGCAATTGGTGATGGAGATTTTTGAGAAGAATCCATATATCTTTTTAATATTAATTTCAAATTATTATCCACTAAGTATTATTCAATTTGAAAAATATGAAGCGTTTTGGTTTTTAGATAATTTCAGTATTAATAATGATTTTAATTGGAATACTGAACTGATTGAAAAATATGTGGATAAATGGGATTGGAATAATTTAAGCAAAAACGAAAGTTTACCATGGTCAATTAATTTTATAAAAAAATATGAAGAAAAATGGGATTGGTATTATTTATCAATGAATAAAAGTATTCCTTGGTCAATTGATTTAATGGATGAATTTAAAGACAAATTAATATGGCTATTTATAAAATTAAATACTGGCATCCCTTGGTCAACAAAATTAATCGAAAAATTTGATGAAGAATTAAATTTGAATTTAGCATTTGATTTTGATAATATTTCTTTCAATGAATTAATAATTAATGACAATGAAAATAAAAAATTAAGAAAATATTATTTATCTAATAACAATTCAATCTCTTTTTCAAAAGATATAAAAAGTAAGGATGATTGGATTTATTTAAGCATTAATAAAAATATATTATGGACAGAAAAAATTATTAATCTGTATGATAAAGAATTGAATTGGGATATTTTAAGTTTTAATCCATCTCTTCCTTGGACTGATGATTTTATAGAAAAAAATATAAATAAATGGCGTTGGATTACTTTGAGTACAAACAAAAGTTTACCATGGTCAATATCTTTATTAAGTAAATATGAAGAAAAATGGTCTTGGAATGCATTAAGTCAATATGCAAACTTACCATGGTCATTTAGACTTATTAAAATGTTTGAAAATAGATGGAATTGGAATTATTTATTAGAAAACAAAACTTTTATTGTCACAGAGGAACTATTAGAGGGATATAGCGAAAAATTTAATTGGGATAAACTTAGTGCTAATAATCATATAAATTGGAATAAAATATTAATAAAAAAATATTCAAAAAAGTTGAATTGGAGTATTTTGAGTAGTAATGAATTTATTAATTGGTCTATTGAATTAATTGAAAATTTTGAAGATAAATGGGATTGGGGTAAATTAAGTGCAAATGAAAAATTGCCTTGGTCTATTGATTTCTTTGAGAAATATATTGATAAATGGGAAGCTTTTAGTTTATGTAAAAATAATTATGTCCCTTGGTCAATAATAATTATGAATAAATACCCTAAAAGTATTGGGAATGGAAAATTAATATGGGATACTTTAGAATATTATATTGATAATGATTTTATTGAGGAGGTATTTCAAAAAATAAAATTCAAGAAAAGAAATATTTTATGAGAATAGCAGGAAATAAAACCATCTCGGATTGGGAAAAATTAAAAATCAAGCTTAAACCAAATTACAACAACTATTGGGATGAAGCTTACAAATATTTTGAATTACGTATTTATACAAGATATTTAAAACCTATAGATGCAATTTTAAATATGAAATCTTATAGTGGAGAAGGATTTGCTGTAGTTAATTTACAATGCTCACTAATTGAAATGATTGAAAGCTTTATAAATGGTTGGATAAATGAAGGAAATAAATGGAAGAAAAACAATATTGCAATAAAAAACTCAGATATTGGATTATTTGAAAAAGCAAATAATACTATGAAGAATGTGGGGATTTTTATTTCATTTTTCAAATATAGAATTGTTTTTCAAAAATATAATATTGAAGGAGATAAGTTTTTCTGGAATGTTCGTTGTGCTTTACTTCACGAAACACAAACTAAAAATAATTGGAAAATAAAAAAAGGAATTGAAAATGAGAATGCTTTTGAATTTGAAGGCAATTTCAAAATTATTTACAGAGAAAATTTTCAAAGAGATTTAAAAATATTACTTGAGACTTATAAAAATGCAATAATTAATGGAAGTGAATTTGACGGTATCTCTGCTTGTGAATTAAGAGAAAATTTTATTGCAAAATTTAATCATATTTGCGAAGAATCTTATACATAAAATCATGCTAACAACAGCAATACTGGGTTGGGGTTCATTATTGTGGGATCCAAGAAAATTGAATTACGTCAAAGAAGTTGGTTGGCTTGATGATGGACCTATATTGCCAATAGAATTTGCTAGAATATCAAAAGATGGCAGACTAACATTAGTAATTACAGAAAATGGAAGTTATGTTAAAACTTATTTTGCAATGTCTAATTATTTATGGACAAACGAAGCTATTGAAAATTTAATTGAAAGAGAAGGTTCTGAAAACATTGGCTTTTATATAAAAGAAACAAACACTTTTTACCCTGAAGATTTTAAATACAAACAAGCCATCTTAGATTGGATTGAGAATTATGGAATGGATGCCGTTATCTGGACAAATCTTGGCGAGAATTGGAAAATTAGAAATGAGGAAAAAGACATCATAAAAATTATTAATCCTGATGAAAGGGTTGCCTATCTTAAAAATCTTGATGATGCAACACAGATAAAAGCTAAAGAATATATCTGTAAAACACCTCTTCAAATTCAAACTAAATATAGGGCTGTTTTTGAAGAAGAACTCAACTGGAAACCGATTGTATAATCTCTTTTTGCCAATATTAAACACCTATGGTGTTTTTAAAATTTCTATTAATTCATTTAATACGGTTAATCACCTTGAAAGTTTTGTGGCTTTTGAGGTGTTTTTATCTTTATTCTAACGTTTAGTAAAAATAGACCTATATCAATCTTGCATTATTTAATCAAAAATTAACGAAAACGTTGTTATAATTCTTTTTTAATTCATTTGGAATTCCATAAATTTGTTAAATTATTAATTTCAGAATTAAATTTCAATTTATATCATGTCAAAAACAGCAATATTAGAATATGATGGTAAGAAGTATGAGTTTCCTGTAATTGTAGGAAGCGAAAACGAACCCGCCATTGATATTAACAAACTACGCGATTTAACTGGTGCAATTACTTTGGATCCAGGTTATAAAAATTCAGGTTCTTGTGAGAGTAAAATTACCTTCCTTGATGGAGAAGAAGGTATTCTTCGTTATAGAGGATATGCTATTGAAGATTTAGCCGAAAAAAGTGATTTTTTAGAGGTTTCATATTTAGTTATTTTTGGTGAATTGCCAACTAAATCGCAATTAACTCAATTTGAAAATGACATCCGTAAGTATACCTTAGTGAATGAGGAAATGAAAAACATCATTGATGGTTTTCCTAAAACAGCTCACCCAATGGGAGTTTTGTCTTCATTGACTTCAGCCTTAACTGCTTTTAATCCTAAAGTGGTTAATGTAGATAACGAAAAAGAAATGTATGAGGCTGTTTGTAAAACAATGGGTAAATTCCTTGTAATTGCGACATGGACTTACAGAAAAATGATGGGTTATCCATTAAATTATTATGATAACACCAAAGGATATGTTGAAAATTTCATGCGATTGATGTTTGAATTGCCAACAGGTCCTTATGCTAAAAACCAAGTGGTTATTGATGCATTAGATAAATTGTTTATTCTTCATGCTGACCATGAACAAAACTGTTCTACTTCTACAGTAAGAATTGTAGGTTCATCCCATGCTGGATTATTTGCTTCAATCTCTGCAGGAGTTTCTGCGCTTTGGGGGCCACTTCACGGTGGAGCTAATCAGGCAGTTCTTGAAATGTTGGAGGCTATTCAAAAAGATGGTGGTGATGCTGATAAATATATGGCGAAAGCAAAAGATAAAGATGATCCATTCCGTCTGATGGGATTTGGTCATAGAGTGTATAAAAACTTTGACCCAAGAGCAAAAATTATTAAAAAAGCAGCTGATGAAGTTTTAAGTACTTTGGGAGTTGATGATCCAATTCTTCAAATTGCAAAAAAATTAGAAGAGGCAGCTTTGGTAGATGATTACTTTGTTTCTAGAAAATTATATCCAAATGTAGATTTCTATTCAGGTATTATTTATCGTGCTTTAGGAATTCCAACGGAAATGTTTACAGTAATGTTTGCAATTGGACGTTTACCAGGGTGGATTGCTCAATGGAAAGAAATGCGTGTTAATAAAGAACCAATAGGACGACCAAGACAGGTTTATACAGGTTATCCTTTGAGAGATTTTGTAGTTATGGATAAAAGATAAAATTCTTTAAATAGTTATAAACAAAAGCTTCGCTAATCAGCGGAGCTTTTTTATATTTGCCTTACGCCAAAAGCTATTTTATGCTACAAATAAATGTAAAAAACGAAACGTCAAGATTAAGAGCAGTTGTGTTAGGTTCTGCAGTTAATAATGGACCAACTCCTACTATTGAAGAAGCTTATGACCCAAAATCATTAGAACATATTCTTGCAGGAACCTATCCTATCGAAAAAGATATGGTAAACGAAATGGAAGCTTTTAACAAAGTCTTTCAAAAATATGATGTAAATGTTTTTCGTCCTGAAATGATTGAAAACTATAATCAAATTTTCACCCGTGATATTGGATTTGTAATAGATGGTATTTTTATCAAAGCTAATATTCTGCCTGATAGAAATAGAGAATTGGAGGCGATTCAATATGTCATCGACCAAATTGATCCTTTAAAGGTAGTTCGCCCACCAGATGATGTTCATATTGAAGGTGGTGATGTGATGTTGTGGAATGACTATATTTTTATTGGAACTTATAAAGGTTCAGATTATAAAGATTATATCACGGCAAGAACCAATATGCAAGGTGTTCAATACATTAAAGAGTTATTTCCAAATAAAATTGTAAAAGAGTTTGATTTGGTTAAATCAAAAATTGAAGCAAGGGATAATGCTTTGCATTTGGATTGTTGTTTTCAACCTGTTGGAACCAATAAAGGTATTATCTATAAAAGTGGTTTCCGCGAAGAAGCGGATTATATGTATTTGGTAAAATTGTTCGGAAAAGAAAACTTATTTCACATCACTCGAGATGAAATGTATCATATGAATTCTAATGTTTTTTCAATTGCACCTGATGTTGTAGTTTCTGAAAAAAACTTTGTAAGGCTAAATAATTGGTTAAGAGAACAAGGATTTACTGTAGAGGAAATTCCCTATGCAGAAATAGCAAAACAAGAAGGATTGTTGCGATGTTCAACATTGCCCTTGATAAGAGATTAAATTTGTTGTAAGTTGTCTGTTATCAGTTATTTGCTATATAAATAGTTGTTAAAATGAGTAGTTATCAAGATTTAGACATTTACAAAATTAGTTTGGATTTGTTTTATGAAGTTCATAAAACATCATTACTTTTACCTAAATATGAATTGTATGAATTAGGAAGTCAGATTAGACGGTCAGCAGATTCAGTAAATTCAAATATAGTTGAAGGTTATGGAAGAAACCGCTACAAAGGAGAATTTATAAGATTTTTAGTTTTTTCTCATTCAAGTTGTTTAGAAACGAAAGCACATTTAATAAAAATTAATCATCTATATAAAGAATTAATTCCTGATGTAGAAAGATATATAACAGACTATGATAATTTAGGAGCAAAAATATTTAATTTTATTAAATATGTTGAAAGTAATTGGAAAACATAAAACAACTATAGACAAAGATAGTTAACAGAAAACTGACAACCAAAAACAACCAAAATGAAACAAACTACCAATTCCATATTAATGATTCGTCCTGTGGCGTTTCGTATGAACGAGCAAACAGCTGTAAATAATTATTATCAAAAGGTACTTGATGGATTGACCTCAGAAACTGTAAATGCTAAGGCGCAAGAAGAATTTGATGTATTTGTAAGCAAACTCCGAATGGTTGGAGTTGACGTGAATGTTGTTGACGATACTTTAAATCCAGATACACCTGATAGTATTTTTCCAAACAATTGGATTTCTTTTCACGAGAATGGAGATGTTGTTTTGTATCCTATGTTTGCTGAAAATCGTCGTGCTGAGAGAAGAGAAGATATTCTTGATATTCTAGAGGATGAGGGTTTTCAAATCAATGATGGTATAATGGATTATACTTTAGCTGAAGAGGATGGTTATTATCTTGAAGGTACTGGTAGTATAGTTTTGGATCGCGAAAATGGGAAAGCCTATTGTGCACTTTCCCCTCGCGCTGATGAAGAATTATTTATAGAGTTTTGTGAAGATTTCGATTTGAATCCAATTATTTTTGAAGCATTTCAAACGGTAAATGGAGAACGAAAATTAATTTATCACACTAACGTGATGATGTGTATTGGAGATACCTTTGCTGTTATTTGTGCTGATTGTATAGATGATAAAAAAGAGCGAAAAATGGTTTTAGATAGTCTTCGTTCAGATGAAAAAGAAATTATTTTGATTACTGAAGCGCAGATGAATAATTTTGCAGGAAATATGCTTGAATTGCAAGGAGCTGATGAAAGAAGGTATTTGATTATGAGTTCCTCTGCTTATCATGCACTTACTAAAAAACAAATAGCGCAATTGGAAGAGCATATTACCATTTTGCATTCGAGCTTAGATACCATAGAAGCTTGTGGTGGAGGAAGTGCACGATGTATGATGGCTGAAATTTTTCTTCCGAAAAATTAAGTAAAAAAAACTAAATAATAAATTCCAAATTCCAACTATAATCAAGTTGAAATTTGGGATTTTTACTTTATACCTTTTAAATTCCTCTTATTATGGTTAAGACAGAGCTAATAATATATTGAATTCCTATTGCAACTGTCAAAAAACCGACAATTCTAGAAATGGCTACAATTCCAGATGCTCCTAAATATTTTGCCAAATAATGTGCACTTCTTAAAATTAAAAATATAATAAGTGAAACAATTAAAATTGAAAAACTTGAGGCTAAAATTTCTGTTGTTTTATTATGGTCTTGATTAAAAGCTATAAGTAGTGAAATTGAACCTGGACCGGCAAGCATTGGCATAGCAAGTGGGGTCAGGGCAATTGAGTTTCTACTTAATAAATCTTCTTCTACTTCTTTACTAATTCCTTTTCTTTTTTTCGGATTAGCATTGAGCAAACCGAAACCAGAGCTTGCAATTAAAATCCCTCCAGCAATTCTCAATGCAGGAATAGTTATGCCAAAAAAGCGTAATACATATTCGCCTGCAAAAAAAGAGATTAGTAAAATGACACAAACGTTTATTGCTGTCCAAAATGAAACCCTAGAACGTTCTGATTTGTCATAATCTTGAGTTAATCCAACAAAAAAAGGAATTACTCCAAATGGGTTTAATACTGAAAACAAAGCACCAAGTAAAACAAGAAATGTATTTAAAAAAATATCCATCTTTTTCTTAAATAAGGTTAATTTTTGACAAAGATAGATAAAGAATAAAAGTGGAAGGTTAAATTAAAAACATATTCACTAATTTTGGCAAATGAAAAATAAGAAAACTCTAGTTCTTGGCGCTTCAACAAAACCTGAAAGATATGCTTTCAAAGCTATTACTATGCTTGTAGAGAAAGGTCATTCGGTATTAGCAATTGGTCAAAACCAAGGAGAAGTTGCAGGAATTTCTATAAGAACTAAAAACATTCCCCTTAAAAATATTGATACGGTTACATTATATTTAAATCCAATTCGTCAAAGAGATTATTATAATTATATTATTGAAACCAAACCTAAAAGAGTGATCTTTAATCCGGGAACTGAAAATCCAGAGTTTTATCAGCTTTTGAAATCTAATAATATTAAAGTTGAAGAAGCTTGTACTTTGGTTTTATTGACAACAAATCAGTATTAGAATTTAGTTAACTTGGTTGCGGGTTTACTTATTAACAATAATCCTAAAAAGGTTATTAATCCATTTAAAATTATCAATTCATTGCCGATAACGTAATCTCCAAATAGAGATTTTGAATTGATACTAATATATAAACAAAATGCAGGAGCTATTGCACATACAATAGGTACAAATTTATCTTTAACTGTTTTGGTTTTTACAAACAATCCAAATCCATAAAGTCCTAAAAGTGGTCCATAAGTGTACGATGCAATTTTAAAAACCATTTCTACAACAGAATTGTCGTTTATAGTATTAAAAATCACAATTACGACAAACATTAATAATGAAAATCCAATGTGAACGAAATGTCTTGTTTTAACAATGTTGGGTTTGTTTTGATTTTCGGTTTTATCCATGCCAAGGAAATCTATACAAAATGATGTTGTTAATGCTGTTAATGCACTATCTGTAGTTGCAAAAGTAGCTGCTGTCAATCCTAATAAAAAGACGATTGTGGGAATAATACTCAAGTGATGAATAGCAATTTCTGGAAACAATAAG
This sequence comes from uncultured Bacteroidota bacterium, assembly GCA_903913315.1. GTDB lineage: Bacteria > Bacteroidota > Bacteroidia > Flavobacteriales > Flavobacteriaceae > Flavobacterium. The sequence goes on along the minus strand of CAIWKX010000241.1, from coordinate 27,351 downwards.
TCTGTTCGTGGAACTTCATTTACAACCGGAACTTCAATTCCATTTTTAGCTGCATATAGGTATAGCAATGCTCCAACACTTAAAAAGAAAATGTTTATTATAACAAAAACTCCTGTAAATGTGAACATATTTTTTTGAGCTTCATTTATATTTTTACAGCTTAAATTTTTTTGCATAAGATCTTGGTCTAATCCAACTGTAGCTATTGTTATGAATATTCCTCCAAGAATTTGCTTCCAAAAGTAAGTTCCTTGTAGATAATTTTCAAAGAAAAATACTTTTGAATAATTACTTTTTTTTACTGCTTCAAAAGCATCAATTACATTGTAATTCATGCTTTTACAAATAAAGAAAATTGTTAAAAAAACTGAAGAGATTAAAAAGAATGTTTGCAGTGTATCCGTAATTATTATGGTTTTTAAGCCTCCTCTATAAGTATAGGCAAAAATTAAAGCTAACGAGATTAGAACTGTTATTGCAAATGGTATTTGATAATAATCAAAGACGTATCGTTGTAAAACAAAAATGACCAAATACAATCTAAATGCAGAGCCAATTGTCCTTCCAATTAAGAAAATTGTTGCAGCTGTTTTGTAACTCACAACGCCCAATCTTTGTTCGATATATCCATAAATGGAAGTTAAATTCATCCTGTAATAAAGCGGAAGTAAGAGTTTGGTAACTATTATAAAACCAATTGCACAACCTATTACAAATTGAAAATATTTGAATTGTAAATCGGGATTTCCAACTTCGCCTGGCACTGAAATAAATGTAATTCCAGAAATTGCTGTTCCTATCATTCCAAAAGCAACTAAATACCATTTTGAATTTTTATTGGCTTTGAAAAAAGTGTCATTATCAGAACTTTTTTTACTTACAATATTGGAAATCAATATTAATAATCCGAAGTAAACTATAATTAAAGTTAAAATAGCTATTGGAGACATAATTGGTTTTTTAGTTGTGCTAAAATAGAAATATTTTGAGAAGATAGAGGATAGAAGAATAAAAAAAAGACTAAATAGGGCAAATTGCAAATCTAATCTTCCAAAAAGCTATTAATCTGAAAATCTAATTTGTTATTTTTGTCAAATGGAATTTTCATCAAAATTATTAGAAAAAGCAGTTAATGAAATGGCTCAATTGCCGGGTATTGGTAAGCGAACGGCTTTGCGTTTGGTTTTACATTTGTTAAAGCAGCCTGCAGAACAAACAAAGTATTTGTCCCAAGCTTTGATGACTATGCGTGACGAAATTAAATTTTGTAAAACTTGCCATAATATTTCAGATATTGAGGTGTGTGAAATTTGTAATAATCCCTCAAGAAATCATATGATTATTTGTGTTGTTGAAGATGTTCGAGATGTAATGGCGATTGAAAGCACGAATCAATTTAAAGGAGTTTATCATGTTCTATCAGGGAAAATCTCACCAATAGATGGTGTTGGTCCAAGTCAATTGAATATAAGTACATTAGTTGAGAAAGTAAGATTGGGAGCGATAGAGGAAATTATTTTTGCTTTAAGCTCAACTATGGAAGGAGATACCACCAACTTTTATATCTATAAACAACTAAAAGAATTTAATATAAAAACTTCTACAATCGCACGAGGAATAGCTGTTGGAGATGAGCTAGAATATGCGGATGAAGTTACTTTAGGTAGAAGCATACTGCAAAGGGTTCCCTTTGAGAATTCGTTGAAAAATAATTAGAGAATATTCTATTACAACTTTTTTGTATTTAGATTTGAAAAACTATCTTTGTTTGCTAAATTATTTTTAATAATGAACAAACAAATTATATTTTTATTATTTTTTATTGGGATTTTAATTACATCATGTGTTCCAACACAAGATTTGGTTTACCTTCAAAAGAAAGGAGATTCTAAAGAAAATTCTATTGGTGCAATTGCATCAAAACCATATAGATTGCAAACAAATGATATTTTAAGTATAACAATAAAGGCTATGGATCCAAAGTTGGTTGAGATTTTCAATCAAGATTCAAACTCACAAACAGCTATCTCTGATCAATCACTATATTTAAAAGGTTATTCTGTTGATGATCATGGAAATATTAGGATGCCTATACTTGGCGAAGTCAATGTTTTAGGTTTTACTGTTGAGGAAGCAAGACAAAAGATAGAAATACTTTTGTTAAAAGATCATTTTAAGGAGGAAGCAGGAGTTTATGTGACTGTTAAATTGTCAGGATTTAGGTATACTGTCAATGGAGAAGTTGGAAATACAGGGTCAAAGATTTTATATCAAGATAAAGTTACTATTTTAGAAGCAATAGCAAATGCAGGGGATATTACTATGACTGGTGATAGAAAAAATGTTAAAGTAATACGACAATTTTCACAAGGTGCAGAAACATTTAGTATTGATTTAACCGATTCAAAAGCAATGCAATCTCCTTGTTATTATTTACAGCCAAATGATTATATTTACGTAAAACCTCTTAAACAAAAATCTTGGGGGACAGGTAAGACAGGGATTGAATCCTTAGGAACAATAATCACAATTTTATCTTTAGCTACAACTACTTTTTTACTTTTAAAAAAATAATACTACAAATTAATGTTAGATATAAAGGATTTTTCTTTTTTTGAAAACCAAAATAGTTTTGATTTTAAAGGATTTTTAATTAAAACAGGAAGCTATTGGAAATGGTTTTTATTGGGATTAACAATATGTTTGATAATAGCACATCAAATTAATATTCGTAAGCAAAAAATATACTCATTAGATACTACTATTGCAATAAAAGAACAAAATAATCCGCTTTTTACATCAAGTACTAGTCTTATTTTTAATTGGGGAGGGAGTTCTGATCAAGTTCAAACTATAGCGACAACAATAAAATCTAGATCTCATAATGAAAGTGTCGTTGATAGACTTGATTTTTATATTGATTACTTGCAACAGCAAAAATATTTTGTTCAAGATGTTTATGGAAGTACGCCTTTTTTAGTTAAAATAGACAAATCAAAAAGCCAGATTTATAAAACACCTATTAATATAAAATTTATTTCCAAGACAGAATATGAAATCAGTCTAAAATTAAATTCTAGTTCTGTTTCGGTAATAAATTATTTTCAAAATTCTAAAAATGCTATTTCAGTTTCGGAAAATAAAATTATTAAAAGGTTTAAAGTAGGGGAAAGGGTTTCATTACCTTTTCTTAATTGGGTTTTGGAGATAAAACCAAATTCTAATAATTATGTTGGAAGTGAATATATTGTTGCTTTTAATTCTTTTGATGAAGTTGTTTCAAAATATAAAAGTATTAAAATTGTTATTGATGAGAAGTCGCCTTCTATAATTAAATTATCGCTTGATGGAACCAATAAAGCTAGAATAGTAGATTATTTAAATGAAACTGTGAAAACGCTTATTAAGAAGCAATTAGAAAATAAAAATAAATTTGCTGAAAATACTATCAAATTTATTGACACTACTTTACAAAATATGGAGGGTGACTTAAAAATTGCCAATCAAGATTTGAAAAATTTTAGTCAAAATAGGAATATTCCTGAAATTGAAAGTGGTGGAGACACATTTCAAACACAAATTTTAGACTTAGATAAAGCTAATGAAGATATTAATAGAAAACTAAATTATTATAATAATTTAAGTAGTTATCTTAAAAAAAGCACTGATTTTTCAAAACTTCCAGCACCTACAGTTGCAGGTATTGAAGAGCCAAATATTGTATTAAATGTTTCTAAACTAGTTGAATTGTCTGTTTCAAGAGCCGAAATGGTATCTACCGTTAAAAGCCCTATTTTGTATGCAAATATTGATAATGAAATATCATCAGTTAAAAAAGTACTTCTTGAAAATATTAATTCTGCAAAAGTAGCTATTCAATATGAATCTTCACAGGTAAAAAACAACCTTACTCAAGTGGAAGGTAAGATAAAAAAACTTCCCGAAGAAAAGCAAGAGTATATTAAAATAATGCGTAAGTATGATTTGAGTAATGGTATTTATCAAACTTATCTCCAAAAAAGAACAGAAGCTCAAGTTGTTAAAGCAGCAAACTTGTCAGATATACAATTTATAGATCCGGCAAAAGATATTGGGGAAGGATTAATTGGGCCAAGAACAGGTGTCAATTATGTTATTGCAATTTTCATGGGATTATTGATTCCATTATTTATAGTTTTTTTAATTTTCTTTGTAAATAATTCTATTCAAAATACTGATGATATTTCGAATTTAACATCTTTACCTTTAATAGGTGTTGTTGGAATTAAACATACTGAAACAAATTTATCTGTTTTTGAAAAGCCAAAATCTGCTTTAGCAGAATCATTTAGAGCCATTAGGTCATCATTGCAGTTTTTATATAAGAGACAAATGGTTTCAGGTTCTAAAACGCTTATGCTTACTTCATCTGTTAGTGGAGAAGGGAAGACTTTTTGTTGCATTAATATTGCGACTGTTTTTGCTATGAGTGAAAAGAAAACAGTAATTGTAGGTTTGGATTTAAGAAAACCTAAAATTTTTGGTGATTTCGATCTGAGTAATGAGAAAGGTATTGTTAATTATTTAATTGGAGAATCTGATTTAGACGATGTTGTTCAAAAAACAAAAATACCTTACCTTGATGTTATAACTTCTGGTCCAGTTCCACCAAATCCTTCTGAATTGATTATGGGAGATAGTATGAAAGATTTTATGGATGAATTGAAAAGTAAATATGAATATATAATACTTGATACACCGCCAGTAGGTTTAGTTACTGATGCTGTTGAATTATCAATTTTTGCCGATGTAACTTTATATATAATGCGTCAAAACTTTACAAAAAAGGAGATGGTAAATTTACTAAATAATAGAGTAAAAAGAGATGAATTAAATAATGTCAGTATAATATTAAATGGTTTTGAGAATAAGGCGAAATATGGTTATGGATATGGTTACGGCTATGGTTATGGATACGGGAACTATGCTAATGGATACCATGAGGATGATCGTACCGAGAATATTTTTACTAAAGTAATAAAGAAAGTAACTAAGAAACAATCTAAAAAAAGAGATTAAATATGAATATTTTAATTACTGGAGGGGCTGGTTTCATTGGTTCAAATTTATGCGAATATTTTTTGAATAAAGGAAATATGGTAACTTGTTTAGATAATTTTTCTACTGGTCATCGTTATAATATTGAACATTTGTTAGGGAATAGTAGTTTTAGACTTTTAGAAGGGGATATTCGGAATATAGGTGATTGTTTGGACGCTACACAAGGAATTGATTATGTTTTACATCAAGCGGCATTGGGTTCTGTGCCACGTTCTATAAATGACCCTAAAACAACTAATGATGTTAATGTTTCTGGGTTTTTAAATATGTTAATTGCATCGAGAGATAATGGAGTTAAGAGATTTGTTTATGCAGCGAGTTCATCTACTTATGGTGATTCTGAATCTTTGCCTAAAGTAGAGGAAGTAATTGGGAAGCCTCTTTCTCCATATGCTGTTACAAAATATGTGAATGAATTGTATGCAGATGTTTTTAGTAAAACATATGGGATGGAAACTATAGGATTACGTTATTTTAATGTTTTTGGAAGAAAGCAAGATCCTAAGGGTGCTTATGCTGCTGTTATTCCAAAGTTTGTGATGCAGTTTATGAAAAAAGAAAGTCCGATTATCAATGGTGATGGAAATTTCTCGAGAGATTTCACTTATATTGATAATGTGATTCAAATGAATGAATTGGCGATGACTACGCAAAACAAAGAGGCCTTAAATACTGTCTATAATACTGCTTTTGGAGATAGAACTACATTAAACGACATGGTTTTTTATTTAAAGAACTATTTGTCTGAATTTGATTCTTCTATTGCTAATGTTGAGGTTATTTATGGGCCCAATCGAGTTGGGGATATACCACATTCTTTAGCGAGTATAGATAAAGCAAAAAAATCACTAAATTACGCACCCAAATATTCATTTCAAGAAGGCTTGAAAGAAGCTGTTACGTGGTATTGGGAAAATTTAAAATAGAGAAAATGAAAATAACTACTATTTGTTGTATAGGAGCTGGTTATGTTGGAGGTCCAACTATGGCCGTTATTGCTCAGAAATGTCCTCATATTAAAGTTACTGTTGTCGATTTGAATGAGGAAAGAATTGCTAGATGGAATGATGAAGATGTAGACAATATTCCTATATATGAACCAGGATTGTCTTCAATAGTAAAGGAAGCGAGAGGAAGGAATTTATTTTTTTCTACTGCTGTTGATCAAGCTATTGAAGAGGCGCAACTTATTTTTATTTCGGTTAATACTCCAACAAAAACATATGGTTCTGGAAAGGGGATGGCTGCTGATTTGAAATATATAGAATTGTGTGCAAGACAAATAGCAAGAGTTTCAAAAAATGATAAAATTATTGTTGAAAAATCTACTTTGCCAGTTCGAACTGCGGAAGCTTTAAAAAACATTTTGGATAATACGGGAAATGGCGTTCAATTTCAGATTCTTTCGAATCCAGAATTTTTAGCTGAAGGTACTGCAGTTGAGGATTTATTGAGTCCAGACAGGGTTTTAATAGGAGGGGATACGACGCTAGAAGGCAAAGAAGCCATTCAATCTTTGGTTGATGTTTATGCTCATTGGGTTCCGAAAGAGCGTATATTAACGACTAATGTTTGGTCGTCGGAGTTATCAAAACTGACAGCAAATGCTTTTTTAGCGCAACGAGTTTCCTCAGTAAATGCTATGTCGGAATTGTGTGAAAAAACGGGTGCTGATGTTAGTGAAGTTACTAGAGCTATTGGGATGGATAGTAGAATTGGTTCTAAATTTCTAAAAGCATCTGTAGGGTTTGGGGGTTCTTGTTTTCAGAAAGACATTTTGAATTTAGTTTATATTTCAAAATCATTTGGACTTCATGAAGTGGCTGATTATTGGGAGCAAGTAATTATCATGAATGATCATCAAAAGAGGAGGTTTTCAAAAAATATTGTCAGTACTTTATATAATACTGTTGCAGATAAAAAAATAGCCTTTTTGGGATGGGCATTTAAGAAAGACACGAATGACACAAGAGAATCTGCGGCTATTTATGTGGCGGATGATTTAATAAATGAACAAGCTCGAATTGCTGTTTATGATCCTAAAGTGAGTTATAAACAAATTTTATTTGATTTGAATTATTTAGAAACAAGAAGTTCAGAGCAAAACGAGAAACACATTTTATCTTATGCTAGTGTTTATGAAGTTTGTGAAAATGCACATGCTATTGCTATTTTAACAGAATGGGATGAATTTAAAGAATGTGATTGGAAAAGAATTTATGATTCGATGTTAAAACCCGCTTTTGTTTTTGATGGCAGAAATTTATTAAATAAAGAAGAGTTGAAGCGTATTGGTTTTCACTACCAAGCAATTGGCTCTTAAATAAATAAAAAATGAATATAAAAATTGGTATTATAGGATTGGGATATGTTGGATTACCTTTGGCAAGGCTTTTTGCTACTAAATATCCAGTCGTAGGTTTTGATATTAATCAGAATAGGGTTAACGATTTAAATTCGGGTATTGATTCTACATTAGAGGTAGATAAAGAAACACTTCAAAGAGTTTTAATTGATCAACCTTTAGCCAATGTAGGATTGTTTTGTTCTACTGCTGTTGAAGATATTGCCGCCTGTAATTTTTATATTGTTACTGTACCAACCCCTGTTGATAAAAACAATAGACCTGATTTAACTCCGTTGTATAAATCCAGTGAGACAGTTGCTAAAGTTCTTAAAAGAGGGGATATAGTTGTTTATGAATCTACGGTTTATCCTGGACTTACTGAAGAAGAGTGTGTTCCGGTATTGGAAAAAATGAGTGGATTAAAATTCAATGTTGATTTTTTTGCTGGGTATTCCCCAGAGCGGATTAATCCGGGGGATAAGGAACATACTGTTGATAAAATATTAAAGATTACTGCGGGTTCTACTCCGGAAACGGGGATAAAAGTGAATGATTTATATAAATCAGTGATTACAGCAGGAACCCATTTGGCACCTTCTATAAAAGTTGCTGAAGCTGCAAAAGTTATTGAAAATTCGCAACGTGATATCAACATTGCTTTTGTGAATGAATTGGCCAAAATTTTCAATATTTTAGACATTGACACTCATGCAGTTTTAGAAGCTGCGGGTACTAAATGGAATTTTTTAAATTTTAAACCTGGATTAGTTGGTGGACATTGTATAGGTGTTGATCCTTATTATTTAGCGCAGAAGGCACAAGAAGCGGGTTATCATCCTGAGATTATATTGGCAGGAAGAAGGCTTAATGATAGCATGGGCGAATATGTTGCTTCTAGGATTGTTAAATTAATGATTAAAAAGAGAATTCCTGTAAATCATTCTAAATTATTGATGTTAGGGGTTACTTTTAAAGAAAATTGCCCTGATGTTAGGAATACCAAAATTGTTGATGTCATTAGAGCGTTGGAAGATTATGGTATTGAAGTATCTGTTTATGATCCTTGGGCTAACCCTAAAGAAGTATTGCATGAATATAATTTAGTTACTACAGATATTATGCCTACTCAAAAATTTGATACCGTTGTTTTAGGAGTAGCGCATCATGAATTTCTTACTTTGGATTTAGCTCCATTTAAGAATTCAAATTCTGTGGTTTATGATGTTAAAGGTGTTTTGAAAGGACAAATAGATGGAAAATTATAATATGAAAAAAATACTAATTACAGGAGGAGCGGGGTTTATAGGGTCGCATGTTGTTAGACGATTTGTGATTAACTATCCTCATTATCAAATTTTTAATTTGGATGCTTTGACCTATGCTGGAAATTTGGAAAATATTTCAGATATTGAAAATGCTCCTAATTATACTTTTATAAAAGGAGATATCGTTGATGCTGATTTTATCACTACTTTATTTCAAAAACATCAATTTGATGGTGTGTTGCATTTGGCAGCTGAGTCACATGTAGATCGTTCTATAACGGATCCTTTGAGTTTTGTTAAGACAAATGTTATTGGTACGATGAATCTTTTGAATGCTGCTAAAACCATTTGGGCAGGTAATTTCGAGGGAAAGCGATTTTATCATATTTCTACTGATGAGGTCTATGGTTCTTTAGGAGCGACCGGATTATTTACAGAAACGACGGCTTATGATCCTAATTCTCCTTATTCTGCTTCGAAAGCAAGTTCGGATCATTTTGTTCGTGCGTATGGAGAAACTTATGGATTGCCCTATGTGTTGACTAACTGTTCCAATAATTATGGACCTAATCATTTTCCTGAAAAGTTAATCCCACTTTTTATTAATAACATTATCAATAATAAACCACTACCTGTTTATGGAGATGGTAAATATACTCGCGATTGGTTGTTTGTTGAAGACCATGCTGTGGCTATTGATTTGGTTTTTCACGAAGGGAAGAATCATGAGACCTATAATATTGGAGGATTTAATGAGTGGCAAAACATTGAATTAGTGAAATTGCTTTGTCAGCTGATGGATACCAAACTTGGACGAGCTGCAGGTGTTTCTGAACAATTGATTACTTATGTAAAGGATCGACCAGGTCATGATTTGCGGTATGCTATTGATGCTACAAAAATAAATACAGAATTAGGATGGAAGCCTTCTGTGACTTTTGAACAGGGATTAGAAAAAACTATTGATTGGTTTTTAGCTAATGAAAACTGGTTGAAAAATGTTACTTCAGGAGATTATGCTAAGTATTATGATAAGCAGTATAGTCAGCATAAATAGGATCACTCTTTTTGATTTAAAGTATTGGTTTTTTAGTTTATAGCTTGTCCTTTATATTTTTAGCTTTTTTATCTTAGAGCGTTACTATTTTCCCATCGTTTTCACAGTGAAGTAGGTTAAAGCTTTCCAATAGATTATTAAAAATCATATTTTCGTTCGATAGCATATCGTATTAAATCGGTTTTTCCGTTGATACTTATTTTTTTGAGAATATTTTTTCTGTGCGTGTCTACGGTACTTTTGGCAATAAATAAAGCTTCGGCAATTTCATTGGTATTTTTACCGTCTCCTATTAATTTTAGAATTTCTTTTTCCCTTATACTTAATAGTAGTATTTCTTTAGTATTGGAATTGGTGATGCTTATTGCATCATCGTAAAAAGTTTTGTTACTTGCTACAGTTCTTATGGCTTCAATGAGTTTTTTTAATGAAGAATTTTTCAAAATATATCCGGAAGCTCCAGCTTGTTTCATTTGGTCAATAGCTTCTACTTGATCAAACATACTGAAAGCGATAACTTTGGTTGCCGGAAACTCTTTTTTAATTAAGCGTGTGGCTTGAATGCCATCACATTTAGGCATACGAATATCTGTTATGACTACTTGCGGTTGATTTTTGCGGACTAAATCCAGCAACATTTCACCATCGTTTGCTTCGCCCACCACATTGATATCGTGTTCGTATTCTAAAAATGATTTAATGCCGTCTATTAAAGCTTGATGGTCTTCGGCTATTATAAGCGTGATCATATTGGTAAATCTATTATTATGGTTGTTCCTTTACCTTCAAAACTATCAATGGTAAATGTGCCATTCATATATTGTACTTTCTTTTTAATATTGTTTAGTCCCATTCCTTCCATCTCATCAATTCTAGAAGGATTAAACCCGATTCCGTTGTCTTCTATAATAATGTTTAAGCTATCATCATGTTTAGTGAGTTGGATGGTTGCTTTATTTGCACTTGAATGTTTGATAATATTGGTTAGAATTTCTTGAATCATTCTAAAAATACTTACTTCCAAAGTGTTTTCTAATCTAGTATCGAGACCAAATGCAATTACTTCAACATTTAGTTTCCCTGGTAGCGATATTTTATCTGCTATATTTTTTACAGCAGGTACTAATCCATCGTTTGCAATTACACCTGCATTTTTGGTATGAGCGATTGTCCGAACTTTTTGATAAGCTTCTTCTAGTAATGAATCTGTTTTTTCGTAAAGTCTATCTTCTTCTGTTTTTAAGGTATCTCGACGTTCCTTTATATTTTGAAAATTTAGTTTTAGCGTTACGAGCATGCTTCCTAGGTTATCGTGTAAATCATTGGCAATTTTGATTCTTTCTTTTTCTTGTCCTTGAAGCATCGATTCAATACTTTCCAATTCATGGTCTTTGAGAGCTTTTTCAAGCCGTTCGTTTTGCAGTTCTTTTTCCTGAATTGCAATTTTTTCCTTTTTGCGGAGGTTATTTACTTTTAAGTAAGCCACTGTGCTTCCTGCAATTATTAAAGATATAAAAATATAAATCCACAGCATTTCGTGTTCATTCTTTGTTTTTAGGTTAAGATTTTCTAGTTCTTTTTTTTGGGTTTCGTATTTTGTTTGAATCTCTTTTATAGCAATACTTTGCTCCTTTTCATTGATTGTATTTTGAAGTTTTTTTTGCCATTCTATACATTCCAATGCTTTTTTAAAATTTCCGACATTTTTGTAGGTATCAGCCATGAAACCATAAAGAATTTCTTTGCTTTTTTGGTTGTATTCTTTTAGTTGTATTGAATCCGCTTTTTGAAAGAAGAGAAGTGCTTTATTGAATTCTTTCTTTTTGTTAAATGCTACGCCTTTGTTTGTATAAATATTGAAAATGAAATTTTGTAAATTTCGTTTTTTAAAGATGAGCAACGCTTTGTCGTACACAAAAATTGCTGAATCAAATTTTTTAATTTTATCATGAGCATAGGTAGCTCCTAAGTTTTGGAGTATTTTGCCAAGAAATACTTCATTGGATGTTTTTAAATTTTCTTTTTCTGCTTTTTTAAAATAGTATAAGGCTAAAAAGGGGTCGGCATTATAAAAAGATTTTCCTATTTCCATGTAACTTTGAGAAAGAAAATTGGGATCTTTTTTTAGTTTAGCATATTCAATATATTCATTTAAAAATGGGTCATAATCCTCTTTGTTTTTATTTATTGCTAATAATAAAGCTACAATTTTTAAGTTTATCTGTGCTACTTTATCGATGCTATCGATAGCAATATATTCTTTTTTGGCAATAATGTAATCATTGAAAGCTAAGTTATCTTTATTATTTTCTTCCTCTAGCGTACCGAATAAATAATCAAATTTTGCTTTATCTGCTGCTTTGCATTTTTTTTTGTCTATCTTTTTAGAGAGTAGAATAGCATTGTTATATTCATTATTTTTGACTGCTTTTTCAAATTGATTTATTTCAGAAGATTGTGAATAAGAGAAAGCAACACTACAAAAAAGTGTTGCTTTACAAAGTAATACTAAAATATTTTTTTTAGACATTTTTAGCAACTACCATTTGCCGTTAGAATTCCACCATTTCCTTTTTTAGGAACAAAGGGGATTAATTTCGTCGGGATTACATAACCTTCTTGTTCAAAATCAGAATTGTTTAAGGCGACCAGCAAAGCTTTTAGACTAATTTTACTCTGTTGAAGATTGAGTAAATATGATTCGTCAAAGGCATCATCATGAAAACAGAAAAAATAGAGACTATTTTTAATAGTTAAAGTATCTAATTTTCTCGTTGCATAAACCGAGGAAATATTTATTAAGTCAATTGGTTGTGGATTAACTTGAGTTGCTATTACTTCTAAAGTAGTTGACCTTAAGTCTTTATTTCCTTGGTTATCAGTCATTACACCAAATACACCAAATTCAGTACTATTTGATATATTGTAATACTTTATGTATTTACAGCTTAAGGTTTTGTCGTTAGGAAGGTAGGTGTTTGCAGTTGCAGTAAGTGAAGCTACATCAAAACTTCCACATGTTTGGTAAACTTTCATATAAATATTTTTAAGGGTTAATAATACAAATTAAAGATAATTAAATTAAATATAAGTACCTATATATAGGTATTTTAAAGGTTTAGAAGTCGTTTACACTTTTTTCAATTGGCTGTAAAACTCTCTTTTCATACCAAATCACATTTTTTTTAATCCGTAGTGTTACTATGCACTTAAAAAAAGCTAAAATTTGCAACAAAAATTTTAGCTTTTTTGCTTCAATCAAAAAATGTTAAATGATTTCAATAGTTTAAACCGTCTCCTACAAATTGGGAGACGGTTTTTCTTTATTGATTTTATTAAAGATTATTCCTTAATAAATTTAGTAAGAAACTTTTCTTCTCCAGAGGATATTTGGATGATATAGGTTCCTGTAGGAAATTGTTCGACCTTGATTTGATTGTTTATTGGTGTTTCTTCGAGAATAACTTTTCCGAATAAATCAATCACAACCACTTTATCGATTGTATTATCATTTGAGGTAGCTATTGTTAAGCTATTGCTGGTAGGATTAGGATATATCTTAAATTCTGTTGGAGATGTTTCCGTTTTTGCAATTGCGGTATTAGTAACATTACCTATTAAGGCCACCGCTATTCTAACAACAATCGCTCTTCTAGTACTCTCACAACCATTAATGGTTTGCGAGCAATAATATAATACATTAGATACTAATAATGTAGTTGTATCTAGTGGTGTTCCACCTGTTGTTGTGGCGTACCATTTGATGTCAGTTCCAGTAGCTACTAAATCAGCTACTGTTGCAGCATAGGTAAAAGATTGAAATGTCGACCAAGGAGTAGGCGTAGTATTTATAGTTATCGGTACTGCGATTCTTGCACTTTCAGCACCATTTAAAGTTTGGCTGACATAATATGTCTTTGTTGTTAAGATAATAGCTCCTGGAAGAGCAACTCCACCTGTTGGATCAGTATACCATTTCAAATTAGAACCAGTAGCTATCAAATCAGAAATTCTAGAGATATTACAAAGTGTTTGTGGTGCTGCATTTGGCAATGGTACACTTATTAAAGTTATTGTAACAGCCGTTCTTTCACTTTCGCAACCATTACTTGTTTGCGAAGCATAATATGTCCCTGAATTTATAAAGGTTGTAGCAGCTAAAACTGTGCCACCTGTTGAAGTATTGTACCATTTAATGTTAGTGCCAGTAGCGGTCAAATTAGCTATTTTGGAACCATAATACAATGTTTGAGAAGAAGCGATTGGAGCTGGAGTGTTATTCACAACTACTGTGACTACCGTTCTTAAACTTTTACAATCGCTTACTGTTTGAGAGACATAATACGTTCCTGAACTTAAAATATCAGTTGTAGCTAAGGCTACACCCGCATTTGGTGACGTGTACCATTTTAGCAAAGTACCCGTGGCAGCAAGATTTGAGACTTTAGCTCCGGAACAAAAAGTTTGTGAAGATAAAGCTACTGGAGATGAAGTTATATTTAATTTCACAGTCACTGGTTTTCTAGAGATACTTTCACAACCGTATATAGTTTGCGAAGCATAATACGTTGCTGAGGCGATTGGTGTAGACGGGTTTATTGGTGAACCACTTGTTGTTGTAGTATACCATAAAATATCGCTACCTGTAGCAGTCAAGTCCGAAACAGTACCTGATAAACAAAAAACTTGATTAAGAGCTGTTGGTGCTGCAGGCTTATTTACAACCACAGCTATTGCGTATCTTGGTCCTTCAACTCCAGCCACAGTTTGTGTATAATAATATGTTTTTGTTGACAATACTGAGGTCAATGCTAGTTTAGTTCCTCCTGTATTTGCTGCATACCATTTGATAGTAGCATCATTTGGAGTTAGATCTGCAACTGTTCCACTATGACATACCCTTATTTGAACCGTAATATCTAAAGTGATGGTGTTAGTGGCACATTGTCCAGCATCAGGAGTAAAAGTGTACGTTGTGTTATGTGTGTTATATAATGCTGGTGACCAAGTTCCCGTAATACCATTGTTAGACGTTGTCGGCAATGCTGACAAAGTAGTACCTGGGGCAATAGGTGCTATGGCTGAAAAAGTTGGTGTGGTTGGATTAACAGTAATCACTGCCGTTCCAGAATTACCAGTGCCTACATTTGATGCTGCATCGGTGACAGACGCAATAGAATACGTTGTATTAGCTGTTGGGCTTACTGGAATAGCTATTCCTGAAACATAGCCAGTAATGGTGTTGTTTTTAGTTCCATCTGAATATACTAAAGTGAAAGGACTTGTTCCCCCAGTAATGGCAACATTTATTGTTGTTGAACCACCTGAACAGATAGATGTTGTACCTGAAATAACAGCAGCGATTGAACCTAAACTGCAATTGGTAGCATAACTTGTTGTAGCATCTTTTGTCCAGTTTAGATTTGCTAAAGCAGCTGTTGGATCAAAAACAGAGATACAGGTTAAATTTGGATTTGAAATACAATCGAAAGATTCTAAATACCGTGAACCAGTTAAGTTTAAACTTGTTAATTGATTAGCTCCACAATATAAATAATTTAAATTAGTTAATCCACTTGCGTTTAAACTTGTTAATTGATTATTATTACAATATATTGTTTCCAAATTAATATAACCACTGACATTTATATTGGTTAATTGATTGTAAGAACAACTCAAAAACATAAAGTTATTCGTCAATCCACTCAAGTTTAAACTCGCTAATTGATTATATCTACAATCTAAATTTTGTAAATTAGTTAAACCACTTACATTTAAACTCGGTAATTGATTCGTATCACAATCCAAATATGACAAACTGTTCAACCCACTCACATTTAAGCTTGATAATTGGTTACCACCACATTGTAATATTTGTAAATTAGTCAACCCATTCACGTTTAAACTTGTTAATAGGTTAGACTCACAACCTAAAATTTGTAAATTAGTCAACCCACTCAAGTTTAAACTTGTTAATAGGTTATTATAACAATACAAAGTTTGCAAACTTGTAAACTCTTGAATTCCTGTTAAATCAGAAATACCCGACAGACTAACATCCAAACTTGTTACTCCACTAACAGCCGAAGTAAGCACCTGATGATCGCCATCAATGGTGTCAATTCCTAGCGTAAATAGTGCGTGTTCAAAATTTGCGTCTGGAATGGCGGTGTATTGTGCTGTTGCACTTTGCATTCCCAAGAATGTCATGACAAGAAACAGTGTAACTATTTTCCATGTCGAAAGTCGTTGATAGACTTTGTTTTTTGTACTTTTTTTCATGTTTAGTTCATTTAAATTAAAGAAAACCTACTTGATTCAGGCATCGGTAATCCTGTTCTAGTAGGTTTTGGATAATTTAATGAGACAAAAACAAGTTTGGGAAGGTTGTTTTTGGCTACTATGGAAAAAAATAAGATTCAATTGTTTGGGTCAATTGTATATTTTAATTTTTAATTTTTTGATTGGAAGTATTGATTTATATTCTCAATTAATTTTTAGAAATCTTAAATAAAATAACTAAAGCAAAACCTATAGTTAGCGTAATGCTTACAGAGGCTAATGCCACCAAAACTATGTTTAAATTTAGTATCTCTGGAACTAAAAATTCGATTGACAGTAGAACTAGAATAACAATTGACAATGCTACTGCCAAAGCTATTAATAGTTTGCATATCCAACTTTTGCGAAGGGTATCATCATCATAAAAATGTTTCAACTTGTTAGACATAAAATTTTTGTTTTATTTGTAGTGTAAAATTCAAGATAAATTCAGTACGAGACAATACCCATTAGTAGGTATATTTCTGACTAATTTTTTGAAATTAAAGAAGCGACTTGTAGCAAGTAAATTTTAATATTTGAGTATATTCTATATCTGCCATATTCAATAATAACATTGAAGTCGATTAAATTATTTTGAATTGGTTGTAAAGTTGAATTTTTTATCGGATTTTTTTTAATTCCGAAGCATCACTATGCAATGGGAAAAAGCTAAAATGAGATACTATTTTTAGTTTTCTCTACTGATATTTAAAGGACTCTTTTAGCGTTCAAGGGATTTTTTTGATACTTTCAAGTGCTTTCAAATCTGTTTTTGGGTTATTTTGCCCAGATTATACAGACCGTGTTGTTACTTCTTTTTAGTTCTTTAGTTCTTTTTCTGTCTTTAAAAGAGAAGCCAATGAATAGATAGACCATATTGAAGTCATTTTCATTAGCGGTTTTTGTATTTAGTAGGAGATTGGCTGTTTTTTCTTGTTTCTCAATTATTATTTCTTCACTGTATTCCGTAGTAAATTTATTATCAATAAAATTCCAGGAGGTTCTAGCTATTGCTATATGCACTTGTTCTGCTTTTTCTGGCCAGTCAATATGTCTTGATGGATTGAACTTATTTATTTTGAATTCGTTATTTTCGGGATTCCAGTACCATTTTGATTTCAATACCGTTTTTAAAGGTCTAAGTATGTTTCCTTCAAAACCGACGAAGTATTGTCTTGCCTCTTCTGATTCCATACCTTTTTCAAATGTTCTTTCTCCTTCTGGATTGACGTTGTCCTCATATAAGACGTCAAGTAGGAGTTTATTACAGCGTCCTGCAAAGCTTCCGTTTTTTGCTCTTTTGTTGAAATGCAATGCTAAGTGTCTAAACAGTATTGCTTTTTTAGTGCATCTTCCAAATTCTTTGGCATGGTTTTTTACTTTGGTGAAAATAGGATTTCTTTTGAATTCTTCACTAGATACTCCCGTTTTTCCTTTTTGGCGAGCAAGATTGGTTTTTTTATCTTCGGCAATATAAAAATTAACATCACCAAGGGTTCCAACAATTTTAAATGGGGCTATTACTTTTGCCATATAGAATGCGAATTTGAAGGACTAATTTATGGTAAATCGTCTTTAATTTCAAATTAAATCATATATTAATTAAAAAATTAACATTTTGAGTGTAAAAGCGTTATATTTTTGATTTGGATGTGGAGAATTAAGGGCATTTTTCTAAAGAATTACAATGATCGACAACGAATGATATCGTTTAAGTGCAAAGGCTATAAATTGAGGCCACAATTATGCTTCGCTTAAAATGAGTATTTTACACTTTTTTAACCTACTTCGACAAGCCCCGCTTGGTCGGGATGTTCCATAAAAGAATAAACATGTAGGTAAAGCAGGCAAAGTCAGGAGGCATTTGCGCGGCACTCGCTACAAATTAATTCTTTTATGGAACATTTTGCAGAGCTGGGGTGATTGGTAGTACTTTTAATCATCTGATGGATGATGGTAGTAACGGTGATTATGGAGATCCTAAACCGAAATCAATTTTTTTAAAGAAAGACTTGATAGTTTTGTAAGAGGGCACTACAGAGAAGTATATTAAGGTGAATAGTGAGAACGAAAGAGCGTTGATAAATCGGTTTTTTCCTATTTGATATTTAAAAATAGTTAAAATTGCGAGATTTTGAGATAATCTCGCAATTTTAACTATTTTTGTTTTTTAATTTAAAACCGTTAATTAAGATGATTGAGTTAGCACCTATATTTAATAACAACAGCGATGTAATTCCTTTGATGGTAAGATTACAAAGTCAAGGCGTTATAAAAAATATTCAAGACGATTACTTATATTGGGATAAAGTTAAATACAAAGCTAAGGATTGTACTCCAGAAGAACTTTGGAATGCTGTTAAATTTTTCAGACATCTTAGAAGTACTGAATTAAGATTCGGTAATTATAGGTTTAACTACCTTATAACAGATTACATGCAAAGAGCATTACATCAATTCGATTTACATATAGGGGGAAATCTTGGGAGTAATGTTGGTATTGCAGAGACTGATAAAACTAAATTTATGATTAGTTCTATTATGGAAGAAGCAATTTCAAGTAGTCAAATGGAGGGAGCAAGCACCACAAGAAAAAAGGCTAAAGAAATGATTCAACAGGAAAAAAAGCCTAGAAATAAATCTGAACAAATGATAATGAACAATTATATTACAATGAAGCATATTATTCAACTTAAGAGTGATGAAATAAGCCCAGAGAAAATATTGTATCTCCACAAACTTATAACAAATGGTACATTGGATGATATTGAAGATGAAGGTATGTTTAGAAACAATAATGATGTGCATGTAGTAAATCATGTAAAAAGTGAAATTGTACATACCCCTCCATCACATGAAGAGTTAAATGATTTAATAAAAGATTTGTGCGACTTTTTCAATAATGATAATCAAAATTTTATTCATCCTATTATCAAAGGATGTATTATTCATTTTATGATTGGTTGGATTCATCCATTTTCTGATGGTAATGGAAGAACTGCTAGAGCTTTGTTTTATTGGTATATGCTAAAACGTGGTTATTGGCTCACAGAGTATTTATCAATTTCAAGAATTATTAAAGATACAAAAGCACAATATGAAAAAGCTTATTTGTATTCAGAAGTTGATGGAAATGATTTAGGTTATTTTATAACATATCATATCAAAACAATGGAAAAAGCTTATGCTGCATTAAAAGAATATATAGGAAGAAAACAGAGAGAAGTGATACAAGCTGCAAAATTTTTGAAAATACCAAGTGTTAATGAACGTATGGCACAAATATTAAAAGTAATAAATGATGATTCAGATAGGGTTTTAAATATTAAAGGAATTGAAAGCAGATTTAATGTTTCCAATTTTACTGCTAGAACGGACTTAAAAGCTTTGGTTAAACTAGGTTTTTTAGAGGTAATCCAAGTAAACAAAAAGAAACAAAATTTCATTAAATCAGATAATTTTGATAGAGTTTTAAAAAAGAACCTTCAATAAAACATGATCTTATATACTTAATTTATTGAAAGTTAAATCAATGAATAAGATAGATGTATAAAAAACAGTTAAATTAAAGAACTGTTAAAGTTTCCCAATCGGAAGCTTTTTTTATGCCAAAATACTTCTAAATTAAAATTTTGCTTATATTAGCCTTACAAGAAAAATGTAAGAAGAAGTTCTAGGTATTAAAAGTGTTGATGAGGTGTTTTTGTTATTGCAGGTTTTGCTAATCCTTATAAGTACAACGGCAAAGAATTGCAGGACGAGTTGGAGGGTCAGGAGACATTTGCAGCACTCGCTACAAATTAATTCTTTTATGGAACATTTTGCGGAGCTGGGTGCTGGAAAAAGTTGCATTATTTGCAAATATTTTGCAAATAATGCAACTTTTTTGTACATTTGAACGTACAATAAGAAGTACAACTAAAAATAAAGATTATGAAAGCTGTAACCATATCAACATTAAGAAAAAACATGAAAGGTTATTTTGATGAAGTTTCTGAATCCTCAGAGATCATAATTGTTCCAAGAAATGAGGAAGAAGATGCTGTTGTCATTATATCGCTAAAAGAGTATAATGCCATGACAGAAACTCAACATTTGCTTTCAAATAAAGCAAACCGAAAAAGACTTGCGGAATCAATTGAACAAGCAGAAAAAGGAGAATTTAAAAATTTTAAATTGGATGATGGTTCTGCACAAGAAATTAAACTCTCAGAGTAATTTATGGATATAGTATTTACTCCATACGGTTGGGAAGATTTTGAATATTGGTTAGAAAACGACCCCGATACAGCAGTGAGAATTAAAGAATTGCTTAAAGCAATTAAACAAAATCCATTTACAGGAATTGGAAAGCCAGAACCTCTCAAGCATGATTTGAAAGGTTATTGGTCAAGGCGAATTACTGGCGAACATAGATTAGTTTACAAAGTGTCAGGAACGAAAGGCAATGACCAAAAATGCGTAATACTACAATGTAGATTGCACTACGATGATTAAATAGGATTACCATTAAAATTTAAGCTTTCAAATTGAGAGCTTTTTTTATGTCTTTATGTTACCAAATTAAAAATTTACTTATTTTAGTAAAATAAAAAAATGTTGACAGGACGTTCTGAGTAATAAAAGTGTTGATGAGTTGTTGCTATTATTGTAAGTTTTGCTGATCCTTATAAGTATAAGTTTCAAGGACAGGAACGCCAAGACGAGCTAGGACTTAACTGGGACAGCTTTAAATGGCAAAATTATGATTATGCTATAGGTATTATGAAGTATTGACCCACTAGCTGAAAAATATCCATATAATTCAACTTACGCATTCCAAGAAAATAAAATGGGATTAGGAAGAGAATTGGAAGGTTTAGAGTTAGTTCCTACAAATCCCGTAAATTTTAATAGTTATGCAGATTCTTTTGTACCATATTTAAAAGAATTTAGAGGTAAAATAAAAAACAACATTATAAAAACGGCAGATAAGATTGCAGAAGTTGCTGGATCGACAAGTACATATGTTAAAATTAATGCTGTTGTTTCAGGTATTGTATCCTTTCCTGAAGGAACTCCTGAATCGATTGAAATGTATAATTTTGGGAATAAACTGAGTTCAGTTGAAACATATGCTAAAGCAACCTCATTCGCTACAAAAGGGGAAGGAAAAGAAGCAGCGATTGAACTTTCAAAAGAAGCAGTTGGAAATAAGGTGGAAAGTAAAATCGTCAAAAATTCCTGGTGTAGATAAGTTTACTAAAACTGCAGCAAAAGAAGTGGCAGCAAAAACTATTGATAAAGCTGCAGATATAGCTAAAGAAAAGGTAAAACAATTAGAGAAAAAAAAATAAACTAAAAAGTGAAATTATGTCAGATATCTTATTTGGGATTGCAGCAATTGTTTTTGGTATATATATGATATGGTCAACCTCAAAACAACCACCTGTTGAATCTGCTTTTTCTAGTATTCCTTTTAAATGATATTTGGAAGAAATAGGATTCATAACAATTGGGGTAATAATGATTGTGAAAAAAATGTTAGAATAGGGTAATGTATCAAAGTTAGTGATGAACTGATTTAGTCAACTTAACTATCTGTAAATTAATAATATTGTAAAATTAAAGTAAAAAGGTAAGCTATATAGTTTACCTTTTTTACATTTGATAAAGTCTTAAATCAAATGAAATGATAAATAATGACACCTCGTGTATCAAAGTTAGTGATACACAGATTTGCCCAAAATGCAAATCAAAAGTAATCATTAAAAATGGATTTACTAAAAACAGAAAGCAGCAATATCAATGTAAAAACTGTACGGTTCGTTTTATTGATTATTTCCCTTATAATATTTTTTAGCACTAAAAAGTTTCACTTTGGTACAACATTTGTATATTTGTAAAATGAAAAAACAAAGAACAATCCTTTTTTATAAAGATTACTTTGAAGAATTCTTTGAAAAACAGCGAGATAAGGTAAAGAATAAGATTATCTGGACGTTACAATTAATTGAAGCGTTAGAAAGAATTCCAGAAACGTATCTTAAACATATTGAAAATACTGACGGACTATTTGAAATCAGAGTTCAACAGGGTAGAAACATTTTTAGAATCTTTTGTTTTTTCGATGAAGGTCATTGGTGGTAATAACGAATGGATTCCAAAAGAAGACACAGAAAACACCAAAGAACGAAATTGAAAGAGCAATTAAAATCAAAAACGAATATGAAAGCGAAAAATAATAATATCAAAACATTAGACCAGTTCAAAGACAAACATTACGGGAAAATAGAAACAACTGAACGTGATGAATTGGAATCTGGTTACGAAAACTTTAGAATTGGAGCAATGATTCATGATGCTCGAATCCAAAAAGGTTTAACACAAGGAGAACTTGCTGAAAAGGTTGGAACAACAAAATCTTATATCTCCAAGATTGAAAACAACGTAAAAGAAGCACGATTCTCAACGCTTCAAAAGATTGTGGAACTAGGCTTGGGTGGACATTTAGAGTTGTCAATCAAAGTATAAAGTGAAAAAATAGCAATACAAAATAGCTTTCAAATTGAGAGCTTTTTTTATGTCTATATGTTACCAAATTAAAAATTTACTTGTATTAGTAAAATAGAAAAATGTTGACATGACGTTCTGAGTAATAAAAGTGTTGATGAGGTGTTTTTGTTATTGAAAGTTTTACTAATCCTTAAAAGTACAACTGCAAAGAATTGCAGGACGAGTTGGGGGGTCAGGAGTCATTTGCGCGGCACTCGCTACAAAATAATTATTTTATGGAACATTTTGCAGAGCTGGGGTGATTGTAAGTACTTTTAATCATCTGATGGATGATGGTAGTAACGGTGATTATGGAGATCCTAAACCGAAATCAATTTTTTTAAAGAAAGACTTGATAGTTTTGTAAGAGGGCACTACAGAGAAGTATTTCAAGGTGAATAGTGAGAGCGAAAGAGCGTTGATAAATCGGTATTTTCCTATTTAGTGTTTGTTATGAAATTAACGGTAAGTATTTCCCTTTCTCATAAAATTGTTTACCAATTCTATTTATATGATTTAATAAATCAGAATTATTGATATTATCATAAACTATTAAATCAATAGAATTTGGTATATATAACTCTTCTAATTTATTTTCAATTTCTTGCAAAGTTGATAAATTTATGTTCTTTCCTTTTATCACCAAGTCAATATCAGAATTATCTCTATAGTTACCTTTTGCCCTAGAGCCGAATATTAAGACCTCATTAATATCTGAATATTGATTGAATACTGAATTAATTTTAGCTATGTTATTTGAAGAAAGACCGAATAAAATCATAATTTTAAATTGCTTTGTTCTCCACTTCTCTTTCCTTCCATTACTTTTCTAAATTTAAAAAATAATGGAAAATAGTCATTAATTATTTTACCAAATATTTCGTTGGCAGTATTCTCATCGTATGTATGAGAAGTTTTATTGCGACTTTGAATCATATCCATCCATACATCAGCACTCTCTATTAACTGCAATTTGTATGCTTCTCTGGTTGCATCTCTTGAACCTCCGATAGTTGAATTTCCTTGAAAAAATGCATAATCTTTCATAACATTCCAAGCCAATTCATGTGTGTATTCAAATCTTTGAATTAACCCCTCTTTTATTAATTCATCAACAACGTATCCTAAATCTTCGGATTCTAATTCATCTTCACCATCTACAAAATTATGATTTATATATTCTACTGATTCCTCCAATTTTGACATGGCTTTGTTAAAATTAGAAAATCGTTGCTCCCATCTTATATCTTCCATTCTTATTTTTTTATACAAAGTTAGTATTTTTTAAATTTAAAGAAAGTATAATCATTATTTTGAATTTTTTATTTTATAAAATAGAATTTCAATCTAAAAACTACTATTTTCGTCAGAGAAAACGTTCTTAAATATATCAATCGAAAACAGTTGTATTTATTGAATTAGTAAATTTTTGCTAATCCTTATAAGTATAAATACAATGGAAAAGAACTGCAAGACGAACTGGGGCTGAATATTTATGATATGGTGCTACAATGTTTGACCCAGCAGATTGTACTTGGTGGGGTATTGACCCACTAGCAGAGAAAATGTGTAGATGGTCTCCATATAATTACTGCTTTGATAACGCGATGCGATTATGGTAAATTCTATTGCGAAAATCCCTTATATCATTTAGGATTAAGTTAAGTTGTTTCCTTTGAATGCTTGAAGGTACATAATGAAAGCATTGTATTGGGCTACCTGATAAAATTCGATAGTGGTGTGTGTTAAAAAGGCTTGTCCAAAACCCAAAACTTTGTTCTGCGACTACCAAACCTGATGAAATTACTTTATTGCGAACTGTAAGTCTTCTTTCAGCAGTAATAACTTCTCTTTGAAGATAGAATCTTGTTCCTGCAAGTGATTGGTCTGCCATAAAACCATTTTTTTCAGTCAATATCCAATCGGGATTTCCAAAGTAAGATGACAATTCGGCATTTATTCTGTTTCTCAGGAATACCTCAAACAGATTTAATACTATATAGAATGATTCTGCTACTTTTAAGTTGGCATGGTATAGATTTTTAGCTCTTGCTTGAGAATTCTCGCATGCGGTTAAAAACCTATCTAATCTTGGCTTTGATATATAAAATTCTAATTTTTGGTACTGCACTGAAATGTAAAATTTTTAACAAATATAGCATATATGTTATATATTTTGTATATTTGTACCGTAATGCTTAGTCAAGCCTCTTGCATACTTAAGTATGAAACGTAACTAAGTGAAAGAAATTGAAGCCTCTGGGAAACTAGAGGTTTTTTTTATGCTACTAGTCAACTAATTAATATTTTTCTTATATTCGTAAGATAGAAAATGTTGAAGGGACGTTCTGAGTAACAAAAGTGTTGATGAGGTATTATTGCTATTGGAAGTTTTGCTAATCCTTATAAGTATAACGGCAAAGAATTGCAGAACGAGTTGGGGGGGGAGGAGACATTTGCACCCCACTCGCTACAAATTAATTCTTTTATGGAACATTTTGCAGAGCTGGGGTGATTGTAAGTACTTTTAATCATCTGATGCATGATGGTAGTAACGGTGATTATGGAGATCCTAAACCGAAATCAAATTTTTTTAAAGAAAGACTTGATAGTTTTGTAAGAGGGCACTACAGAGAAGTATTTCAAGGTGAATATTGAGAGCGAAAGAGCGTTGATAAATCGGTTTTTCCGATGTGATTTAGATTAAAGAAATGCCTAACATATATTTCTATTTGGCATATAATTAGCTGTTTATACGATATATTGTTGTTATGTTCTATTTTTTTTATAAATTTGTACCATCATCTTATGTAAGATGTTCCCTTTTATATATGAAAAGTTTTAATTTAAATAAAGAAAAAGCGGTTAATAGTCTTTTATTTGTAGTAAATCAGCTTGAAAAAGCCGATGCACATAAAACTTATAAGATTCTTTATTTCGCTGACCAAATCCATTTAGTTAGATATGGTCGTCCAATTATTGGCGATACATATTTAAAGATGCAATATGGACCAGTTCCTTCATTTATTAAATATGTAGTTGATAATCAAATTACCGAATTAGAAAACGTTGTGTCTAAATATGGAAAACATTTTATTAAGCCTTTAAAAGAAGTAAATTTAGATTATTTGTCAGAAACTGATATAGAATGTTTAACCGAATCAATCAATGAAAATAAAAATCTAGTTTTTGATGATTTGACTGATAAGTCTCATAACGAAGCTTACGAAAAAGCAGAATGGGAAATAGATTATTTTGACATAGCAAAAGCCATAGGGGCAGATGAAAGTGTTTTAATGTATATCAACCAACAAATGGTTAACGATAACATTAGGCTTGCATGAGTTTAGGTGATTTATTTCCAGACAACTTAAAAAAACAATTTGCAGAAAGGAATATAGATATAGGCAAAGCTCTTTTAATTAAGCTTGAAGATATTCGAGTAAACTATGATAAATACATTATTATCGTTGGAATAAATGATAAAGAAATGGCTGTTGCTTATGTAATTATTAATACTGTAGTCAATAAAAACATAGCACCAACAACCTATTTACAAAGTCTTCATTTAAAAATTGATAAAGCTAGACATGATTTTTTGAATTATGATAGCTATATAAATTGTGCTGATTTAAAAGAATTTAACAAGCAAAAATTAATAGATTTTTTGGTTTCAAACCCAGAAAGAATTGTTGGAAATATTGATTTAATACTATTAACTAAGGTGCATGAAACTATAAAAAAAGCTAAAACAATTCTTCCTATTCTTAAAAAAAAATATGGTTTTATTTGATTCACAAGCTCTCAATTCGAGAGCTTTTTTATGCTACTAGTCAACTAATTAATATTTTTTCTATACTCGAAGAGTAGAAAAATGTTGACAGGACGTTCTAAGTAATAAAAAGGTTATTGAGGTGTTTTTGTTATTGCAGGTTTTGCTAATCCTTATAAGTACAACGGCAAAGAATTGCAGGACGATTTGGGGGGTCAGGAGACATGTACACAGCACACGCTGCAAATTAATTCTTTTATGCAACATTTTGCGGAGCTTGGGCATTTTAGTTTGGTGAGATAAATTAGTAGCAACTTTATCCTTTTTTTATAAATCTCAAAAAAAATTTGAAGAAAAAAAGCATAAAAAAACGTCTCAAAATCTATTCTGAGACGGCTTCGTTTATTTTTTTCTTTCTGCGTCAAGAAGCCTTTCGTAAAGCTTTTTGTTTTCTTCGTAAGCTTCGATTAATTTATCTAAGGGATTGAAAGTGCATTGGTGACCGAATGCACCACTACTATGACTGAAATCATTATCGTATATATTATTGAAATAATTAATCACGGCATCTTCTGAGAAATTCTTAATTGCCTCAGGAGAAACACCTAATGCTTTTGCTACCTCAACCAATTTTCTTCATCAATTGTTTCGCTATTTTCCAATATAGAAATTGATTGTTGGCTTGTACCCATAGCCTGTGCTAAGGCATCTTGCTTCATATCTCTTAGTTCTCGAATTCGGCTAATTTTTCTTCCTATGTGATTTTTGGTTGGTGTCATACTTCAAAGGTATTAATTGTAATTGGAACTCTGTAAATGTAAAAAACATAATTCAAAATGTATGATACATACAAAATTGATTCGGTACATGACGTAATCTTTTTTACTTGCATGCCATTACAAAAATACAATTTTCTGAATATGTATCCCATTAAAATCAAGATTTATGTATC
>CAIWKX010000240.1 GCA_903913315.1 uncultured Bacteroidota bacterium | reverse complement strand
TTCAGGAAAAATGTCTTTATATTTATTTTCTAGATAAAGCATATTTCTATACATATAGTAAATTCTTATGGGAGAATGAATTGTGCGTTTCTTTTTGAACAAAAATAAAGTATAAATTGTTCCTCTGAATATAGGTTCCCCCAATGCATGTTTGAAATAATTATTTTTAAATTCAATGTTTTCTAATCCTTTAGCCATAGCGTTATAGCAATAATCGATGTCTACTCCATCAATAAATAGATTTTCATCAAATCCTCCAATTGTAGTAAAAAGTTTTAAATTTATTATGGAGGCTGAAGTTATTAAATGATCTTTTTTAGAAGGGATGATTTTGTTTGGAATAAATTTTTTATGCTCATTTTCATATTCTAATCCGTAAACAGCCACTTTTTCTTTATTGGGATAATAAAGTACATCATTAAGATACTGATCAAGGTTTTCATCTAAAAAGGAAGAGTCTTGATCCATTGTCAACAAAAATTCAAAATTATCAGCTATTGCTTTATTGCATGCTTCATTTAATCGAAATGATAGCCCTTTATTCTCATTATCATAAAAATAACTTACATTATATATTCCCTTAAAAAAGGCTGCATTATTGGTGCCTTCTGTATTGTCAAATACATATAGTTTTTTCACTTTGTTAGAATACGTTGCAATATTAGCAATATCTTCTTTTTTAGGATTGTACAATATGACGCAAGCGGCAAAATTTGTATTCATATTTGATTTCTTTTTCCAAGAATTGAGTCAATTATGGAGGTTAAGTGATAGCGTAATGGAAATTTTGATTTTGTTTTTTTTCTTATTTCTTCCAATTCCAATTTATATTGAACTACTAATTTTTCGACGTCAATAAATTCAAAATTATATTTTTTGAAATTTAATAATTCTTTTTGTTTTAGAAATATTTTTTTTGATAAAATTCGGTAATCAGTAAATTTTGTAGGTTTTTCTAAACCAAGTATTATCCTTTTTTTAGAAGTCATATTATCAACTTTTTCCAGTCTTTTCATACCAACTTGTTGGTTGGAGTGAATTCTGTAGGAAATTAAATTTTCAGTTGAATAAAATAAGGTTTTTCTCAAAGCCAATAAAGAAGCTATCCATTCGTCATGTAAATTTTCTTCTGAAATAGGGATAATGAATGATTTGATTTCTTTTTTTATGCATAAAGTTGCTCCGGTAACAATATTTCCATTCATAGCGATGATGTCAAAAAAGTCAATAGGTTTTTTTAATTCATTTTCATAGAAAAATACAGAATCCCAAATTGTTTTATTGGTAAAAATGGCATTGTTTTGGTCGATTAAATCAGCATTAGAAAAAACACCTTCTGCTGTTGGATTTAGTTTAAAAACATTTAGAATTTTCTCTACTTTATCCTTTTTCCATACATCATCTTGATCAGAAAGAAAAATATAGTCTCCTGTGGTTCGTGCAATTGCTTTTTCGAAGTTTTTGGTACTTTTTACATTTATTTTATTTTCTATAATGGTAATTTCAGGATTATCCTTTAGAAGTTTTTTTAGAATGGAGATTGTAGTATCTGTAGATTGATCGTCACAAATAATTATTTCATCAATTTTGATAGTTTGATTTAATATAGAACGAATTTGTTGTTCTATAAATTGACTTCCATTGTAGGTACAAAGTGCTACAGATAGTTTCATTGTTCCACTTCTTTAATTACTTGTTTTGTTTTCAGTGATTTTGAAAGAGGTGCTCCAGCTAAAAGTACTTTTAGTAAGTACCCATATTTTGGTTTGAAAAGGGTGCTAATAATATAATTGATTCTCAAATAATTGAGCATAAAATAAAAGCTTCCAAAGCCGTAATGTTTTCGGATGATATATAAAAGTGATATTTTCAATTCAGTTTTTATAGTAATATTTTGGGGTGTGCTAGCTCCATGATAATGAATGTATTTAGCTTCAGGAATTAAATAGCATGATTTGCCAATTCTTTTTAAACGTTTGGATAAATCCGTTTCTTCATAATAAAGAAAAATATTAGTGTCAAATCCCCCCACATTATTAAAATCAATTGCTCTAATAAATATAAAACTACCTTGAACATAATTTACTTTTATCGGATTAGTGTATTCAATTTTTCGTTTTGGGTACTTAGTTGGATTTATTTTTTCAAGGAAATCTCTTCCGAAAATTTCTTTTGAAATGGAAGCAAAATGGTCAAAAGCCACCATTCTTTCTCCATTTTCAGAGTAGGATTGTCCACCGACCATAGCGATAGCACTATCTTTTTCAATGGCTGATTTTAAAATAGAAAGACAATCATTCAATACTAAAGTATCATTATTGACAAAAGCAATATATTTTGCATTAGCAAATTGGTACCCCATCATATTTCCGCCACCAAACCCTGTATTTATTTTGCTTCGAATCAATTGAAGATTTTGAAAATAATGGCTTTCACAAAAGGTTTTTAAAAAAATATAATCTTCCTTTTCAGAACAATTATCGACAACAATAATTTGAAAGGAAAGATTTTCAGCTGTTTTTTCTAAAATACTTTCTACACATTCTTTAGTGAGTTTACTGGAATTGTAATTGATAATTATTACTGCGATATCAAACATAGTATGGATTATATTTATTCAATTTTTCTATACAGCATCCAGAGTTGTAAATAGCGTTTAAATACAGAAAAAGAGTGTACATAAGCCAATATAAATCCTTCTTTGCCGTCGAGAATTCCTAATCTAAAAAGATATTGCCAAAGAAATCTGTAAAAAGGTCTAAAGAACAGGTGATAGGGATTAGGTTTAATTTTTTTATTGTATAAATTTTCCGCTTGTAGTTTGCTATACAAGTTTAATTTGTCATTATAGTTATCGAAATTTTTATAGCTATAATGATTTAAACTATTTTTTAAAATACCGGTTTTTCCTTTACTTTCAACTACTTCATGGACTAAATTACCGTTGTATTTACAGTAATTTTTATTGAAAAGTCGAATTGCTTTATCGTTTTGCCAGCCTCCAAATTTCATTCTTCTACCAAGAAAGTAAAAATTACGTTTAGCAAAAAAAGCTACCTTTTCTGTTCTAGTACTTACAGTTAGAATGATTTCATTTTCAAGTTCAGGTGTCATAATTTCATCTAAATCGAAAAAGACAATCCAATCATTTTTAGCTTGATTAATAGCAAAATTTCGTTGATTAGAGAAGTCATCAAATTTTCTTTGAATTACTTTTACCCCCAATTGTTCTGCAATTTCTACGGTTTTATCCGTGCTTTGTGAATCGACAAAAATAATTTCATCAGCAAAAGATAAACTATCAATATATCTTTTTACGTTTTCTTCTTCATTAAAAGTAATTGCTAAAGCACTTATTTTAGGAACATCGATAACTTTAGACATATTAATTGATAAAATATTAAACAAATGTAAGCTAATTTAACATACTATTTTCGACCATTCAAGCCCTTATAAGCAAAGTTATATAAAAGAGATTTAGTCTATATTATTGCGTAACAACCAAAGTTCAAAATATCTTTTGAAAACAAAAAAAGAGTTAACTCCAGCAGAGAGAAAACCTTCTTTGCCATCTAGAATACCTAGTCTATAAAAATATTGCCATAAAAAACGATAGGCAGGTTTTATTATGAAATGGTATATATTAGGTTTTTTATTTTCATCGTAGAGTTTAGTAGCTCTTAATTTGCTGTAGAAATTTAATTTATTACAGTAATGATCAAAATTTATATAACTAAAATGATTTATAGAATTAATTAAAGTTCCAACTTCACCATCTGCATGAATTTTTTCATGAACAAAGTTACCGTCATAGGTGCAATGCTTTTTATTGAATAAGCGGATTGCTTTATCATTTTGAAAACCACCATGTTTTAAATGTTTGTTGAACAGAAAAAAATTACGTCTTATAAAGAAAGCGACTTTATTAGTTTTAGAAATAATTGTTTCAACGATTTCTTTTTCCAATTCAACTGTCATAATTTCATCTAAATCAAAAAAAACAATCCAATCATTTTTTGCTTGATTTATAGCATAGTTTCGTTGGTTAGAAAAATTATCAAATTTTCTTTGGATTACTTTTACCCCCATTTGTTCAGCAATTTCAGCTGTTTTATCGGTGCTTTGAGAATCAACAAAAATAATTTCATCCGCAAAAGATAAACTTTCAATATATCTTTTTACGTTTTTTTCTTCGTTTAAAGTAATAGCTAAAGCGCTTATTTTAGGGATTTGATTATTTTCAGACATATTAATTGATGAAATATGCTACAAATATAATATTTTTACACAATACTATTCTTTAAATTTTATTTGTGTCCAGACTTCCGATATTAATGTATCATAATATTACTTCAAATCAATCAAAAAGTTTGGGTTTGACTATTTCTATTCAAAAATTTGAAGAGCAATTAAAATATTTAGTAGACAATAAATTTACGTCTTATTTTGTTTCAGAATTAGAAAATAAGGATGTTATATTAAAAAAATCAGTAGTGATAACTTTTGATGATGTAACTGAAAATCAATTGTATTATGCACTTCCATTGCTTAAAAAGTATCATATTAAAGCTACTTTTTTTGTTCCCTTTTCCTATATGGGTCAATCGGATACATGGAATGATGGTTCTGAAAAAATAATGACAATAGAGCAATTGAAGTCATTGGATTCTGAATTGATTGAATTAGGGCATCATTCATTTTTTCACAGAAAATATGTTTCATTAACATCTGAAGAAATACAAGAAGATTTTGATAAAAGCTTTGCGTTAATTAGCAAAAATAATTTAATAGTATATCCGGCTTTGGCTTATCCTTATGGTAATTACCCTAAAAAATCAAATCAAAAAATAGCTTTTTTTAAGATTTTAGAAAAAAATAAAATAAAAATGGCTTTTAGAATTGGGAATAGGGTTAATCGTTTTCCTTTCAAACATAAATTTGAAATTCAAAGGATAGATATTAAAGGTCAAGATAATTTGTTTATTTTTAAGTTGAAATTAAAATTTGGAAAACTTCGTTTATTTTAATCCTTTTTCCAATAGAATCATTTTCACATATCTTGAAAAAACCCCATAAGCATCAATTATAGCTAAGGCTAATCCTGGAACACCGTCTAAAAAACCTCTGCGAATGATATAAGTGTGGAAAAATCGATAAAAGGGTTTGAACACTAAAAAGAAATAATTGGCACTTTTGTTTTTATCTTTTAGCATTTTTGCTTGAAACCAAGCATAAGAATCTTTCTTTTTTATATAATTAAATAATCCTTTATAAGTGTAATGAATCATAAAGTTTTTCAATAAACCTACACTTCCTTTATGAATTAATTTTTCGTGTACTTCACCTTCAAAATGAATATTTTCATTTTTTACTAATCGTACAACTCTATTTTCGGTATGATATAGAAACCTATTCATATAGAAATGTGGAAATTTAATTTTATAAGCTTGATGTTTTGGATTTTTAAGAGTTTCCGTTATTTCGTATTTTAATTTTTCAGTGACTCTTTCATCAGCATCAACAAATAAAATCCAGTCGGATTTAGCTGATTGAATGGCTACGTTTTTTTGGTTTGAAAAATTATCGAATTTACGTTGGATTACTTCACAATTAAACTCATTTACAAGTTTTAATGTATTATCAGTGCTAAAAGAGTCGATAACTATTATTTGATTAGCAAACGAAACCGAACGTAAACAATCTTGAATATAGCTCTCTTCATTGTAAACGGGAATGATAACTGTAATCGTTTGCATAGTGTTCGTTGTAGAGTTCAAACTTAGAAAAAATATTTTATCTTTGCAACGCAATGAAGAAAGATATTTCAATCATAATTAGTACTTATAATTCACCTGATTGGTTGAAAAAAGTTCTTTATGGCTATAATACACAAACCTATCGCAATTTTGAAGTTCTAATAGCTGATGATGGTTCTGATGAAAGAACAAGAAATTGTATTGTAGAAATTCAGAAAGAAGTATTTTATCCGATAGCTCATATTTGGCATAAAGACAATGGTTTCCAAAAGACAATTATTTTAAATAAATCAATTCTTTCGACGACTACGGATTACATTTTAATGACAGATGGCGATTGTATTCCAAGAGAGGATTTTGTTGAGCACCATATTAAAAATAGAGAAGAAGGGTATTTTTTATCTGGGGGTTATTATAAGCTACCTATGAATTTATCTGAACAAATCACCAAAGAGGATATTTATTCGGGAAAATGTTTTGATTTAGATTGGTTAAAATCGAATGGGATAAAACATTCATTTAAAAATAATAAATTAATTGCTAACGGATTAACAAGTTGGTTATTAAATTTTACGACACCTACAACGGCAAGTTGGAACGGACATAATTCTTCTGGTTGGAAATCAGATTTTTTGGCTGTGAATGGATTTGATGAACGTATGCAATATGGAGGGGAAGATAGAGAATTTGGAGAACGATTGATAAATTTAGGAATTCAAACAAAACAAATCCGTTATTCATCTGTTTGCATCCATTTAGATCATGCTCGTGGTTATGTAAAGCCTGAAATGATTCAAAAAAATCTAAGAATTCGCAAAGAAACCAGACTTCAAAAACGCACTTGGACGGAGTTTGGAATAGAGAAACAATTTGCTATTTTAAATGATCGATTAAAAAAGAGTCTAATTCAGGAATAATCATTTCGGGAGTTAGTTTTAAGTATAGTTCTCGTGGATTTTTCTCAATTTCTTTATTTTGTTCATAGGATAGTTCCGATATTGCGTTAGGAATAAAATCTAATAAATGAACTGATTTGTGGAACATTCCATCTTCAAAACTACTCCAATCGTCTTTATTAATGTAAGGAGAAAAAATAGTAAAAGTAGGCTTATTTAGGGCTTTTGCAATGTGAACTGTTCCTCCCTCATTGGAAACTAAAACCGTACACTGATTCATTATTAATGCAAAATCACGAATACTTGGAGCATAAATATCCAATATGATACTCGATTTGTTTTGGCATAGATTATAAATTTTATCAGCTTCAATTTTTTGATTGGGAGCATAATTGAACAACAAATAACAATCGAATTTAGTGGCAATATGATCTACAATTTGCGCAATATATTCATAAGGCATTGATTTTTGAGGTGTACTTCCTAAAATGCCTAACATAATGATTTTTTTGTCAAGATATTTATTAGGAAGACGGAATTCTTGTTCTTTTTCGGTTAGATAAATTTTGGGTTCATAGTCAATGTTTTCAAAAGTATCTATTTGTTTTAAAAGATGGATTCTATCTTCAATAGCTTTTCCACATATTTGTGTTTTGACCTTTAATATTTCAACAGGATGGGTGTAATATCCTAAATTTCCAATTTTTTTTCGACTTTTATGCCCCACAGTTTGTGTTGCACGACTAAATTTACAAATCAAACGACTTTGTAATTTTGAATAAGGATCAAATATTACATCATATTTTTCACGTTGCACTTGAAAAATTATTTTGACCAAATTGCCAAATTTCTTCAATTCCTTTTCATTGATAGTGATTATTTTATCAATGTTTGGATTGTTTTCTATTACGCCATGAGTATAGTCGTAAGCCATTAAATGCACTTCGCTGTTTGGGTATTTTGCTTTGTAATTATTAGCAATGACAGCGCTAATCAGCACGTCACCAATTCGTTTATTTTGTATGATTAATATTTTCTTCATAAAACTAATTCTTGGTGCAAAGTACTATTTTTTATACTTTTAACCCAAATAAAATAAATTATTGTGCGAATAACTATTCATCCCCAATTTCAGTATCAAGAAGAGGCTATTCTTCAATTAGTTAAAACTTTTTTTGGTCAAGGTGATTTGATTGTAAAAGGTTCGCGCAACATTATAAAATCAAATTTACTGGGGAGTGAAAAGGTAAATATTAAATTTTTCCAAAAACCTGGGGTCCTAAAATCAATTATTTATTCTTTTTTTAGAAGCACCAAAGCGAAGCGTTCTTTTGATTATGCCAACTACTTGATTGAACATGATATTCTAACACCCTTTCCAATTGCCTTTATTGAAGAACGAAATATTTTCGGCTTGTTAGGGAATAGTTTTTATTTTTGTGAGCAAATAGATTATGATTTCACCATTAGAGAATTAATTCACGATTCTCTGTTTCCAGAACGAACTATCATTTTACAGCAATTTGCTGCATTTACTTTTAAATTGCATGAAGCTCATGTGAATTTCCTTGATCATTCACCTGGTAATACTTTAATTGTAAATAAAGGAAACCAACAATATGATTTTTATTTAATTGATTTGAATCGGATGAAATTTGAAAATTTATCCATAGAAAAACGAATGGATAATTTTAAAAAAATGTGGTTATCCAA
This sequence comes from uncultured Bacteroidota bacterium, assembly GCA_903913315.1. GTDB lineage: Bacteria > Bacteroidota > Bacteroidia > Flavobacteriales > Flavobacteriaceae > Flavobacterium. The sequence goes on along the minus strand of CAIWKX010000240.1, from coordinate 5,137 downwards.
ATTGATGGTCAATGTTATTGCTAACAAATACGCTCAATTAAGTCAGCAACCCGAAGAACAATTGCAAGCTATTCTTATGGAGAAAACACAGCAGTTTAAAAGAAAAACGGCTTGGAAAAAGTATTTGAAGCGGAAAGTTGGAAAGTAGTGATCAGTTTTCACTCGCAGTCACAGTAATCAGTGCTCCGTAGAATCGACACTATTATTCTTAGTAGTGCTCTGCCGATACTTAGTAGAATCTGAAAACTGTATTAAACACTACTCCCTATAATTTTCTCTCGGATAGTCATTCGAATACTGAACAATGCAACTGAAAACTATTTACACAGCAACGTCATATTCTCTTAATGCATCATTCAATGATGTTTTTAGATCCGTTGATGGTTTGCGTTTTCCTATGATTAAGGCACAAGGTACTTGAAAATCTCCAGCGGCAAACTTTTTAGTATAACTACCTGGAATAACTACCGAACGAGAAGGAACATATCCTTTATATTCAATCGGTTCACTGCCTGTTACATCAATTATTTTTGTGGATGCTGTTAAGCATACATTGGCTCCAAGTACGGCTTCTTTTTCGATGCGTACCCCTTCGACAACAATGCATCTGGAACCAATAAAAGCCCCATCTTCAATAATTACAGGTGCCGCTTGTAAAGGTTCTAAAACACCACCAATACCGACTCCACCAGAAAGATGAACATGTTTACCAATTTGAGCACAACTTCCAACCGTTGCCCAAGTATCTACCATCGTTCCTTCATCTACATAAGCACCAATATTTACATAACTTGGCATTAAAATCACACCTTTTGAAATATAAGCACCGTAACGTGCTACTGCTGGAGGAACTACACGAATTCCTTTTTCAGCATAACCTGTTTTTAAAAGCATTTTATCGTGGAATTCAAAGATTCCCACCTCATGCGTTTCCATTTTTTGAATTGGAAAATACATTACTACGGCTTTTTTAACCCATTCATTTACTTGCCAACCTGAATTTATTGGTTCTGCTACCCGTAAAGTACCGCTATCTAATAAATAGATAACTTCTTTTATGGCATTTATAGTCGTTTCGTCTTTTAATAATTCTCGGTTTTCCCAAGCTTTTTCAATTGTAGATTGTAGGTTAGTCATGTTGTTTAAATTTGTCGCAAAGATAAAACAAGTTGGCTTATTTATTATCTTTGACAAAAAATAAAATGTCAAGAATTCTAGCCATAGACTATGGAATAAAAAGAACTGGTATAGCCGTCACTGACGATTTCCAAATCATTGCTTCTGGATTAACAACTATTCCTTCAGAAACCGCTATTACTTTTCTAAAAAATTATTTCTCTAAAGAAAATGTATCGGTGGTGCTTATTGGTGAACCTAAACAAATGAATGGACAACCTTCAGAAAGTACTGAGATTATTGAGAAGTTTGTTCAAAAATTCAAGTCCACTTTTCCAGAAATGAAAGTGGAACGTTCTGATGAACGCTTTACTTCTAAAATGGCTTTTCAAACGATGATTGATAGTGGTTTAAAAAAGAAGCAACGTCAAAATAAAGCTTTGGTAGATGAAATTGCTGCTACTATTATGCTTCAAGATTATTTATTGCGATTTAAAATTACTTAAAAACGGTTACTGCTTTTTTACTATCAGTAAACTACAATTCACAAACTAAATATGAATCAACCCCATGTAATCCTAATTGGAACAGGTATAATGAGTGCTACTTTAGGCGTTTTTCTTAAAGAATTGCAACCCGAAATCACTATTGAAATTTACGAAAGATTAGACCAACCTGCTCAAGAAAGTTCTTCAGCATGGAATAATGCCGGAACTGGACATTCTGCATTTTGTGAATTGAATTATACGCCACAAAATGAAGATGGAAGCGTCGATGCTGATAAAGCCATTAAAATTGCAGAACAATTTGCTCTTACTCGTCAGTTTTGGAGTTATTTAATTGAAGCGAATAAGCTTCCTAATCCAGAAAATTTTATCCATTCTATTCCTCATTTGAGTTTTGTTTGGGGAAGCGAAAACGTGACCTATCTTCAAAAAAGATATGAAGCTTTAGTGAAGAATCCTCTTTTTGCGGCTATGCAATTTAGTACCGATTATAATCAATTAACATCATGGATGCCTTTGGTTATGGCCAATAGGAGTAAAGATGAGAAAGTGGCTGCGACCTACATGCCTTTAGGTACAGATGTAAATTTTGGGAATTTAACTGCTAGTTTATTGGATTATTTAGAAAAGCAGGAGGGTGTTTTTATTCATTACAACCACGAAGTTAAAAAACTAAAACAAAAAGAAGATCAATCCTGGCGATTAAAAATTAAAAATTTAACTACTGGTGCAACCCTAAAAATCAATACAAGTTTTGTTTTTATTGGTGCTGGAGGCGGTTCTATTTTGTTATTAGAAAAAGCAAATGTAAAAGAAGGAGAAGGTTTTGGAGGTTTTCCCGTGAGTGGACAATGGTTAAAATGTACCAATGAGGCAATTATTGCCCAACATCAAGTTAAAGTATATGGAAAAGCCACAGTGGGAGCACCACCGATGTCAGTTCCTCATTTGGATACTAGAATAATAAATGGTAAAAAAGAATTACTATTTGGACCTTTTGCTGGATTTTCATCCAAGTTTTTAAAAAATGGTTCCTACCTCGATTTAATAAAGTCCTTAGAGTTTGATAATTTAATTCCGATGCTTTCCGCGGGTTGGCACAACATTCCTTTGACTAAATATTTAATAGAGCAAGTAATGCAAAGTCCGGAACAAAGAATAGCTGCCTTAAAAGACTATTTCCCAAATGCCAAACAAGACGATTGGGAATTATTAGAAGCGGGACAACGAGTTCAAGTAATAAAGAAAGATGCTGAACACGGAGGCACTTTAGAATTCGGAACCGAAGTCATTACTACAGCTGATGGAACTTTGGCCTGTTTGCTTGGTGCTTCACCAGGAGCATCTACTGCAGTTTCCATTATGATTGATGTGTTGCATAAATGTTTTGCTGAAAGAATGCATCAAGAGGTATGGCAAAATAAAATGAAAGCAATGATTCCTTCGTATGGACAATCTTTAAATGATAACCCAGAATTGTGCAAATCAGTTCAAGAAAAGACGAGCAAAGTATTAAAGTTGCAACACTAATTTATTTTTTTGATTACTTTTGCAAAAAAATGAGCAAAGAAAAAAAGTTAAGTATGTATTAGTATACTTAACATTGAACATTGAATAGTAAAAAAATGATACTACCTATAGTTGGCTACGGCGATCCTGTTTTAAGAAAAGTATGTGATGATATTTCTAAAGATTATCCCAATCTAAAAGAATTTATCGCCAATATGTATGAAACCATGTATAACGCTTATGGTGTAGGATTGGCTGCACCACAGGTAGGAGAGGCTATTCGCTTGTTTGTAATCGATACAGAACCTTTTAGTGACAGCGAAGATATAACCAAAGAAGAACAAAATCAATTGAAAGGTTTTAAACAAACTTTTATCAATGCCAAAATGTTAAAAGAAGAAGGTGAGGAGTGGCCATTTAACGAAGGATGTTTGAGTATTCCTGATATTCGTGAAGATGTTTACCGTCGAGAAAGAATTACTTTGGAATATTATGATGAAAATTTTATAAAAAAAACAGAAGTTTTCGATGGATTAATTGCTAGAGTTATTCAACATGAATACGATCATATAGAAGGGATTCTTTTTACGGATTTAATTGCGTCACTAAAGAAAACCTTGATTAAAAAGAAGTTACAAAACATTATGGATGGCAAAGCCCGACCTGATTATAGAATGCGTTTTTGCAATAAAAAAGGAAGATAAATAATCAATAGTAAATAGATTATAGAATTCAGTAATTTTGTTATTAATATTGCTTTTGTAATTGAAGTTTTATAATATATTTGCCACCGTTAAAATAATTTTTAGAAAATGAATGTAGAAAAAATATTAGCCATTTCAGGAAAGCCAGGTTTATACGAATTGAAAGTTCAAACTCGTTCGGGTTTTGTTGCTGAATCTATGATTGATGGTAAGAGAATTACTGTTGGATTAAAGAGCAATGTTAGTTTATTGACTGAAATTTCAATGTATACTCACACGGAAGAAAAACCTTTAGTAGAAATTTTAAGAGCGATTGCTGTCAAAGAAAATGAAGGACCTACTATTTCACATAAAGAAGACAATGCAAAATTATTGACTTATTTTAAAGAAATTGTGCCTAATTATGATGAAGAAAGAGTATATCCATCAGATATTAAAAAAGTATTGAATTGGTATAATACGCTGCAGGCAAAAGGAATGGTTTCTAAAGAAGAGCCAATTATTGAAAATGCTGAATCGGTGAAAGAGCAAGTAGTTGAAGAAGTAAAGGCAAAAAAAGAAACGACCGATAAACCAAAAGCGAAAGCTAAAAAATAGTTAATTACTTTTTTATAAATACAAATCCTATTGCACTAATGGTGTAATAGGATTTTTTATTTTTACTAAGAATAGTGAATTGCAAAAAGCAAAATACAAAAAGCAAAATACAAAAAGCAAAATACAAATAGCAAAATACAAATAGCAAAATACAAATAACAAAATACAAATAACAAAATACAAATAGCAAATAGCAGATATGCTAAATCAAATATTTAAAATTTAATATCTAAAATTATGAATTCCCGACAACTCCAACTTGATGCTTTTAATAGATTGTTAGATATTATGGACGATTTGCGTGCCAAATGTCCGTGGGACAAAAAACAAACCTTTGAAAGTTTGCGACATTTAACGATTGAAGAAACCTATGAGCTTGGCGATGCTATTCTCAATAACGATTTGCAAGAAATCAAAAAAGAATTGGGTGATTTGTTGTTACATATTGTTTTTTATGCTAAAATAGGAAGCGAAACCAACGATAGTTCGACTTCACTCACTACAGGTTTTGATATTGCTGATGTTTGCAACGGAATTTGTGACAAATTGATTCATCGCCATCCACATATTTATGGTGATGTCGTTGTAGCTGATGAAGAAGAAGTAAAACAAAATTGGGAAAAACTAAAATTGAAAGAAGGAAAAAAATCAGTTTTAGAAGGTGTTCCCAAAGGATTACCTGCTTTAGTAAAAGCCAGTCGCATT
>CAIWKX010000239.1 GCA_903913315.1 uncultured Bacteroidota bacterium | reverse complement strand
GCATTGATTTCTTCTTCGGTAATAGAGTCTAATGCCGAAGTGGCTTCGTCAAAGATTAATAATTTAGGGTTTCTCAATATGGCTCTAGCTATAGAAAGGCGTTGTTTTTCTCCACCGGATACTTTTATACCGCCTTCGCCAATTGTAGAATTCAATCCATCTTCGGCACGTTTCAATAAGTTTTCACAGCTGGCTCTTTTTAATACATCGTACAACTCTTCATCAGTCGCAGTTGGTTTTACAAACAATAAATTTTCACGAATCGTTCCAGAGAACAGTTGGGCGTCTTGTGTTACAAAGCCTAATTGTTTTCTCAAATCGAGTAAATCGATTTTGGAGGAATCAATGTTGTTATACAATACTTTTCCTTCTTCGGGTGGATACAATCCGACTAATAGTTTGACTAAGGTTGTTTTTCCTGAACCTGAAGGTCCCACAAAAGCAACGGTTTCTCCTTGTTTGATTTCGAAATTAATGTTCTCTACCGCTTTGTAATTGGCAGTTTTGTGTTGGAAACTAACATTAGAAAACAATAAGGAGTGAATAGCACCAATATGTTCTGGGTTTTTTGGACGGAATTCTTTTGGAGCATTTAATAAAACTTTAAAATTCTCCATCGATACTTTGGTTTCGTTTAGGGCAATAATAAAGTTCCCTAATTCTTGCAAGGGTCCAAATATGAAGAACGTAAAGAATACCATTGTCAACAAATCGCCTACAATGATTTTGCCTCCAAATAAGAAATAATACAAGGTAAAGACCACACAGGTTCGTAAGAAATGCACGGTGGTACCTTGGATGAAACTCAAACTTCTGATGAAACGTATTTTTTCTAATTCCAATTGAAGGATTTTAAACGTGTTTAAGTTCAATCGTTTTTCTTCTTGGTAGGTCAATCCTAAACTTTTCACCAACTCAATATTTCTTAAACTTTCGGTTGTGGAACCAGCTAAAGAATTGGTTTGGTTGACTATTTTGCGAGATACAATTTTTATTTTCTTGCCTAAGTAGGAACTTATCAACGCAATGATTGGTGCTGTGATTAGAAATATGATTGAAATTCGGGAATCAATTCGTGATACATAAATGATTACGAATATAAATCCAATGATGGTTTGGAAGATTAATGAGATGGAAAGCGTGATTAACTTCTCGGAATCTAAACGCACTTTTTGTAGTTTGCTTAAAGTTTCTCCACTGCGTTGGTCTTCAAATTCTTCAAAAGGCAAATCCAATGATTTCTTGATTCCGTCTGTGTACATTTGGGCTCCAGTTCGTTGAATGACTACATTGGTGAAATAATCTTGGAAGTTTTTGGTGATTCTAGAAATCATGGCTGCGCCAAGAGAAAGTCCTAACCAAAAAGCGACTGACTTTATAAATTCGAATTCTTTGCCTTTGTATTTGGCCATTCCAACACCACAGTCTTGCATGAGTTTTCCAGTGATTACTGAATCGGATAAGCTGAAGCAAATGTTGATTGCCGCCATGATAAGCGCAAAGAACAAGAGCATTTTGTGTTTTATTATATAAGAGTAAAGCAGTTTCATAGGATGTATTTGTTTTTAAAGAAATGCAAAAGTAGTGAATAGATTTGCAAACACAATAAATGCTTTTTTAAAACGTTTTTATTAGTAGAAAATGCTCTATAACAGATATATTAGCCATACATCGAAAATATTTTTTGGTTGCGATGTGATTCTATACATTTACTCACATTCAAGAATTAGCCCCACTAAAAAATGAATAATATGCTACATAACCTACGCCACAGTTTGGTAAACTCTACAAACCAACTGTTTTTAATTGCAATTGTTTTTTTGCTTACTCTTTCGTCATGTACTAAAACAGAAGATGCTGTTATTCAACCTAAGTTACTTTCTAAACTTGTTGAAGTTGCTGCAGACAATTCTACAACGACAACTACATTTACTTATGATGGTAATAAACTTGTAAGCACTGATGCAACTGATAAGCATTCCACTTATCTGTATACAAATGATTTGATTACTCAAATTGTAGTATTGGATAAAACGACTCAATTGCAGAGTATCTTGACTTATACTTATACTAATGGAGTGTTAGTTAAAGTGGTTTCTTCTGATAATTATGTGATGACTTTTACTCATAACGATGATGGTACGGTTTCTTATGAAAAACATACTACCGATGCTAATAATAATGTGATAACTCTTTACAGTGGGATGATGCACTTTCAAAACGGTAATCTTATGGAAGATGAGCGAACTCTTGGTGGAACAGCCGCTAACCTTGTATCTAAAAATATTGTTACTTATCAATATGACACTAAAACAAATCCACTACAAAACATTATAGGTTATTCTAAATTATTGGATAACTTTAAAACAATTTCTGCTAATAATATCACTAGAACGCAAGAAGAATCAAGAATGGAGTATATAGATACCAATCAAATTACTTCATCAGATGTTTTGTACGTTAGTGCCAATCAATACGATGCTGATGGTTATCCTACAGCGATTACTTCTGAAAAAACTTTTTTTGGAGAAGAAAATACAAATCATGTAAAAACGGAACTTTTTTATTAGTAGATTTTCTAACATCTAATTAAGAATTCTAGTTTTTTAACTGGAATTTTTTTTTGCAGTTTTGTCAAATTCTATGCTATAGATTTAATTTTGAAATTACGGAACTAAAAGATTAATTCTGAAAGTATTTAATCAAAAGACCGTTGACTGTATTTCGGTTGAATTTAATCTTGAGTCTGTCAAAACTGACCTTAATATGTCGCATAATGCGGTAAATTCAAAACACAAATTGTATATATTTTGAAGGTTTTTCATTTTCAAAACACACAATTATTTATATTTGTTTGGCGATTAATATAGACTAATTAATATGGACATAAAAAATGCTCAACAGGAAGTTGATACTTGGATAAAAAATCATGGTGTTCGATATTTTAATGAATTGACGAATATGGCTCAACTTACAGAAGAAGTAGGTGAAGTGGCTCGTATCATTGCACGTCGCTATGGAGAACAGTCTGAAAAAGAATCGGATAAAAACAAAGACCTTGGCGAAGAATTAGCCGATGTTGTTTTTGTGGTATTGTGTTTAGCTAATCAAACAGGAATTGACCTGCAAGCTGCTTTTGACAAAAAATTAGATATAAAAACGAATCGCGATCATGACCGACATCAAAACAATAAAAAACTGAAATAATTGAACAATGTAAAATGGTATGATGATGTACAATTTGCATTTTTATGAAATCCCTTATATAAAAAATGAATCTACTTTTAAAAACAAATCCCAATAGCCATCAATCAGAAGTTTCAATCACCGGTTCTAAATCGGAAACGAATCGATTATTATTGTTGCAAGCCCTTTATCCCAATATTAGTTTAGAAAACATATCCAATTCGGACGATTCTGAGGTGATGATTAAAGCCATAAAGGATGCACAACAACCCTCGTCCGATTGTCAGGTAATTGATATTCATCACGCTGGAACAGCGATGAGGTTTTTAACAGCGTATTTTGCAGTTCAAGAAGGGAAAGAAGTTGTTCTCACTGGTTCTTCAAGAATGAAGGAGCGTCCTATTGAAATTTTGGTGGATGCATTACGACAACTTGGAGCTCAAATAACCTATACTGAGCATGATGGATACCCTCCTATAAAAATTGTTGGAAAAAAACTTACTCAAAATAAAGTTACTCTTTCGGCAGATGTTAGCAGTCAATTTATTTCGGCGTTGTTATTAATAGCACCAAAATTAGAGAACGGATTGCATTTAACACTTGAAGGATTTATTACTTCTGTGCCTTATATCAAAATGACATTGGAAATTCTGAACAGTATTGGTATTCAAACCTCATTTGAAAACAATGTTATTACAGTTTCTCCTCAATCTTCAATTAAAAATTCAAATTTCATCATTGAATCGGATTGGTCTTCGGCTTCCTATTATTATTCAATAGTGGCATTATCTCCATTAAATACTGAAATAACTTTGTCAAATTATAAAGAAAATAGTATGCAAGGAGATGCTGTATTGAAAGAAATATATGAAAATTTTGGTGTAGAGACAACGCATAGGGCTTCTGGAATCAGAATAAAGAAAATAAAATATACAGTTCAATCCCTTCGACTTGATTTGAATTCAACACCCGATATTGCACAAACATTAGTAGTAACTTGTTTTGCATTAGGGGTTGCCTGTTATTTAAGTGGATTACATACATTAAAAATAAAAGAAACCGATCGATTAGAAGCGCTTAAAACGGAATTAACCAGACTAGGGGCATTAGTAATAACATCGGATTCTACTATTAAATTAGGTGCTTCAACCAGAATACATGCCAACAAAAAGATAAAAACCTATCAAGACCATAGAATGGCAATGGCTTTTGCTCCTTTAGCGTTGAAAACACAGATAGAGATTCAAAATGCGGAGGTTGTTTCAAAATCCTATCCTTCTTTTTGGAATGATTTAAAAAATATTGGATTTCAAATTTCAGAGCAAAAAACGTTGTAAGTGGGCGTGTTTGTGGTATTGTCAAAAATAAACTTCAAAACACTTGACAACGCCTATCTCACAATCGTATATTTGCGCACGTTTAAAAAATGTGGGTTTATATAACTCATAACTTCCAATTTGTAACACATACCATTTTCAGATGAAATTATCTCATTTTCAATTCAATTTACCTAATGAACTTTTAGCAGAATTTCCAGCAGAAAACCGTGACGAATCTCGTTTAATGGTTATCGATAGAAAAAAAGGAACAATCGAACATAAGATGTTCAAAGATGTTATTAATTATTTTGGTGAAGGCGATGTAATGATTCTTAACAACACCAAAGTTTTTCCAGCTAGAATGTTTGGAAATAAAGAAAAAACGGGAGCTCGAATTGAGGTTTTCTTATTAAGAGAATTAAATGCTGAACAACGTCTTTGGGATGTTTTAGTTGATCCAGCTCGTAAAATTAGAATTGGAAATAAATTGTATTTTGGAGATGATGATTCGTTAGTGGCGGAGGTAATTGACAATACGACTTCAAGAGGAAGAACTTTGCGTTTTCTTTATGATGGTTCTTATGTTGAATTTCGTAATAAATTGACAGAATTGGGAGAAACTCCAATTCCAAAATATATCAATCGTGAAGTAACTCCAGAAGATGCGGAACGTTACCAAACTATTTATGCTAAAGAAGAAGGAGCTGTAGCGGCACCAACAGCTGGTTTACACTTTTCTAAACATCTTTTAAAAAGATTAGAAATTAAAGGAATAAATTTTGCTGAAGTAACGCTTCACGTTGGATTAGGAACTTTTAATCCGGTTGAGGTAGAAGATTTGTCCAAACATAAAATGGATTCGGAAGAATTGAAAATAAATCAAAAAGCATGTGATATTGTTAATAATGCCAAAGCTAACAAAAAAAGAATTTGTTGTGTTGGAACAACTTCTATGCGTGCTATAGAGAGTTCAGTATCTTCACAACGTACGTTAAATCCATTTGAAGGATGGACTAATAAATTTATTTTCCCTCCTTATGATTTTAGTATTGCGGATGCAATGATTACGAATTTCCATACACCAAAATCAACTTTATTGATGATGATTTCTGCTTTTTGTGGTCACGACTTAATGAAAAAAGCGTATGAAGAAGCAATTAAAGAAAAGTACCAATTCTATTCTTATGGAGATGCTATGTTAATTCTATAAGTGAAGCCGATTAAACTTTTTTCAATTGGCTGCAAAATTGTATTTTTATCCCATATTTGAGTTTTTTTTAATTCCGTATCACAACTATGCAATGAAAAAAAAGCTAAAATCTGAAACAAAAACACTAATTTTTCGTTTCAATCAAAAAAGTTTAAACGACTTCAGTATCAAAAAATAAATTATTTTCTAAAATCCTGACCGTACGGTCAGGATTTTTTTGTTGTAGCCTCTTTTTTGAAAGAATTTTTGCTTCAAAGGACAATCTATGTAAAAATATCCTCAGGTGTTCTTCTTTTCGCACTATTCTTTTTTCTATTTTTACAGCACATTTTTAGGGGCAAATCATTGACTTGTCGCTACAGAAAAACAAACAACATGACACTTCAAAATACACTAGAATTCGCCAAAAGCCTTGATGCCCAAGACGAATTAAAACACTACAGAAAAGAATTTATTTTTCCGCAACATGAAGGGAAGGATGTTATCTATTTTACGGGAAATTCTTTAGGATTGCAGCCCAAAAGAGCTCGTGCCTATGTTGATGAGGTGATGGATGACTGGGCAAATCTGGCTGTTGAAGGTCATTTTTATGCTAACAAACCTTGGTGGGACTATCAAGAGCGTTTTGCAGCGCCTTTGAGCAAGCTGGTGGGTGCTAAGCCGTCTGAAGTTACGGTGATGAATACGTTGACAATTAATCTTCACTTGCTGATGGTTTCTTTTTATCGTCCAACTTCCAAAAGATATAAAATTATCTGCGAAGAAAAAGCCTTTCCTTCGGATCAATATATGTTTCAAAGTCAGGTGACCTCCCACGGATACAATCCACAAGAGGCTATTATTGAAATTAAAAGAAGAGAAGGTGAACACAATATTCGAATAGAAGATATCTTGGCTAAAATTGAGGAAGTAGGTGAGGAGCTTGCTTTGGTTTTGTTTGGTGGCGTAAATTATTATACTGGACAAGTGTTTGATATGAAAACAATTGTTGAAGCCGGGCATAAAGTGGGTGCCAATGTAGGTTTTGATTTGGCGCATGCTGCTGGAAATATACAAATGGAATTGCACGATTGGAATGTAGATTTTGCTGCTTGGTGTTCCTACAAATATATGAACTCAGGTCCTGGGAATGCTTCGGGATGTTTTGTACACGAGAGACATCATGACAGCAATTTGCCAAGATTTGCAGGTTGGTGGGGACATAATAAAGAGCGTCGTTTCAAAATGGAACCTACATTCGACCCTGTGCATGGTGCGGATGGCTGGCAAGTAAGCAATTTGCCCATATTAACCTTAGCCCCTTATTTGGCATCCGTAGAACTTTTTGCTGAAATTGGTATGGAAAAACTTATTGCCAAGCGCAATCAAATTACCTCTTATCTAGAATTCATTTTACACGAAATCGATAAGGAAGTGGACAGTACTTTTGAAATCATTACCCCTTCGAATCAAGAAGAACGTGCTTGTCAATTGTCGGTTTTTCTTCATGGTGAAGGAAGAAGTCTATTTGATTACTTAATGAAGAATGGTGTGATAACCGATTGGCGCGAACCTAACGTAATACGTTTGGCACCGGTACCTTTGTATACTTCGTATGAAGATATGTACCAATTTGGACAGATATTAAAAAAAGGAATTGTAGCTCACCAATAGATACTTGTCTTTTTGGGATGCTTTAGTGAAAATATTTATAAAATGAACAAACAAAACATCATCGATAGCTTCGATCCAAGTCAACCAGGGCTTGCCGATGCTACTATTTTCGGATTGCCATTTACGTCCGAACAATCAGAAATTATTATTATTCCGGTGCCATGGGAAGTCACCGTAAGTTATGGCGCTGGAGCATCAGATGGGCCTGAAGCGGTCTTAGAAGCTTCTTTTCAAGTTGATTTAAACCATCAAGATTTTCCAGAGCTTTGGAAATTGGGAATGTATTATGCAGAAATCCCAGATACGTGGAAAGCACATTCGGATGCTTATAAAGCCTTGGCACAACCTATCATCGAAGCGTTGGAAGATGGACAAGATGTTAATGAGATTCCTGTTCTAAAAAAGGATTTGGAAACTATTAATAAAGTGTGTCGTGATTTGCATACCGAAGTAAAACAAGAAGTGTTGTTTTGGATGAGCAAAGGAAAAAAAGTAGTGCTCTTGGGAGGCGATCATTCTACTCCACTTGGGTATTATGAAGCCTTGGCAACACAACATGAAAACTTTGGTATTTTGCATTTGGACGCCCATATGGATTTGCGTATTGCTTATGAAGGGTTTACTTATTCTCATGCTTCAATTATGTATAATGCATTGCAAATCCCCCAAGTTTCAAAGATTGTTCAGGTGGGAATCCGCGATTTTTGTGAGCAAGAAGTTGCCGTGGTAAACGAGCAAAATGGAAGAGTATTGGTTCACACTGACTCTGATTTGAAAAAAGAATCTTTTGATGGCAAAACATGGCAGCAACAATGTCATGCAATTATAGCTTCGCTTCCGCAAAAGGTATGTATTAGTTTTGATATTGACGGAATGTATCCGTGGTATTGCCCGAATACAGGGACTCCGGTGCCTGGAGGATTTTCTTTTGAACAAGCTACCTATTTATTCAACAAATTAGCCGAAAGTGGCAAAGAGATAATTGGTTTTGATTTAGTTGAAGTAGCCCCAGGTGAAAATGATGATTGGGATGGCAATGTTGGAGCTCGAATGTTGTTTCACATGTGTGGTGTTTTAGCCAAAAATAATGGGATGAATACAGGAACAAAAATTGAATTTCAACGAAAATAAATAGTGAAGTCGTTTAAACTTTTTCGCTTCAATCAAAAAAGTTTAAACGACTTCAGCATAAAAAAAAAGAACCCCTTTTAGAATAAAATATTGTAAAAGGGTCATTGAATTAGAACATTCTCATTCCACCAGATTTCTTTTCTTTGCCGGCAAACTTTTCAAGTTTGTAAGTCAACGAAAACATGATGTATCTTTTGAGTACGGTGTTTTCTTCTTCTCGAATTGAAGTTGGAGTAATGGTTCGAGTAGTGCTTTGATTTTGATTTAACAAGTCATAGACTTTTACTTTAGCCATAATTCTCTTTTCGAAAAAACTGTACGAAAGACTTGTATTCCATAAAAAGAAGTCTTTTTTGAATCCGTCGGCTATATTAGAATTGTAAGTATACCCAAAGTCATTACCGAAAACCCACTTCTTAGGCCAATAATTGGTTATTTGCAAATTGAATTTGTGTGTAAATGTCGAAGCCGAACCAATAACATAATTGGTATAACTTGTTCTATTATAGGTGTAGTTATAAGAAGGGTTGATAGTTACAAGTTCACCATAATCATAAGTAAAATTTACTCTTGGCGAAAAACTATAGGATTTGGCATTAAATAATAGTCCATCAGTATAGCCTTTGGATAGTCCAAAATTGTTATTCAAGCGAGTTTCAACTCTAAACTTGTGAGCTTCCTTTTTAAAGGTCTTGTTCCAATACACTCCTGCCCATGAAGTATAGGTTCCTGTTGCGTTTTCATAGGTCGTGGTTTGTTTTCTATTTTCATCATAGGATATTGCAGTAACAATTTGATTTTCATAAAAATTTCCTCCCATATAGGTGCCATAACCGGAACGAGTTGCATAATCAAAATCGCGGTATGATAAATAGATATTGTGACTTTTAGACATATCTAGATTTGGATTTCCTATATACGTATTTAAAGGATTTGCTAAATCTTCAATGGGCAAGAATTGTCTTGCTGATGGTAGATTATAGTTGTAATTATAATTTATCCAAAGATTTCTAGTTTTAGTAAACTTATAGCTTCCATAAAATTGGATATAGGGTAAAACAAATTCCTTGGTTAAGTCTGTTCTATTGCTGAGGTAATCTGAATTTGCATTGAAATTAATAATAGATGTTCCTAAATCTAAATTGAAATCAATTTTATTTTTGTTGAAGGTAATGCCAGTATTGGGTGAATAAGTTCTTTCAATAGAGCTAAAAGAGTTAGTAAGGATATCATTTGTAACAGAATAATCTTGATTTGTAGTATCATAAGAAAAAGAGTTCCTACTGTCTTTATTCGCATTGTTTTTATATTCGATTCCTACTTTAATTTGAAGGGAATCTGTAATGGGTTGTGTAAATTCAAATTCGGTCCTATAGTTAGCATTGTCATATTTTGATTTATTCAATTGATTCCGGACATCATCTGGAGTCACTTCTTGATAAAAAGTAGTTTTTGAATTTACATATTGATCATTGGTTGTTGTTGAATTTTGATTTTCAAAAACTAAACTTAAATACTTTTTTTTCTTTTTAAAAGATTTAGTAAAAGACAAGGTGTTATTAAAACTAGTTACGTTGTTGTCAGTAAAAGTTGTGGCCTCACTGGTGTTTAACAGAGCATTTGTAGCATCGAGTGAAGATTGAGATGACACATTTCCATTCTTGATATTTGATTTAGTGAAGTTGGGCTCAATAATAATCGACGCTGTAGAATCTATTTTGTATTCCAAAACAGAAGACATATTATGTACATAACGGTCTTCGTTAGATGAGTAATTTGAATTCGTTGTGAAATTTCCAGTGGGTAAGAAAGTAATCAAATTGGTCCTGTTTTCATTTTTAGAATTAGCACCAGAATAAAAATAACTTGCAGAGGCTTCGGTATTTTTTGTCCATTCATCAGAATAGTTAATTCCCACTAAATTAGATTGAGTAATTCCTTTTCCATTTCCAAAGGTTCTGCCATTTATTCCAAAAGAGCCGTCTCCGTTAACCCAAACGCTTCTGCTCCTTCCACCTCCCATATTGTCAAACACTTCATCCATTGAAAATCCTGTTGAATTAATATTGTTGGATGAGGCAAGCACACTTATTTTTCTTTTGTTTTTAAAATAATTGATTAAGGTGCTACTTTCATATCTTTTGTCGGACCCATAACCTGCCATGAATTTACCAAAAAATCCTTTGTTTTTATCTTCATCAATGGTCAAGTTTATGCTGGCATTATTAGAACTAGAAGCGGCTCCTGTTTTTTCTTCTTTTTTAGTTTTAGTATCAGTTACTTGTACTTTTTTGATAATATCTGAAGGTAGATTTTGCAATGCAATTTTCCCATCTTTATCAAAAAAAGGCTTTCCATTAACAAGAATTTGGTTGACTTCCTTTCCGTTTACAGTAATTTTACCGTCTGAATCAATTTCTACTCCAGGGAGTTGTTTTAATAAAGTTTCCACATTGGCATCAGGACGAACTTTAAAAGAAGAAACATTAAATTCTAAAGTGTCTTTTTTTATTCTAATGGGTGGAGCTTCATTTTTAATAACAACTTCATCTAGATTCTTAATGGCAGATTTTAAAGTAAGGATTCCAAAATCTTTTCCCGAGACAATCTTTTCCAATTCAATTCTATTGTCTTGATAGCCAACGAAAGATATTCTAAGATATGCAGGTTTGTTTATCTTTTTTATTTTAAAATCGAAACGGCCTAATTTATCAGTGATGGTATATTCTAAAACAGCTGAATCATTCGCTGAAGCGATATACACTGTGGCAGATTCAATGGGTAATTTTGTAATCTCATCTATGATTTTACCTTTTAAAGGTATAGTAGCTTGAGAAAAAGTTATCGAACAAATTAAAAGCAATAAAAGTGTAAACAATGATTTCTGCATATAGATTTGGATTAGAGTTGCTACTTATAACTGCTAATTACTTTATTTATTATTTATTTACATAATTTCTTACATATTTTAACATAAATAAAAAAATCGCCTAATACATTAGGCGATTTAGAAAGTACTTTAAACTATTATTAATTTTATTAAATCAATAATGAGAGGGTTATTTTAAAATTTTTAAAGATTCTAAAGCATAGGCATTTGTTGGATCAATAGCCAAAGTTTTTCCAAAATATTCTTTAGCTTTTGATTTGTCAGTATTTGCAAAATAAGCTGCCATGGTATTGTAAGACTCTGTTATTTTAGCTTTGTTTTTTGTCACTTCATCAGTACCTTTTGCTATAACTAAATCCACATATTTTTGATAATTGGCTGCCATAATATCATCTTTTTCTAACGTATTATTTATTCTAGCTTTATATAAATACGCTTCTTGATACGTTGCATTACCAGTTATAACATTATCCATAGATTTATCTGCTTTTGCTAAAGCAATCTTATCTACTAATTTGGCATCTTTACCTCTGTTATCTGCTAAAACAGAAAGACCATAATAGACGTTGTCTTCTAGATAGTTTCTAGAATCAGGGTTAGAAATGGCTAATTCAAAGATTGGAGCCGCTACGTTATATAGTTTTTGCGTAAAGTATTTTTTACCAACTTCGTTAAGACCATTTGCCATAACAATATCCATGTCCAATGATTTTTTCAAATCAGCGCTACCATTTGTTAACATTGTAGCATCAACTGTTTTGCCGTCGGCACTTACTGATTTCCCTATTTTTGACAAGCCTAAATAAAAATAATCGCCTGAAATAATTTTGTTAGTACCTTTAGTTGTAAAATCGGTTAAGGCTGAAATTGCAGAATCGTAGTTTCCGTTTTGATATGCTGAATAACCTAGATAACGTAAAATTCTTGGATTAACTTTATCCAATTCTTTCATTTTATTAGCTTCGATTTCCAAATCTTTATAATCTTTTGCTAAGATTAAAAAATCAGCATGACGCATACGAGAGGTTAAAGAGTAATCAGTTAAACTCATGTATTTTTCATAGTTGCTCAATGCTTTTGCGATATTATCGGTGTAAGTTGCTGGTTTGTTATTGGCCCAGTAATAATATGTTTCTGCAAATTCTCTATATACAGGGCCATAATTTGGATTCAATGCGACGACTTCATCAAATGCTTTGATGGCTTCAGTATAGGCTTTGGCACCTTTAAGAAGAACTCCTAATTGCATTTTAGCACGAATTAAAGTATTGTCATCAGCATAAGCGTCTCTATATGAAGCATAGGCATCATTTTGATTTTTATCACCATAGAAAGCATCTCCAAGAGCTAATTTTATTGAGGCATCATTAGGACTAATTAATTTAGCTTTATTTAAAATAGTAATTGCAGTTTTATAATCTGGTTTCGAATTATTCATGTAAGCTTGAGCGATATAAACATACTCTTCAGTATCTTTCTTTTTCAAAACTTTCATCACTTGATCGAACTTTGTTTGAGCGGCAGTCACATTACCTGCTTCTAAATCTATTTGACCTAAACCAATAGTGTTAAATCTAGCGTCATCAGTTGCACTTAATCCTTTTTGAAAAAAGATTTTAGCTGAATCTTCTATGTTTTGTTTTAAGTAAATATTTCCTAACAAAAATTCAGCTTTACCATTATTTGGATTAGTTTTAATAATGTTTTTAAGCATTGTTTTTGCTTTTTCATACTGTTCTGCGTCCAAAGATTTTTTTGCTTGTTCAATATCTTGAGCTTGTACAATTGCAGTTGCAATTAAAAAAGTGATACTAAAAATCTTAAATTTGTTCATCTTGTTTTTATTTCTAATTATTTTCAATTTTATTTCTAATTCTAATATTTCTACTCGGCTCTCTCATTGGTGCCAATCCAGATTTTAATACAATTCGTTGTCCAATTTCACCAGCAATGAAGGATGAAAATCCCATTCCTAAACCATCATAACCTTGACAATTGATAATATACAAAACACGTGCCAAAGGATATTTACGTGTTGCTATGTTCTCTTGGCTTGGATATACATATTGATTTGAAGTTGCATCCTTTATACTTAAAACCGTGATGTTATCTGTAAACTTTGTCATTTCTTGTTTGGGCTGATACAACCAATTTAATCCTACAACACCAATCATACCATCGTTTTGAGCAACATATTTTATTACCTCATTATTTGTTTTAAAAGAAAAAACATCATTTTCAGGTAGCGTTTTTATTCCAGATACTTCAGAGAAGTAACCCATCGTACTTGAGTTTGGATTATCAAAAACCAATCCTTTAATTTTAGTTCTATTCCCTTTTAAAAAATCCACAACATCAGCTATGTCAACTAAAGAATCTTTTGATTTTTTGTTTTTAATTAATGCAATAGCATCAATAGCAAAAGGAGTTTCTCTTGGTACTATTTTCTTATTTTTAAAAATAGTGTTTTCTTCTTTATTTAATTTTCTTGACAGAACAATTATTCCAGATTTATTCTTTGCAAATGATAAAACAGCTTCTTTTTCAGATTCCGGAATCAATTTTAATTTTGCATCATATTGATTTTCAAAAACAACCACTTGGTCTTCTATAATTGGAAGTAGCGTTTCATCAACCAAAATAGAAGTGGAGCCAGTTAAAATGGTTTCTTTACTTTTATTACTATTACAAGCATATAAAAGTATAAAAAATAAACCAGTCAATGCAATAAGTAGTTTAAATCTAATTTTCATATTAGTTTTCATCTTCGGTTTTTATTAATCGCCAAAACCTAAAAAAAGCATAAACTATGACCAAAAATCCAAAAGCTATTCTATAGTTTGTTTGCTTAATTAACGGGAAGTTTTTCCAAAAAATGACAAGCACACCAAGTGTTAAATATATCATAAGAAACAAAACTCCTATAAATAGAAGAAATCGCTCTTTAAGCGATTTCTTCTTATAGTTTGAAATTAGTTTATTAATCATTCTCCATCAGGAGTTTCAATTGAAAAAGTTTGTATAAAAGCTAATCTAACATTTTTTCCATTTTGAACAGCAGGAATCCATTTAGGTCCTTTTTTCAAAACTCTTATTGCTTCATTTCCCGAACCATATCCCACGTCTTTTAAAACTTTAATATCAGTTAATGAGCCATCTTTTTCAACCACAAAAGAAACAACAACTTTTCCTTTAAGACCAGGTTCTTCAGGTGCTACGAAGTTGTTTCTTAAAAAACTTTGCCATTTTAGTGGACCACCAGGAAATGAAGCATTAACTTCAACACCAGCAGCATTATATATGTTATTATCCTCGACCACATCTTGGTGTGCAGGGCCATTACCAACAGGTTCTATCGTTAAAGGAGCTTCGTTATTTCCTTTAATGGTTTCTGCTCCAAGTTTCTTGTCTTTAATGTCTTCCACTTTTGGTGGTTCCTCTGTAACTTCATTTGTTTTTGCTACTACAGGTTTAACAAATTTTACCTGATCTACTTTTGGAGGAGGTGGAGGAGGTGGAGGAATATTTTCCTTTGGTTTTTCTTCTTTTGGGGGTAATTTAACCGCAGTGATTTTCTCATGTAAACTATCATCTCCTTTATTAGTAACACTACCAATAAAATCTAATATCATTGGAGTTGCAACGGCAACAGCAAAAACTACGGCACCAATTATCAAAGCTTTAATATTGGTTCGCGTATTTTTATTACGCAAATCATAAGCTCCATAAAGTTTGTTACGTCCCTCAAAAACGATGTCTAACCATTTTTTTCCTAATAGGTCTATTTTCATCTTTTTGTTATTTTATAAAATACCAAATGGTATTATTTGTTAATTTCATCCGCTAACTTATTTTCCGCAGGGGTAAACTCATTAACTATTGCGTAAGTCGGCACTTTGCAGATTGCCATTTCATCTAATATATCAACCAAGTTTTTGTAGGTCGATTTTTTAGTAGGTTTGATGATTACAATCAACCCTTTTTTTGGATCACCTACTACTTCGGGAATAGATTTTACTCTTTTAAGCAATTCTTTGCGAATACCGTCGCTTCCATAACCTATTGTTGCTGGTGCCCCATCTTTTTCAGGAGTATCTAAAAGACCATGAAACCATTTAATTTTATCGTTGGCTCCAAGAATAACAGTAACGGTTCTTCTTTGGTCGGTTTTAACAATATCTTGTGGTTTATCATCTGGTTTTTTATCTGGTAAGCCTAAATCCATCGATTGAGGTTTAGATAAAGAGGTCGTTAACATAAAGAACGTAATCAACAAGAACGCCAAATCTACCATTGCAGTAAGGTCAACTTTGGAGTTTTGCTTTTTGCTTCTTACTTTGCCACCTTTGCCACCGCCGCTATCGCCAGTATTTAATTCAGCCATTTTTTATCTTTTTATATAATTATTATATTTCTAAAAATCTTAATTTACTTTTGGTTTAGCTCTTAAGCCTGTAACCAAATTGAAATTATTGATTTTTTGATCTTGTAAAATATCCATAATCTTGTGAATTTGTGGATATTGTTGTTTAGCATCACCTTTGATAGCGAATGCTAATTCTTTATTTTTTCCTAATTCAACATTAGCCTGTCTTGCTGTATAAATCCAATCTTTCAATTCATTATTTAATGAATCCATTGGTACTCCAGGTTGTACACCTTTTTTGTTTCTTTCGGTGCTAGTCATACCAATCACTTGTTTTAAAGCTCCAATTGGAACACCAAATTCATCAATTAATTTGAATTTATCGGTTTCCTCTTTCGTAAACTTTACACCGTGTTTATTACCCATCAATTCAAGAGTTTTCTCACGAATATCTCTATCTTTCATTCCAAAAAACACTTTTTCTTCACCATTAGAATTACCAACAGTAATAGTGACTAAACCAGTTTCTGGTAATTTAGTTTGAACAGTAGATGCAGGTGTTTGTACAGGTAAAGGCTCTGGCTGTTTTGCAGTTGCAGTCAAAATGAAGAATGTTAGCAAAAGAAAAGCCACATCACACATTGCTGTCATATCGATAGATGTCGCTTTTTTAGACATTTTTATTTTAGCCATCTTTATCTTGTTGTTATTTTTTTTGAATCAATAATTAATTCAAAAAAATTAATTATTATTTTAAACTTCCTCTGAATTTTCTGTATGTATTAACAATTGCAGTACCTGCTTCGTCAATAGAATACGTTAAGGTATCAATTTTAGAAGTGAAAAGGTTGTACATGATAATTGCTAATGCAGAAGTAGAGATACCTGTAGCGGTATTGATAAGTGCTTCAGAGATACCATTTGCAAGCATAGCTTGGTCAGGAGTTCCAGAAGAAGCTAACGCACCAAAAGCTTTAATCATCCCTGTTACTGTTCCTAATAATCCTGCAAGAGTTCCTAATGATACTAATGTAGAAAGAATAGTCATGTGTTTTTCTAGCATTGGCATTTCAAGAGAAGTAGCTTCTTCAATTTCTTTGTGAATCATTTCAGCAGCTTCTTCGCTGTTGAATCCTTCTTTTTTAACATCTTGATATTTAACTAAAGCTGCTCTAATAGCATTCGCAACAGAACCTTGTTGTTTATCACAAGCAGTAATTGCATCTTCCATGTTACCCGCTGCAACACTAGTTTGAATGTGTTTCATAAAAGCATCTAAATTTCCTTTTCCAGAAGCTTTAGAAATCACAAAAAATCTTTCGAAAGAGAAAACAATTACCATTAATAGGCAACCTAATAAAACAGGAACGATAGGTCCTCCCTTATATACCATTGCTAAATAATTTCCTGCTAAAGGGTGTCCTGTATTATCTCCACCTTCAAAATTTGAACCAGCTCCCATGATAACCTTCCAGATAAAGAAACCTACAAGAATACATGATGCTATGATAATCCCTGTCATCATTCCGCCTCCGTTTGAACCATTGTCTTTTTTTGCGTTTGCCATTTTTTTTTAATTTTAATAGTTTTTAATAAATTATAAGTTTTAATTGTAAATAAACTTGAATAGTAGCAAATTTAATTTTTTTGTTTAAATAAAAAAACTTTTTTTATTATTTATAACATTCTTGTAAAAGATGTTTAAACATCGAATTTATTTTATATAATTTCAAATTTTAATAACAAAAATATAATAACTTTTGATTTTTGTCGATTAAATTTGGCTCTACTTTAGTTTCATAACGTATTTATTACATATTTTATTGTGCATAACAAGTGTATGTGCTCTTTTTTGCTCTATTAAAATTTTATTTTGCTGTAGTATTCTGTAGATTATTTTGCTAAAATTGTATATTGCACTATATATAAACTAGTTTTTAAAGTCTTATTTTTTATAAAAAATATGAAAGGATATATTACAATAGGTTTACTCATTCTATCAAATGTTTTTATGACGTTGGCTTGGTATGGACATTTAAAATTTAAAGAATTAAAATGGTTTGAAAATGCAAGTTTGATAACAATTGTATTGTTGAGTTGGGGAATGGCACTATTTGAATATTTTTTTCAAGTTCCTGCGAATAGGATGGGTTATGATGGGAATGGAGGCCCTTTCTCATTACTGCAACTCAAAGTGATTCAAGAAGTAATAACGTTGATTGTTTTCGTGATTTTCTCTTTGTTGTTTTTTAAAAATGAAACTTTAAAATGGAATCATTTTGTAGGTTTTGTTTTTTTAGTTTTAGCTGTGTACTTTATATTTAAAAAATAATTATGAAAAAATATTTTATTCAAAAAGCGCCGTTTATTGTCCCAACAACTGATGGGAAATTGATTGAAGAGCACCATGGGATTCCAACAACAAAGAATCATGAGATTTCAATAGCGCATATGATAGCTCCTCCAAATTGTAGTGAACCATTTCAAACACCAGAATTTGAAGAATATACTTATATTATTTCTGGTAAAAAACAATTTATTATTGAAGAAGAAGTAGTGATTTTAGAAGCAGGGCAATCTATTAAAATAGAAGCCAACACTAGAGTTCAATATTCCAACCCTTTTGAAGAGCCCTGCGAATATATTGCTATTTGTACACCAGCCTTTGATTTTAATAAAGTGCATCGGGAAGAATAAATTTATGAAGAAGTTTTTAAGGCAGATGTGCAGTTATTTTTTTGGCGCTAATTGCACATAATAACACAAATTCTAGTGATTATAAAAATAAAATTTCACAAATCTTATCTTTTTTTTGGCGAATTCGTACAGTATTTAAGTGTCTAATTAGAACAATACGTTACTTTTTTTCTTTAACTGTTGTATTTGCTCTATGAGGTTTGTTCAGAAACAAATTGTAGTAATTCAAAATTGAGGCTTTTTGCGTGAAAATTGAGGCTAATTGGGTGAAAATTCAACCTCCGAGGGTGAAAATTCACCCTTTTTGCGTGAAAATTGAGGCTTTTAGCCTGAAAATTCACCCTTTTTGCCTGAAAATTGAGCCTAATAGGGTGAAAATTGAGGCTATTAGGGTGAAAATTCACCCTCCGAGGGTGAATTTTGAAATTTCATAGGGAGTGTTCAATAAACTGTGTCAATCATTTTATTCTATCACTAAAATAGATAATTAAATCATTTCTAACAGCAGACCATCCTAAAATATTTCCTTTCCATCTTGTTTGAGCATTTTTTATAGCTAAATATACTTGCTTT
>CAIWKX010000238.1 GCA_903913315.1 uncultured Bacteroidota bacterium | reverse complement strand
CGGTTGCATTCAGCAATTATGTTTTTAGAATATCTCCAAGTAATGGTGGACGAGTTTGTAAAATTATTTCTAGCTGGAAACTCGGCGTGTGGATTCTCAGTTGTGCACCACCCAGGAGATCCCATTAAAAATAAAAATAAAAATAAAGATAGTGCGAATTTCATCTGCGTTAAGGAAAAGTCTAGACATTTAATATGCTATTCTTTTGTAAAGACATTTATTGTCGATTATTTTAATTTTCGAATATTCCGAAAAATGCAGCGTCACAATTGGACTTACATAAAAATTAAAATAGTAAATAAAGTGTCACTCATTACTGTATAAGATTTCCCTCTTATATGCCATGAAATTATCAGTTAACTTGCTATATTTAGATAAGAAAGGGTATGAACTGTGACAAGTAGCCCGCAAGTAATTAATTATGGTACCGTATTTGCGTACGTATTCAGGAATCAGAATCATCATAGCAAGGCCTGCAAAGCAATACCTACGCTCCTATGGCAAACCCAGAATATTGCTGAGAGGAAAATTACAGGGATTCTTAGCTATCTGTGAAAATCAAAATCTCGATTACTTGGTTTGACGGTCGTAAGTAGATAAAAGACTTGGTGCGTTTCAATGACAATAAGCTTTAAAGGAGTAAGGGGTGTTGTTGCTTATGCCGATCACTACACAGTAAAAACCTTCATCCAACTGAGCATCACAGCCATTCGCTTAGACTACGTTTTACTATTAAGAGTGAAGATCAAATAGCCCGTATTTGGGAGTTAATGTAAATATTCTAACGAGGTGGTGATTTTCAGTAGTATAAAAATATTTAAATTGAGTAGTTGATATAGTTTTAAGTCCAAATAGTTAATGGTTTTTTAAATAATCAAATAATGATATGTTAAATTCAATATAGATTCAATACTAAAACTCTATAAATCCTCGCGTTATAGATGTAGTTAAAGATAGCAAAAACTTAGATGAATTCATTTACCTCTCTAATTAAGCTTGATGAGCACAAACAGACTTTGATGCAGCTTATCGGCATGTAAAGAATTATTTGAACATATCTAGACTCGAATTTGAGTTTTCATTAGTCACCCTAAAATTTAAAAATACATAGTCTTCGAAATTATAATTAATTCGCATGAAAGCGATTAAAAGAAATGAAAGATTTGAGTGCAAGTCATAACGAGAAAAAAAGGAGCTATTTTCATCTATTTTTCTTGAAGTTAACTTAAATTTACCGATTGCCAGATATTTCCTCATCAAAACTTGAAACATTACCCGCAGTGGCTGTATTTTTAGCCATGTGCTTTCTAATAAAGCGCTAATTTCTTGATAGTTTTGAGTAATAGTATTTTATTCCTTGTTCATTATGAATTTCTTATTGGCAGTAAGTGTTTAAGAATGGCTCAACTAAAATTTACTTTTTTGTAATTCGTAATCTAATCAGATTGATTAAAGAAATTGTTCAAAAGAGTTTGAAGTATGAGTCCGAAATAAAGTGAATATTTTGCTAATATAATAAGAGTTGGTGTTGGTAAATTAATGAGTAATCAAATGAAATTTAAAGTCGATACAATTGCAAACATCATTCCTAAAATTAATGATGAATATTTTTTGCCGGCCTTGCAACGAGAATTTGTTTGGGCGCCTGACCAAATTTGTGCATTATTCGACTCTTTATTGCAAGGATATCCCATAAGTACTTTTTTATTTTGGGAAATCCCTAAGGAATCAACTAATCAATTTGAAAAATATTATTTTTTAAAAGAAATTGTAAAAAAAGGTAATAGACCTATAGCATCAAATGCAAAGTTATATGGTAAAGACTTGACATTTGTACTAGATGGACAGCAAAGATTGACTTCTCTTTATGTTGGGTTAGTGGGTGATTACCGCTCCGCCAGGGCAAAACCTTTGGAAAAATTACATATGGATGTTTTTTTTCATAAAAGTCCTGATTTTGATAAAGGCTATAAATTTAAATTTGAATTCAGATCGACATCAGGATACTCATCTGCCAGTGAAACGAAACCATCGGAGTGTTGGGTCTCCGTTAATGAGATTTATCAGAGGCGTGAAAATAACGAGTTAGAGGAAAAAATTAATGAAATTTATGGATATTTCGGTGAAACTGATACAGTTAAGAGAGAAATTGTACGTTCCAATTTAGTCAAACTTCATAACGTTTTATTTGTCGATCAAGTGCTTGCTTTCCAAATAGAGCGAGATTCAGATCAATACAAGATGCTAGATATATTTATGAGAGTGAATAATGGCGGAACTGAGCTTAAAAAATCGGAATTAATGCTTTCAACGCTTATACTGCATTGGCCTCGAAATGAAGCTAATCAATCAGCGAAACAAATTGTAAATAAACTTGTTGAAGATTTAAATAATTATCTGGGTAATAAAACCCGATTAGATATCGATTTTGTAATGAAAGCGTGTTTAGTTTTGCTTAAAAAACCTGTAGCTTACGATCTTAAAAGCTTTTCAGCATCTATTTGCGTAGAAATCGTTAGAGAATGGGACAAAATAACCAAAGCATTATTAGCAACTGTTAAGTTGGTCAAAAGTTTTGGCATAGACGGAGATACTCTTACAAGCGGCAATGCTCTTTTGCCAATTGCTTTTTTCTTGTTTTCGCAGAGAATCCCGATTGTTGATTTAGATAGGCCTATTGATGACAAATTAATTAATTTAAATAATACTATTCGAGTATGGTTACAAGGAGCGCTTATTAATGGTATTTTTAGTGGAACCTCGGATTCAACTATTCATAACTTGAGATCTAAATTAGAAAATAGTGGTTGTATAAATGGACAATTTAATATTGAAGCTCTAGACTCAGGCGCAAGGGATTCTAGGGAGAATCCAATCGCTCACAGGGATACTATTCAATTTATATTTGATAACGTTAACTATAAGAAAAAAAAATCAGCATGTCTGTTAGTTCTTTTAATGTTATGCGATCACAAGCCTTGGAGTTACGATAACCCACACCTTGATCATTTATTTCCACAAAAAGAATGGAAAAAAAATAACCCATCCCTTACGGCTGGTCGAGAACACGACATCGCTAATCTTGCGCTTAGTCCACCAGCGCGAAATGCACAACGTGGGGCTACTCCTTTACACGAATGGTTAGAAGATAAGGCTGAAGATTATTTGAAAAGTAATTTTATTCCAACAAACAAGGAACTGTGGCGTGTTGAAAGATACGAAGATTTTATAACGGCACGGAAAGAACTTATGCGGGAAAGATTTTTAACTATATTTAACCTTGAGTAGCATTAAAGAGTGGTACGTTCTTTTTTTGTATTGACTGCAATTGCTGTGATCGCCTTCACTTCTTTACATCAAAGAAATTTCATTGACTTTTATCTGTTTTGTGCTGCATCGACTTCACTAGTTTTGTTTTAAACTGTCTCTGCTTCTTTAGGTATTTACTGAGTACTTTAAAATTACTGTGAAAATATGGAAATTAATTTAAAGTGGATAGTTAGGAATTTACAACTCCAACTTCTTTTATCCTATATATGAGATTGATTTACAAATACCTAATGATAAACGTATCACTCCCCTCGCTATTGGATATTTAGTATTACTCTATTTGAATAGGCTTCCTATCAGCTTGATCAATAGCGGGTTTGGATTGGTTGCCGCCGTTCGCGGATTAGCCCTCACGTAACGGCGTCTGCTTCATTGTGGCCATACGTTTGTACTCGATCTTGCAGATAGACGGTAGGTATCAGATGATGAGCTGACGATGTCGATATGCTGAAAACATCGACGTTTTGAACTGCTGTCGGCGAGTGCGAACAGGCATTACCGACTCATTTTAGTCATTGCAAAAGCCAATCAGAGCCTATTTTTACAATTGTCGATCAGTGAAGGGCTTGAGAGAGGAATGAGGAAGTGGAAACCTGGCATTGCAAAAGACTTAGAGAGCTCAAAGCGGCTATCGATCAGAACAGTGCGGGCCTTCTCTCCAGGGGCTAAACCCAGCACTACACGGGCTTGGGTGGAGCCCCCTCTCTATAAACCTTATTTCATTCTGTACAGCGTTAGGCCAGCTATTTTTTTAACTCAGGTGAATGACTTGCACGTAAGCGTCCAAGCAACACATATTGAATAGTTATCTTTAAGTAGGCACCATCGGGCTCCTTGTAAAATTTTGGAGCACGTATGAGTGAAGTTATTGAAGAAGGCCAGTTGTCAGCTAAGAGCCACGAAGTAAAGAAATAT
>CAIWKX010000237.1 GCA_903913315.1 uncultured Bacteroidota bacterium | reverse complement strand
CCTGAATTTCCAGGGTTAACTGCAGCGTCGGTTTGGATAAAAGATTGAATACCATTAGTGTCTAGATTTCTAGCTTTAGCGGAAACGATACCAGCGGTAACAGTAGAGGTTAAATTATACGGGTTTCCAACAGCTAATACCCATTCCCCAACTCTTACTTGGTCGGAATCTGCAAAAGTGGAATACGGTAATTTCTCATCAGCATTTATTTTCAATAAAGCAATGTCCATTTTAGAATCCGTTCCAATAAGCTTTGCTTTATAAACTTTTTTATTGTTTAAAGTAACTTCCAATTCAGTAGCGTCTTTTATTACGTGGTTATTGGTAACAATATATCCATCTTCTGAAATAATTACTCCTGAACCAGTTCCTATTTGTTCTTGTTGTTGTGATCCTCCATTCGACCCATAGAAAAATTGCATAATTGGGTTGTAGACAGTTCTTACCGATACATTTTTTACGTGAACTACGGTATGCACCGATTTATCTGCTGCAGAAGTAAAATCAATATTCTCTGCATTCATTCCTACTGTTCTTCCGTAATTTTCAGAACTTTGAGTAATTATGGAGTGGCTACCCACTCCTTTTTCAATAAATAATTTGTAACCACCAAGAGTAGTGGCACCGCTTAATAATGCTACTAAAAATAGACTCGAAAATCGTTTCATATCATTTAAGTTTTAAAATTCGAAAGTAAAATTATAATTTTTTTATATTCTATAAAATGCTTTAACGCTCGTTTAACAATCTTTAACGTAACATTAATATTTGTAACTTTGTGCCTCAATATTTAATAAATATGCAAATTAAATTTCATAAATATCAAGGAACAGGGAATGACTTTGTGATGATAGATAATCGTCAATATTTTTTTCCAAAAGATAATATTCGTTTAATTGAAAAATTGTGCGATCGAAAATTCGGAATTGGCGCAGATGGATTAATTTTATTAGAAAACGATTCAGAAAACGATTTCAGAATGGTGTATTTTAATTCTGATGGAAATGAAAGTTCAATGTGTGGGAATGGAGGAAGATGTATCGTAGCTTTTGCAAAACATAGCAACGTTATACATAATTCTCAAACTACTTTTATTGCAACAGATGGTTTGCACCATGCAACTATTTTAGAAAGTGGAATTGTTTCTCTTCAAATGAAGAATGTTGAAGACGTAAAAATCGAAGCAGGATATGTTTTTTTAAACACAGGCTCTCCACATCATGTAACTTTGGTAAATGACATTGAAAATTATGATGTAAAAACGAATGGAGCCAAAATTCGTCACTCTGATTTGTATGGAAAAGCAGGGAGTAATGTGAATTTTGTATATCAGATTTCAGACAATCATTTTCGGTTGAGAACCTATGAGCGAGGCGTGGAAGATGAAACATTATCTTGTGGAACCGGAGCAACGGCAACAGCCATTGCCATGCACGCCCTAGGAAAAACAAATTCAAATAGTATTGACATTGATGTTCAAGGAGGAACGTTGAAAGTCTCTTTCGAGAAAACAAACAAAGGATATGAAAATGTTTTTTTAGAAGGGCCTGCAACTTTTGTTTTTGAAGGAATAATTGAAATCTAAACTTCTATGACCTTAAAAGGAAATACTATTTACCTCCGCGCACTCGAACCCGAAGATTTAGAGTTTATCTATGCTATAGAAAACGACGAAGACATTTGGGAAGTGAGCAATACACAAACACCTTATAGCAAATTTCTCATTCGACAATATCTTGAAAATGCCCATCAAGATATCTATGAAGCCAAACAATTGCGTTTGGCAATTTGTACCAATACATCGGATAAAGCAATTGGATTAATTGACTTATTTGAATTTGACCCCAAAAATAATCGAGCTGGAATTGGAATTGTAATCCAAAATAAAGAAGATAGGAGCAAAGGTTATGGTAAAGAAGCCTTGAGCTTAGTCATTGACTTCTCATTTAATCAATTGCAACTGCACCAACTATTTGCAAATATTGGAGTAGAGAATAGTTCAAGTTTAAACCTTTTTGCTATTTTTGGCTTCCAGAAAATTGGAGTTAAAAAAGAGTGGGTATACATGAACAACAAGTATCAAGACGAAGCTATTTTTCAGTTGATTAACCCAAATAATTAAATCAATAAAATTTTGAATAAGAAATTTAAAACCATAGTTATAGGTATTGTAGGAATTTGTCTTTTATTAAGTGCTGTCGTTTATCTAAAATATTTTACAGATAACACTAAAGCAATTACTAAAGAATTTTATATAAAAATTCCAACGGGCTCAAAATATGAAGAGGTCAAAAAAATTATTGCTCCTTATGTTAAAAACATGAGCGATTTTGAATGTATGGCAAGTCTTCGTTCGTATGAGAAAAATATAAAGCCTGGACGATTTTTATTTAAAAAAGGAATGAGTAGCTATAGTTTGGTAGCTTCCTTAAGAAAAAATGTACCGGTTAAAATTGCATTTAATAATCAAGAACGATTGGAAAATGTGGCTCAGCGAATTGGCTCTGAAATTGAAGCCGATTCTTTAAAATTAATGACTTCATTTAGAGATAGCTTATTTTTAAAAAAGAATGGTTTCACAAAAGAGAATGTTATAGCGATGTTTATCCCAAATTCGTATGAATTTTATTGGAACACCTCTGCCGATAAATTTCGGGATAAAATGCTTGACGAATATAGAAAGTTTTGGAACAAAGATCGTTTGGCAAAAGCCGAAAAACTTGGAATGACTCCAGAACAAGTGATTACTTTGGCTTCTATTGTTCACAAAGAATCAGTAAAATTAGACGAGCGTCCCAGAGTGGCAGGAGCCTATTTGAATAGATTAAAACAAGGAATGCCACTTCAAGGTGATCCAACTATTATTTATGCGTTGAAGTTGAGAGATAATGATTTCAATCAAGTGATAAAAAGAGTGTTGTATGGCGATTTAAAAATACAATCTCCTTATAATACTTATATTAATTTAGGATTACCTCCTGGACCTATAGCACAGCCTGATATAAGCGCAATTGATGCGGTTTTAAATCCTGAGAAACATGATTATATTTATTTTTGTGCTAGTGTAGAAAAATTTGGGTATCATGAATTTGCTTCTACATTTGCACAACATCAAGTTAATGCCAAAAAATATGCAGATTGGTTGAATAGTACTGGAACTAAAAGATAGGTGTTGAATAATTTAAGAGTTATATTACTTATTATTTTTATACTTAAATCTGTTTTTGGATTTTCTCAAACCACTGTAGATTCGTTTTTAAAACCTTCAGATTCTTTAAATAAACCGCGACGTAATACTCTTGTTATTAGTGAAGCCTCTACAGCTTCATTAGCATTGGTTGGACTCAATCAACTTTGGTATGCTGGTTATCCTCATTCCAATTTGCATTCCATTAATGATAATCAAGAATGGTTGCAAATGGACAAAGCGGGGCATTTATTTTCATCCTATCATATAGGAACTTTTGGTGCAAATGCTCTACAATGGAGCGGATGCAGTAAACAAAGTCAACTGCTATATGGTGCTACTTTAGGGCTTGCTTTTATGACTACCGTTGAAGTCTTTGATGGATATTCTTCGCAATGGGGATTTTCTTGGGGTGATATGGCTGCCAACGCAACAGGAACAACATTTTTTGTTTCTCAGGAATTACTTTGGAAAGAACAACGAATTGTGCCCAAGTTTTCTTTTCATACTACTTCCTATGCAGCAGTGCGTCCTGAGGAATTGGGGAGTTCCTTTACGCAGCAAATATTAAAAGATTATAATGGGCAAACTTATTGGCTTTCTGCCAACATGCATTCTTTTTTTAAACAATCTAAACTACCAGTTTGGTTGAATCTTGCGCTAGGATATGGTGCCGATGGCATGATATCGGGAACGGAAAACTTTAAAGATTCCGATTTGTATCCAAAATACCAAAGAACAAGACAATTTTACTTGAGTTTGGATGCCGATTTATCTAAAATTCAAACCAAATCACATCTTTTAAAGACCATTTTCTCTGTTTTTACATCGATTAAAATTCCCGCGCCAACCATTGAAATCAGTAACGTTACAGGTTTTAGATTTCATTATTTGTACTTCTAAAATCCATAAGTACTTGGAAATCAATTTTATTTAAAAATAAGTTGTATATTTGCCCGTCAATATCAAGATGGTGACAGCGCTTGGAAATTACACTTTATGATAAATAAATGGTCGTTTTACATCGGAATCTTTGTAGTAGTTGGATTTATTAGCACCGCTTTTAAATCGGTAGACACATTAAATAAGAAAGAATTTCATGTAAGCGAAAAAGAAGAATTGGGCTACCAATTCCCATCATTAAAATCCACAGATTATCTTAATCAATCCACCCCTTTTATCGGAAAACACTTTGTTGGATTTTCAGAAGCTATTGGAATTAAAGAATCACAGGGGCAATACAAATTAGTCAATACACTAGGGTATATGGGGAAATACCAATTTGGGACCTCGGCACTTCGTACACTTGGAATTCATAGCAATTCAGAATTTTTAAACAATCCATTATTACAAGAAAAAGCATTCATTGCTTTGGTAAAAATCAACAAATCCAAACTGCAAGACATCATTGAAAACTATCGTGGTAAAACAATCGATGGTGTAAAAATTACGGAATCGGGTATTTTGGCGGCAGCTCATTTAGGAGGCGCGGGTTCAGTTAGAAAATATTTAGAATCTAACGGTAAAAAGAAATGCCGTGACGGGTATGGAACTTCTATTAAAAGCTATTTAAAGCAATTTGCAGGGTATGAGACTCAAAATATCATTGCAGATAGTACGGCTAAAGTAAAATAGTTATTTCCAATCATTTTTCTAGTATGCACTGAATACTCCCAATTTATTTTCTTTTACCTAAAGTTTACATTTTTGTATATTTAAACAGCAAAAAAGGAAATTAAATTCTCATTAATGTTAATTTAAATCTCAAAAATGTAAATTAAATTTGCAAAAATGTAAATTAAAATCGCATTAATGTAAATTAATATCTCAAAAATGTGAATTTAATTAGCTTAATTGGTAATTCACTATACATTTTTGTAAAGAAAGAATAAAAAGCTATTTCAATTTACTACCTTAAGGGAGTTTACCTCCATAAAAATCTAATATCCATTATCCAATATATAATATCAAAAATGTATATTTGCCTTTATTTTAATTGAAGAATGGATAAAAAGACCGAAGAATTTTACATTCGCCTAAAAGAGGAGTTAAATAATACTTCTACATGGCCATCAGAATACCTTTATAAATTTATTGTGCCTACCGATGCAAAAAAGATTGAAGAAGTTGAAAATGCATTTGACAATATGGGCGCGGTAATAAAAACACAACAATCAAAAGCAGGAAAATATACTTCAGTTTCAATCAATGTTACGATGGAATCTCCAGATGATGTGGTTGAAAAATACTTAGAAGTTTCTTCAATAGAAGGAATAATTTCATTTTAATATGGTACCAAAATATATAAAAGAAAATGCAAACGATGTTGTATTCAATTTAGAATACAATGCTGAACGTCCGCATTTAATCATCCCAGAATATGGTCGTCATTTACAAAAATTGATCGACTTAGCAGTGGTAATTAAAGACGATGTTGAAAGAAACAAAGCGGCAAAATACATCATTCAAGTGATGGGAAGTTTGAATCCCCATTTGCGTGACGTGCCCGATTTTCAGCACAAACTTTGGGATCAGATTTTTATTATGTCTGATTTTAAATTGGTGGCAGATTCGCCTTATCCAATTCCTACACGTGATGTCATTAATTTGAAACCAGAGCGTTTGGCTTATCCGCAAAAGAATCCAAAGTACCGTTTTTATGGCAACAATATCAAATACATGATAGAAGTAGCCAACAAATGGGAAGAAGGTGAAATGAAAAGTGCCTTGGTGAAAGTAATTGCCAATCACATGAAAAAATCCTATTTGAGTTGGAATAAAGATACAGTTACCGACGCTGTTATCTTTGAACATTTATATGAATTGTCCGAAGGAACTATCAACTTGATTCAAAGTGAAGAAGAACTTTCTACCACTACTGATTTAATTAGAACCAATAAAAAAGTGTCTAATAAATCACTAATGCCACAAAAGAATTTAAAAATTCAAGGTTTTAAAAAGCCAATGCCAGGCAAGAAACCATTTATTAAAAACAACAACAATAACAATAATCCGAAATAAGTTGACTGTTGTCAGTTGACTGTTTTTTTAGACGGTTGATAACGGAAGACAGACAATAAAAAAATATGGGAACTTTTAAAATTGAAGGAGGCATTCGACTCAAAGGTGATGTTACACCACAAGGAGCTAAAAATGAGGCATTGCAAATATTGTGTGCAGTACTTTTAACTCCAGAAAAAGTGACTATTAGTAATATCCCCGATATTATTGATGTCAATAAATTGATTACTCTTTTAGGAAACTTAGGAGTGAAGATGCAAAAAAATGGGCCCGGTTCCATTACTTTTCAAGCTGATGATGTCAATGTAGGCTATCTTGAAACCGAAGCTTTCAAAAAAGAAGGGGGCTCGTTAAGAGGTTCTATCATGATTGTTGGACCACTTTTAGCACGTTTCGGCAAAGGATATATTCCAAAACCTGGAGGTGACAAAATAGGAAGAAGAAGATTAGATACTCATTTTGAAGGATTCATTAATTTGGGGGCTAAATTTCGTTACGAAAAAGAAGATCATTTTTATGGTGTTGAAAATGTAGGACGATTAAAAGGAGCTTATATGTTGCTTGATGAAGCGTCAGTAACAGGAACTGCTAATATTGTGATGGCTGCTGTCTTAGCAGAAGGAACGACTACAATTTACAACGCTGCTTGCGAACCTTATTTGCAACAGTTGTGTAAAATGTTGAA
The DNA here is from genome assembly GCA_903913315.1 of uncultured Bacteroidota bacterium. Classification (GTDB taxonomy): domain Bacteria; phylum Bacteroidota; class Bacteroidia; order Flavobacteriales; family Flavobacteriaceae; genus Flavobacterium. The sequence goes on along the minus strand of CAIWKX010000237.1, from coordinate 2,651 downwards.
TTCAATGGGAGCAAATATCAAAGGGGTTGGCTCTAATATGTTAATTATTGATGGGGTGGAATCTCTAGTGGGTTGTGATCATCGAATTCTTCCCGATATGATTGAAATTGGTTCTTGGATTGGTCTTGCCGCAATGACAAGAAGCGAAATTACCATTAAAAATGTTTCTTGGGACAACCTTGGTGTAATTCCGAGTGTGTTTAGAAAATTAGGAATTACATTGGAACGAAGAGGCGATGATATTTATATTCCAACACACGAAAATGGATACGAAATTAAAACCGATATTGATGGTTCTATTTTGACGATTGCCGATGCGCCATGGCCAGGATTTACGCCCGACTTATTAAGTATTGTGTTAGTGGTGGCTACTCAAGCGAATGGTGATGTGTTGATTCATCAAAAAATGTTTGAAAGCCGTTTGTTTTTTGTGGATAAATTGATTGATATGGGAGCTAAAATTATGTTATGTGATCCGCACAGAGCAGTGGTTATGGGCCATAATTTTAAATCGCAATTAAAGGCCACCGTAATGAGTTCTCCAGATATTCGAGCCGGAATCTCATTGTTAATTGCAGCTCTTTCTGCCAAAGGAACTTCAACTATCCAAAATATTGAGCAAATTGACAGAGGGTACGAAAGAATTGATGAACGATTGAGAGCCCTTGGAGCTAATATTGTTAGAGTATAGAAATAGAGTATATAAAATAGAGTTTAGAGGCGCAAATTGTGCCTCTTTTTATTTTTAATTTATGGAAACCTACTTATTAATTTTACTCTGTATTGCTGCTTTCTTTGCAGGATTTGTGGATGCCATCGTAGGTGGTGGTGGATTAATCCAAACTCCTGTCGCTTTGATAGCGTTGCCCAATTTAGCAGTTTCGACCGTTATTGGCTCCTTAAAAATACCAGCTTTTAGTGGCACTGCTTTTGCTGCGCGTCAGTATTTGAAGAAGGTAGAAATGAATTGGAAATTGCTTTTCATTATGGCACTAGTTGCTTTTAGTGCCGCTTTTTTAGGGTCCAATGTACTGACTTTGGTAAGTAATAATTTTATGAAACCTATACTGTTAGTCGTTTTAAGTGTAATCGCTATTTATACTTTTACTAAAAAGAACTTTGGTATTCATCAAGAAAAGAACTTATCTCCCAAAAGACAATTAGCTCTTGCTGTTGTGATGAGTAGCTGCATTGGCTTTTATGATGGGTTTATAGGTCCAGGGACTGGGAGTTTCTTAGTGTTAGGATTTGTAGCCATTCTTGGTTTTGATTTTCTTCATGCTTCCGCAAATGCTAAAATGGTCAATCTTGCAACCAATTTTGGTTCAATTTGTTTATTTATTCTTAAAGGAAAGATAATTTGGGCAATTGCTATCCCAATGGCAATCTGCAATGCTATGGGTGGTTGGGTAGGAGCCAAGCTTGCCATCAAAAAAGGAAATGGATTTATAAGAATTTTCTTTTTAGTGGTCGTTATAGGAACATTAATCCGATTTGGATATGATGTTTTCTTTAAGTAAAAGCGATTTTACTTCTTTGTTGCTAAAACACTATCAATACTCTTTTTTATAGCTAAGTAAGTAGATGCTTTTTGCTCACTAAGAAGGCTTTTTACAAAAAACAAACACGAATACTCATTTTGATAATCTACTAAAGGCCAAGTCCCAAATAATCCCGGACAGGATAATACTGTTGAATTACCTCTATAGTCTGTATCTTCTATCCAACAACCTAAAGCATAATTAAAACCCTCGGCTACTTTTGGGGCATATTTTATTTTGTCCAACGAGGTTTGTGGTTCTTTTAAAGTAGTAATTGCTTTTTCAGAAAGTATTTGTTTTCCCTTAAATTGACCATTATTGACTAGCATTACTAAAAAATTCATATACTCTTTTGCAGATGAAACAGCTCCTCCTGAAGGATTTGGCGCTTCGTTATTTTTGTCGAAATGGGTACTATTCATCTCTAGGGGTTGCAGTATTCTTTCCTTCATCAATTGTGAAAAATCTTTTTTACCAATAACCTCTATAACTCTAGCAGCTATATTCAATCCTACATTTCCATAAAAGAAAGCGGTTCCATTTTCAAAATCATTTGTTCTTTTGGAGGCAAAATCATTAACTTCTTCTTCTAATGTTTTGTATTTCTTTTGGGTTAAAAGTTTCATTAGCTTGATAGGCTCTTGATGAATGCCCGTCATTTGCGACATGCATTGTTTGATAGTGATAGTATTTTTACCAGCTATTTTAAAGGAAGGCAAATAAGAGCTCACTTTATCATCTAATGATAATTTGCCTTCGTCTATAAACGTCATGACCAAAGCTGCCGTTAACCATTTGCTACAACTAGCAATAGGTTCTTGGGTTTGTTCGGTAAATTTCCCTGACTCTTTTTTATAAATGATTTCCCCGTCTTTATAGACTAAAACAACCATGTTTTTTCCCAAAGTACGCTGAGCTTGTTCCAATGCAAGATCTACTTTAGTAAAATTATATTGAGCAAACAATGCGGGCTCAATAAATAATAGTAAAACTGAAATAAAATAAAACGACTTCTTTAGATTGCTAAACAACATTTTAAAACTATAATTCATGAATTATTCCATCGCATTTAATAATTTCAATCCAAACAATATAGCATCGCCTTGATAT
>CAIWKX010000236.1 GCA_903913315.1 uncultured Bacteroidota bacterium | reverse complement strand
GCTTTTTGCCTTTAGTATCAATAGCTGTAGCAATTCTTTTTTCAGTTGAAGTACTTCTGTGCTGTGCCATTGTATTGGAAAGCATTTGCAATGTGACATCGTCGGCTTTAATCACACGATAATTTAAAAAGCCTATTTGGTGCGCTATAGTTTTAATTACAGTATCCAATTGCGTATTGGGAACTCTAATTGTCATGCTGTTTTCAACAGTATATTTTGTGGTAACCAAAGTACTATGAGGACTCACTTTAGTGCGGTCTTCATCGTTAATGGTACTTTGGAGATTGGTGTAAGTTACAATTCCGCCAAATCTTGTAGTAGCATCTTCTATTATTCCAGTGGATTTGGCAACGTTTTTTACTTTAAACTTGATATCGGCGGATCTCACAAACTTTCGAGTGCTGTTCTTGGGTTGTACTGCTGCAGACGATGAAATTACACTTGTACTATCAGCAGCTACTGATTTAGTAATGTCAGAGGCGGCTTCTACTTTTTCAGATTGTTTACAAGAAATTGCTATGCCTATTAAAAGCAAAGCCAATGCGAATTTGGTGTTTCTGTTCATAAAAATTCATTTTAAAGTTATTATTGATATAATTGTATTTAACTAATAGGTATAAACTAGTTTTTTATCAATAATCAAAATGAATTTTAAGTGAATAATTGGTTAATTGGAGTAAACTAAAAACCGTGCCAAAAAAACTAAAAACTTAAGTTTAGCTTAAAATAAATTTATCGTAATTTTGGAAAATAAAATCCACCTTTTGAGAACAATCCTTTCTAAAACTATTGCAAATCCTTCTGAATTTAAGAATCAACTTTTGTTGTGGTCTAATCAGTTTAGAGAAGTAGCTTTTCTTGATTCTAACGAATACCATCAAACGTATTCTAGCTACGATTGTATGTTGGCCATTGATGCATTAACATCCATTAAAACTGATTTTGAAAAGGCATTTGAAGATTTGCATCAATACCAAAGTCAGACGAAAGATTGGTTGTTTGGCTATTTATCCTATGATTTAAAAAATGATGTAGAAGAGTTACAATCGAACAATTATGACGGATTGGATTTTCCAGATTTGTATTTCTTTCAACCAAAAAAACTCTTTCTGCTTAAAGAAAACCAATTGGAAATCCAGTATTTGAATATGTGTGATGATGAAATGGAAGAGGATTTTAATGAAATAAATCAGTGTTCAGTATTAAATGTTAAGTGTTCAGAAATACAGATTGAGCAAAGAATATCAAAAGAAAGCTACCTTGATAAAGCCAATAAAATACTGGATCACATTCAGCGTGGGGATATTTATGAAGCTAATTTCTGTATGGAATTTTATGCTGAGAATACTGCAATTGAACCCATAGAAGTATACCAAAAACTAAATGCTATTTCCGAACCGCCATTTGCAGTTTATTTTAAAAATAATAATTGGTATTTACTATCGGCTTCGCCAGAACGTTATTTGAAAAAAGAAGATTCTAAAGTCATATCGCAACCTATAAAAGGTACTGCAAAACGTTTTGATGATTTAGATTTAGACGAAAAGTCAAAATTTGAACTTTCAGAAAATCCTAAAGAACGTTCGGAAAACATTATGATTGTTGACTTGGTTCGAAATGATTTATCGCATACAGCAACTAAAGGAAGCGTTGCTGTAGAAGAACTTTGCGGAATTTATTCGTTTAAACAAGTGCATCAAATGATTTCTACTGTTGTTTCTAATGTCGAGCATACAACATCACCTATAGAAATTTTGAGAACCACTTTCCCAATGGGAAGTATGACCGGTGCGCCTAAAATTTCAGCGATGAATATTATTGAAAATCTAGAAGAAACCAAACGCGGATTGTACAGTGGTGCCGTTGGGTATTTTACACCTAATGGAGATTTTGATTTTAATGTGGTTATCAGGAGTATCCTTTACAATTCAAAAAATAAGTATGTTTCCTTTTCTGTAGGAAGCGCCATAACTTCGTTATCTGAAATTGAAAAAGAATATGAAGAATGTTTGTTGAAGGCCAAAGCCATGTTTGAAGTTTTGAGTTAAATATATTTCTTACTTTTGAAGGATGTTACAAAAACTGCAAAATCATTTACAAATCAACTTTCCATTTCTAAAGGAAAAGAAACTTCTTTTGGCGGTTAGTGGTGGCATTGATAGTATGGTTTTGGTTTATTTATTCAAGCAATTGCAGTTTGATTTTGCTGTTGCTCATTGCAATTTTCAATTACGTCATAATGAAAGTAACGGAGATGCAAACTTTGTAAAATCAATTTGCGATTCTTTTTCAATTCCGTTATTCTTTCAAAAATTTGATACCAAACAATTTGCTGATGATTATAAATTATCTATCCAATTGGCCGCAAGAAAATTGCGTTATGATTGGTTTTACGAACTGTTAGAGAAGGAAAACTACAATTATCTTTTGACGGCACATCATTTGGATGATAGTTTAGAAACTTTTTTAATCAATTTCAGTAGAGGAACAGGTATAGATGGATTGACAGGAATTCCAAATCAGAATGATAAAATTATCCGTCCGTTATTGCCGTTTTCTAGAAATGAAATTGAAAGTTTTGCCAAAAAAAATGCTATTAAATGGCGCGAAGATTCTAGTAATGCATCGGATAAATATTTGCGTAATAAATTGCGTCACGACATTGTTCCTGTTTTAAAAGAATTGAATCCTAACTTATTAACTTCCTTTGAAAGAACTATTGCGAATATAAAGCAATCTCAATCTTTAGTGGAGGATGCATCCAAATTAGTTTATAAAATGGTTGTTGAAGAAAGTGGTACTCTTTTAAAAATTAACTTGAAAGAACTGTTAAAACTACCAAATTATAAGGCTTATTTATTTCAATGGTTGAAACAATTTGAGTTTACAGCTTGGAATGATATTTATGAATTGGTGTACGCACAATCTGGGAAGCAAGTCTTATCGGAGAATCACGTTTTATTAAAAGATAGAGATTCGCTACTTCTTTATGTTAAAGGAAATAGTGCTAAAAATCAAGTTTATTGCGTGGACAAAGAGTCAAAGGGCGTTAAAATTCCCTTAAATGTGTCCATTTGTAATGTGAGTAACATTTTTAATGCAAATTCAAATTGTATCTTTGTCGATGAAGATAAGTTATGCTTTCCTTTAACGATTAGAAAATGGGAGGAAGGCGATTATTTTTATCCGCTAGGAATGCAAGGGAAAAAGAAATTGAGTAAGTATTTTAAAGATGAAAAATTATCTTTAGTAGACAAAGCAAATCTATGGCTTTTGTGTTCTGATAACCAAATTATTTGGGTAATAGGAATGCGCCAAGATAAGCGATTTAAAGTAGAAACAAACACAACTAACATATTACAAATTACACTTCAATGAAAAAACTAATTTTATTATTATTTGCCTTATTTTCACTAATAGATGGTTCTGCACAGATTAAAAAACCTGTAATATGGACTGCCAAAACAGAGAAAATATCCGATACCGAATGCAACTTGATAATGACTGCAACTATTGAAAATGGTTGGCACATGTATTCCCAATTCACTCCAGACGGAGGACCACTCCCGTTAGTTTTAACATTTAAAGACGTAAAGGGCAACTATGAGTTGCTTGGAAAAGCAAAGGAAAGCTCTTATAAAAAAGAATTTAATAAAGATTTTGGAGTAGATGAGTATTATTTTGAAAGTAAAGCGACATTAACTCAAAAAATTAAAATTACTAATCCTAAAAACAATAAGATTGTAGTTAATATAGATTTTCAAGCATGTCAAAATCAATGTGTTGAAGACAAAGTAGATTTAGTTTTTGATATTCCTGTCATTAAAAAAACTGAAACAATTGCGGCTGTTTCAATAAAAGATTCTACAAAACCATTAACTGATATTGTTGAAACTCCTAAAGCTGAAGTAAAGCAATTACCAAAAGAATCTCCAGTAACGGAACCTAAAAAAGAAGAGAAAAAAGGGCTTTGGAAAATTTTCTTTTTAGCTTTCCTCGGAGGATTTGCTGCCTTGCTAACACCATGTGTTTTTCCTATGATTCCAATGACAGTTAGTTTTTTTACTAAACAAAGTAAAACACCGGCGCAAGGTAAACGAAATGCACTTATTTATGGAATTTCAATTATTGGAATATATGTTGTTTTAGGTCTTGCAGTGACTAAAATTTTTGGTGCAGATGCCTTAAATGCCTTATCTACAGATGTATGGTTTAATGTAATTTTCTTTGTTTTATTATTGTTTTTTGCAACCTCCTTTTTAGGAGCATTTGAGATTATGTTGCCTAATTCATGGGCAAATAAAGTAGATAAACAAGCTGATAGAGGTGGAATTTTAGGGATTTTCTTTATGGCTTTAGCTTTAGCAATCGTTTCTTTTTCTTGCACGGGACCAATTGTTGGAACTTTACTAGTAGAATCTGCATCTAAAGGTGGAATTGCTCCCTTAGTTGGAATGTTAGGATTTTCAACAGCATTAGCATTACCATTTATGTTATTTGCAATGTTTCCAGGTTGGATGCATTCCTTGCCAAAATCTGGTGGATGGTTAAATACAGTAAAAGTCTCTTTAGGGTTTTTAGAATTAGCTTTAGCTTTTAAATTTTTATCAAATGCAGACTTGGTCTTGCAATTACATTGGTTTGAAAGAGAAACTTTCTTGGCCATTTGGATCGCTATTTTTGGAACTTGGGGAATTTACTTATTAGGAAAAATAACTTTACCACATGATTCTCCTTTATCACATATTTCTGTAGGTCGATTAATGTTAGCATTATTAGTTTTGTCGTTTACTTTTTATATGATTCCAGGCCTTTGGGGAGCGCCTCTTAAATTAATTAGTGCTTTTCCGCCACCAGAAGAATATAGTGAAACGCCAAATGGTCTTGGTGGTTGTTCTACTAATTTAGTGTCGAACGAAAAATTACCGGATGGAGCGGAATTGAACAAACACGGCTTAATTGTTTTTACCGATTATGAAAAAGGTTTGGCCTATGCTAAAGAAGTTAAAAAACCAATTCTTTTAGATTTTACAGGTCATGCCTGCGTAAATTGTAGAAAAATGGAAAATAGTGTTTGGACAGAGGTAAATATTTCTAAAATATTGAAAAATGAAGTAGTAATAATTTCATTATTTGCAGACGATAAGAGAGATTTACCAAAGGACCAACAGTTTGTTTCAAAATCTACTGGATCTGAAATTATTACCATTGGAGATAAATGGACCGATTTTATGATCACAAAATACAAAACCAACACACAACCTTTATATGTTCTAGTTGATTTGGATGGAAACAATTTAAACAATGTTACTCCAACAACAAGTTATGATCCAGATGTAAAATTATACGAAAGTTGGCTAAAAAAAGGAATTGCTAATTTTAAAAAATAAGTAATGTTCAAAATACTATCTAAACCGCAACTAATCTTTGCGGTTTTTTTATATTCAAAAACTTTTATATATTTGTATCATTATTAGCCATTTAATTAAATATATAAGCCATGTTAGTAAAAGTATTTGGTAGCGCCGTCTTTGGCGTTGAAGCGACTACAATCACAGTAGAAGTAAATATTGATAAAGGGGTTGGGTATCATCTTGTGGGTTTAGCTGATATCGCCATAAAAGAAAGCAGTTACCGAATTGCTGCCGCACTCAAAAACAACGGGTATTACCTTCCTGGTAAAAAAATCACTATAAATTTAGCGCCTGCTGATTTGCGAAAAGAAGGTTCTGCCTATGATTTGACATTGGCTATAGGTATTCTTGTAGCTTCAGGACAGATCAAAGGTGATAATTTAGATAAGTATATGATAATGGGAGAATTATCACTCGATGGTGGTTTGCAACCTATTAAAGGAGCCCTGTCTATTGCTATAAAAGCAAGAGAAGAAGGGTTTAAAGGATTTTTTCTCCCAATTCAAAATGTTAAAGAAGCTGCTATTGTGGATGGACTTGACGTTTATGGAATTGAAAATGTAACTCAAGTTATTGATTTTTTTCAAGGGAATGGAACTTTAGAACCGACTGTCATTGATACTCGTGAAGAGTTTTATAAAACATTAGATTTTCCCGAGTTCGATTTCTCCGATGTCAAAGGACAGGAATCAATAAAACGCTGCATGGAGATTGCTGCAGCTGGTGGCCATAATATCATTTTAATTGGACCTCCAGGTTCAGGAAAAACGATGTTAGCTAAACGATTGCCGAGTATTTTACCACCGATGACCCTGAAAGAAGCTTTAGAAACGACAAAAATTCATTCTGTAGCAGGAAAAATAAAAGATGCTGGATTGATGAGTCAAAGACCTTTTCGTTCGCCACACCATACCGCCTCTAGTGTTTCTCTCGTTGGTGGTGGTAGTTATCCTCAACCAGGTGAAATCTCTTTATCTCATAATGGGGTTTTGTTTCTCGATGAATTGCCAGAATTCAAAAGAGAAGTTCTCGAAGTCATGCGTCAACCCTTGGAAGATAGAGAAGTGACTATTTCTCGAGCCAAGTTTACTATAACTTATCCATCTTCTTTTATGTTGGTGGCGAGCATGAATCCGAGTCCGAGTGGTTATTTTAATGATCCTTCTTCTCCACAGAGTTCTTCTCCACACGAAATGCAACGCTATATGAGTAAAATTTCAGGCCCTTTATTGGATAGAATAGATATTCATATTGAAGTAACTCCCGTTCCTTTTGAAAAATTAACCGAAACTCGTAAAGCGGAAAGCAGTGTTGAGATTCGAAAACGTGTTATTAACGCAAGAGAAATACAATCTAAGCGTTTTGAAGCGTTCAACCACATACATTATAATGCACAAATGAGCTCCAAACAAATCCGAGAGTTTTGTATATTAAATGAAACTTCATTAAATTTACTCAAGAATGCTATGGAACGACTAAATCTTTCTGCAAGGGCTTATGATAGAATTTTAAAAGTATCTAGAACAATTGCCGATTTAGAAGCTTCAGAAGAAGTACAATCCAATCATATTGCTGAGGCTATTCAATACAGAAGTTTGGATAGAGAAGGTTGGTTGGGATAATTAATATAAAAAAAATGCCATGATAAAGTCTATTATAATACTTGGAATTTTATGGATATCTAATGTTATTTTTTCTCAATCACTTCCTAAAGTAGTTTCAGGAAAGCTTGAGAGAATCGAGAATTTTAAATCCAATTATGTAACCGCAAGAAATATTGATGTTTGGTTGCCTGAAAATTATTCAAACACCAAAAAATATAATGTTTTGTATATGCACGATGGGCAAATGTTATTTGATGCAGAAACTACATGGAATAAACAAGCATGGGATGCCGATAATGTACTTTCTAAATTATTGAAAGAAGGTAAAATTCAAGATGTTATTATTGTGGGAATAGCCTCTGATGCAACTACGCGTCATATTGATTACTTTCCACAAAAACCCTTTGAAAGCTTAACACAAAACCAACAGAACTCTATATATAAAGCTAATAGAAGTAATGGACAAAGTATATTTAATAGTGGAAAAATCAATTCAGATAATTATTTGAAATTTATTGTAAAGGAATTGAAGCCTATTATCGATAATAGATATTCAGTGTATACTGATGCAGAACATACATTAATTGCGGGAAGTAGCATGGGTGGCTTGATTTCAATCTATGCTATTTGCGAATATCCTGATGTCTTTGGAGGTGCTGCTTGTTTATCTACGCATTGGCCGGGCATATTTTCAGTAGAAAATAATCCTATTCCGAATGCCTTTTTTAATTATTTGAAAAATCATTTGCCCACTCCTAAGAACCATAAAATATATTTTGATTATGGGACGGCAACTTTAGATGCCATGTATGAACCTATACAATTAATAGTAGATGACATTATGAAATCTAAAGGGTTTACAGCTAAGAATTGGATGACTCAAAAATTTGAAGGAGCAGACCATAGTGAAAAATCTTGGAACAAACGCTTGCCTATTCCAATGGAATTTTTATTGAAAAAATAACTATTCTCAATTATCTATATAACGCAGCACAATTTTGCCACTTGAAAATAATTTTGCTTGAATTGAAGTAAATTTCTTTATCAAAATAAGTATTAAAAATGGTCATATTATTAGCGACAGCATTTGAATTTAAAATAAAATAATATTCCTCTGGTGAAAATAAATGATATTTTTTTTAATTAAAAAATGACGGCAAAAGCATAATATCAAAAACGTCTTTTATTCGTTTGTTTTATAAAAAGTTAGTATTATTGCAGAAATATATAATAGTATTACATATAAACATAATAGTATCCTATAAAAGTTTAGTATAATGCTAGAAAAATATAGTATAATCATTAAAAATTATGATGTAATGCTATAAAAAAAGAGATATAACTAAATGAAAATTTAATGTAATCATATAAAATTGTGATATAATATTATATAAATTTGATATAAATACATAAAAAATAGCTTTGTGCTATAAAAGTATAGGATAATAATAGAAAAATATAGGATAATATCATAGAATTATGTACAATAGGTAAATAAATATAAATTATAAAAAAAAATATTGTTTTTTCTATTATTTGAAAGGTTCAATTAAAATTCAATAAAAAACGCCTTGATTTCTCAAAGCGTTTCCTAAATAAAAGGGGACTCTTATTTTTTCTTCATTTCCTTTTCAATCATATCATAAAACTCATCAATTTTAGGTAACACTACAATACGTGTTCTCCTGTTGATGGCTCTGTTTTCAGCAGTTTTGTTATCTACTAACGGAATAAATTCGCTTCTTCCAGCAGCAATCAATTGTGACGGTTTCACACCCAACTCGTTAGTCAATACTCTAATAATTGCCGTAGAACGTTTTACACTCAAATCCCAGTTGTCAATTAACACTCCGTTGCCTGTAAACGGCACGTTGTCAGTATGTCCTTCTACCATACATTCAAAAGTCGGTTTGTCATTCACTACTTTGGCAACTTTGGACAAAACCTCTTTGGCTTTATCACTTACCACATAGCTACCGCTTTTAAATAATAGTTTATCGGCAATCGATATAAACACGACTCCTTTTTCAACATTCACATTGATATCAGGATCAGAAATTCCCACTGAACTTTTTAAACTAGTCACTAATGCCAACGTAACACTGTCTTTTTTAGTCAAAGCGTCTTGCATTCTAGTTATTTTCAAATCTTTTTCTTTGATGGTTTCCAGTGCTTTCTCAACGTTTTGAGCACCTTGTTTGGTTAAGGTGGTCATGTTGCCTACATTGTTAATCAGCTCGGTGTTGTTTTTCTTTAAATACTCGTTTTGTTGGTTTAAAGCTTCTTTTTCTGTCAAACACAAATTCAGTTTTACAGTAGTAGAATTCAATAAATCTTGACATTCTTTATTCTTTTGCTCTAAATCGGCAATTTTCTTTTTGGCACCACAAGAAGTTAAGCTTAAGGCAACCAAGGATAGGATAAAAAATACTTTTTTCATAAAGGGTAAATTAATTTCTGCAAAATTACGATTTCCTATTGGTTTCAAGCCAGAAATACGATAAACTATTGTTAATATTTTACTGAAAAAGGCTTATTCCCTTGATGAAATAATTGTAAACAATGCTTTTGCTGTGATAATAGTGCTTGTTTTGATGTGTACTTCTTTTCTTTATATTTTTAATCAGCAAAAGATAAAATGAAAAGTGCGCTTTAAGAACGGCAATGCAATGACTGAATTTGCCTTTACAGATGAATTGAATTCCTGCCAACCCGTCTAAGGTCAATCTTATAAATAGGGTAGCGAACAATTGGTTTTCAGGTAGATTCTTCACCAACATCAACAAGGAGTTCCGAAAATTCAAATAGGTTTTACGAGGATTCCCTTGGTTTAATGTAGCACCACCCACATGATAGACCACCGATTTGTAAGTGTATTTTACTTTATAACCCAAATTGAAGGCACGCCAACACAAATCTATTTCTTCTTGATGGGCAAAGAAATCGCCATCAAAACCATTTAGGTTTCTATACACTTCTTTTCTAATGAATAAACAAGCACCAGATGCCCAAAATATTTCCCGCTCATCGTCATATTGATGATTGTCTTTTTCTATAGTTTCAAAAACGCGACCACGACAGAAAGGAAAACCATATTTATCAATAAATCCCCCTGCGGCCCCCGCATATTCAAAATTGCATTTGTTTTTATAATCGAGGATTTTAGGTTGGATAATGGCTATTTCGGGTTCGGTATCAAAAATCGATAGAATAGGAGACAGCCAATTTTCAGTCACTTCAATATCCGAATTGACTAGAGCATAATATTCTTCTTCCACGTTTTTTAACGCAATATTGTAGCCATTAGCAAAACCATAATTACCATCGTTTTGAATAATAGTCACCGAAGGAAATTGCTCTTGAATCACCTGAATTGAATGGTCGGTAGAAGCATTATCGGCTACGTAGATGTTAGCCTTATCAGAATAAGCCACAACAAATGGCAGAAATTGCTCTAACAATTTGGCGCCATTCCAGTTCAATAGTACGACTGCTATTTTTTTGTCTTTCATCTATTATTCGAATTCGGGAAGTTCGTGTAAGAAATTATATTGCTCCTTTTCAAAATCCATTTGACAAAAGTAATGATTTAGTCCGTTGCTTACCATTAAGTATTTCGCATTCAAAACTAAATTATAACGGGCAATTTGATCAAAGGTGTGTTGGGTGATGGTTACTTCAGGAGCTTTGCATTCTATTAACAAATATATTTCTCCATTAGGCTGATATACAATGACATCATATCGTTTACTTAAATCGTTAACTTTGATTAGTTTTTCGACGTTGATATAGGATTTAGGATAGTTTTTGTCTTGCAACAAATACTGAACTACATGCTGACGAACCCATTCTTCGGGAGTGAGGATGATAAATTTTTTCCTAATTTCATCGAAGATAGCTACTTTATTTTCACTATTTTTGAACCGAAACGAATAGATTGGAAAATTGAGTTTTTGCATAAGGCAAATTTAACTAAATTTGATGAACTGCCAACTGTTACTGAACACCGAATACTAAAACAATGGATGAAGTTGTAAAAATCATCAACGATATAAAAGGAGGAAATATCAAGCCTATTTATTTTTTTATGGGAGATGAGCCTTATTATATTGATAAATTGACGGAATACATCGAGCAAAATGTGTTGCAAGAACACGAACGCGATTTCAATCAAACCATTTTGTATGGTCGCGATATCACCATGGATGATGTGGTTGGCAGCGCAAAACGCTATCCAATGATGGCGGATAGACAAGTGGTCATAGTTAGAGAGGCACAAGATCTTTCTAGAACTATTGATGCTCTTGAGTCCTATGCTGAAAATCCGCAACCTACTACGGTTTTAGTGTTTGCTTATAAATATAAAACCCTAGATAAACGCAAGAAAGTCACTAAACTCATTGACAAACACGGACTGGTTTTTGAAAGTAAGAAGCTGTACGAAAATCAAGTAGGCACTTGGATTTCTAGAGTACTGCAAGGCAAAGGTTATACTATTGAACCCAAAGCCAATGCGATGTTAGTGGAGTTTCTGGGTAATGATTTAAGTAAAATTAGCAATGAATTGACTAAATTGGAAATCATACTTCCAAAAGGACATACTATTTCCGCAAAAGATATTGAAGTCAATATAGGCTTTAGTAAAGACTTTAATGTGTTTGAATTGCAAAATGCTTTAGGTGCTCGAAATCAAGTAAAAGCCTATCAGATAGCACAATATTTTGCAGATAATCCAAAAGACAACCCTATGGTGGTTACCACCAGTTTGGTTTTTTCTTTTTTTGTCAAGTTGCTCAAATACCACGGAATTAAAGATAAAAATCCTAAAACAGTTGCCCCAATGCTGGGAGTTAGTCCTTTCTTTTTGAAAGACTACGATTTGGCTTTAAAAAACTATCCAATGAGAAAGGTAAGTGCCATTATTGCTGCTTTGCGCGATATAGATGTCAAGAGTAAAGGAGTAGGTGCAAATGCTTTACCAAATCATGATTTGTTAAAGGAAATGTTAGTTAAAATATTTAATTAAAAATAATTATTCCCGATATTTGCCGTCAAAGTTTAAAAATTGAATTATGGGAATGAATAAAAATACAGTTTTAGGTTGGGCCACCTTAATTATGATTATCATGGGTCTTATCTTAATTGCATTGGGGGTTTATCGCTATGCTGATACTGCAGGATGGGGATTTGGAGCCGTTGGAGTTGGATTTTTGGCTAACGCATGGGTGTACAGCTCACTCAAAGGAAGATTATAAAACAATAAATTTAAAATATAAATACAATACCATGTCAGACGATAAGAAAGTTATATTCTCAATGCAAAAATTGAGTAAATCCTACCAAGGAAGTGATAAACAAGTATTGAAAAATATTTATTTAAGTTTCTTTTATGGAGCTAAAATTGGTATACTTGGATTGAATGGTTCCGGAAAATCATCTTTATTAAAAATCATTGCAGGTGTTGATAAAAATTACCAAGGCGATGTAGTTTTTCAACCAGGTTATACGGTTGGTTATTTAGAACAAGAGCCGCAATTAGACGATAGTAAAACAGTTATTGAAATTGTGAAAGAAGGTGTAGCAGAGACAGTTGCCATTCTTGAAGAGTTCAATAAGATTAATGATATGTTTGGTTTGCCAGAAGTGTATGAAGATGCTGATAAAATGCAAAAATTAATGGACAGACAAGCCGATTTACAAGATAAAATAGATGCTTCAGGCGCTTGGGAATTGGATACCAAACTAGAAATAGCAATGGATGCGCTTCGAACACCAGAAGGTGATACTCCAGTTAAGAATTTATCTGGTGGAGAACGTCGTCGTGTGGCTTTATGTCGTTTATTATTACAACAACCAGATGTATTATTATTAGATGAGCCAACGAATCACTTGGATGCTGAAAGTGTCCTTTGGTTGGAACAACATTTAGCGCAATATGCAGGAACCGTAATCGCTGTAACTCACGATAGATACTTTTTAGATAATGTGGCGGGATGGATTTTGGAATTGGATAGAGGAGAAGGTATTCCATGGAAAGGGAATTACTCTTCTTGGTTGGACCAAAAATCAAAACGTATGGAGCAAGAAGAGAAAACGGCTTCAAAACGTAGAAAAACACTTGAACGCGAGTTAGATTGGGTACGTCAAGGTGCTAAAGGACGACAAACAAAACAAAAAGCACGTCTTCAGAACTATGATAAGTTGTTAAATGAAGACCAAAAAGAATTAGACGAAAAATTAGAAATCTATATTCCTAACGGCCCTCGTTTGGGTACCAATGTTATTGAAGCAAAAGGAGTTGCCAAAGCATTTGGTGATAAATTATTATACGACGATTTGAATTTTACTTTACCGCAAGCTGGTATCGTTGGAATTATCGGTCCCAATGGAGCAGGGAAATCTACTATTTTTAGAATGATAATGGGAGAACAAGAAACTGACAGTGGTGTTTTTGCAGTAGGAGATACGGTTAAGATAGCCTATGTCGATCAAGCACACTCTAATATAGATCCTAATAAATCTATTTGGGAAAATTTTTGTGATGGTCAAGAATTGATTATGATGGGCGGCAGACAGGTAAATTCTAGAGCTTATCTTTCTCGTTTTAACTTCGGTGGTAGTGAGCAAAACAAAAAAGTTTCTGCTTTGTCAGGTGGTGAGCGTAATCGTTTGCATCTAGCAATGACCTTAAAAGAAGAGGGAAATGTACTATTATTAGATGAGCCAACCAATGATTTGGATATTAATACACTAAGAGCTTTAGAAGAAGGACTTGAGAATTTTGCGGGGTGTGCTGTAGTTATTTCTCACGACCGTTGGTTCTTAGACAGAATTTGTACGCATATTTTAGCTTTTGAAGGTGATTCACAAGTCTATTATTTTGAAGGAGGATTCTCCGAATATGAAGAGAATAAAAAGAAACGACTTGGTGGGGATTTAACACCAAAACGATTAAAATATAGAAAGTTAATTAGAAATTAATTATATTTGTACTACATCCCAATTTAGGTTGGGATTTTTTATACTAATTGTGTACTTAAAGCCCCATTTTGAGTTAACATATTAAATTAGAATATATTGAAAGTAATTAAATTAATCCCCCTACTAATTGCACTCTTCATTTTTCAATTTGGAGTTTCTCAAGAACGAGTTCATTCAAAGAAGCAAATTGAAAAAATGCTAATTGATGCTGGAGATTCTTTTTTTAAAATCGAGATTGATAAATCTTTAAATCTTTCTAAAGCTGCTTTAAATGATGCTCATAGACTAAAAGATGATGCCTTAATGGCAAAGGCTTACAATGTTATTGGGTTAAATTTTGAAGAATTCTACGATGTAAATAAATCTGTTATTTATTACAATAATGCTTTAAGTCATGCTAAACTTACTAGTAACGACACCATTAAAGACTGGATTTACAACAATTTAGGGAACGTCTACACTTTTGAAAAAATAGATGTCGACAAAGGAATTGATTATTACAAAAAGGCACTTACATACTCTTTAAAAATAAATGATTCGACGGAATTAATCTATACTAAACTAAATCTTGTTAGTGCTTACTTTAGAATTAAAAACTTTAAAGATGGCATAATATACCTCGACGAGTGTAAAAGTTATGTCAATAGAAAAGGAGAATTGGAAGCTAAAATTTCATTGAATTCGTATTACGGCAACTATTATAGCTCTTTGAATCAAAATGCAAAGGCAGAACAATACTACAATGAAGCGGTACAGCTTTCTAAAAAAAATAAACAGGAATTACTAGATTTAAACATTTGTGATTTATATACTGATTTTTCAAATTTTTATAAGAAAAATAGAAATTATGAAAAGTCATTGTATTACATGGAATTGTATAAAGAGCTAAAGGAAAAAGTATATAAAATAGAGCGAATTAAACGAGTAAAATTAGCAGGAAGTGAAATTGAATTAGATGAATATCAAAGGCAAATCAATAAAATTGAAGGAGAAAAATACCAACAATTGAAAGATTTGAAAGAATCAAAATTAATAGTTTTATTATTTGTCATCATTCTATTCATATTACTACTGTTACTCTATTCTTTGTATAAAAATAGTTCCTATAGAGAACGCTCCAACAAAGACTTGAAAATGGCCAACGAGGAATTAAAAATTGCAAAGGAAAAAGCAGAAGAAGCTTCTCAACTAAAAACACAATTTGTTTCTACAATAAGTCATGAGTTGAGAACGCCTTTGTATGGTGTAGTTGGTATCACTAATATCATTCTTGACGAGCACAAAGAATTGGCTAATAGCCCTCATTTAAATTCATTGAAATTTTCCGCACGCTATCTATTATCATTAGTAAATGATTTGCTTCAAATTAATAAGATTGAAGAAAATAAAATCACATTGGAAAATATGATTTTTAATATTACAGATGAAATTATTACAATAGTGGATTCATTAGAATTCATAGCTGTAAAAAATAACAATAAACTGTATACAGAAATTGATTCAAAAATACCTGAGTTTTTAATTGGAGATAAATTGCGTCTTTCCCAAGTGTTTATGAACTTAGTGAGTAATGCGCTTAAATTTACCAAAGATGGTAGCGTAACCGTTTGTGCTAAATTGGCTAGAATAGAAGGCTCCAAGCATTATTTATATTTTGAAGTTAAAGATACTGGTGTCGGGATTGCTAAAGAAGATCAAGAAAAGATTTTTGAAAAATTCGTGCAAATAGAGCGCAAAGAGGGTGATTATCAAGGGACTGGTTTAGGACTGTCCATTGTTCAACGTTTGATAGAACTCTTCGGCAGTAAAGTTCATCTTGAAAGCGAAGAAGGAAAAGGAACTACATTTTCGTTTACTTTAGGATTTGACGCCGATGAATCTAAAAAGAATGAAATTATTAACAATATTGTGGTTGATCTATCCCTGAATCAGTTCTATAAAATATTGGTAGTCGAGGATAATAAAATTAATCAAATAGTCACTAAAAAAATATTGGAGAGTAATAATTTCAAATGTACTATTTTAGATGATGGTTATGCAGCCATCAATTTGCTAGAATCGGAACATTTTGATGTGGTTTTAATGGATATAAATATGCCAATTATCAATGGATTTGAAACCACTAAATTGATTAGAAAAAAAGAAATAAGTATTCCTATCATTGCTTTAACGGCCTTTGATAAGCAAGAAATATTGGAACAAGCATTATCTTGTGGTATGAATGATATTATTATCAAACCATTTGAGCAAGCTAAATTATTTCAAGTAATTAATAATCTTATAAACAAAAAAAACGCTGATTAATACCAGCGTTTTTTGTTTTGTTTAGAAGCTTCTGACTTTCTAGAATTCGAAGTATTTTCTTTTTTCTTATTTCTCAAATCGGGCTTTGCATCCGGATTTTGAGCCATTTCTGTATAAGGATAAGGGTGTTCTTTTTCTACTTTAACATTGATTTTAATTAATTTCTCAATGTCTTTCCAATAGGGTTGCTCGTCTTGTGCACAAAAGGATATGGCTAAGCCACTATTTCCAGCTCTTCCTGTTCTACCAATTCGATGCACATACGTTTCAGAGATGTTTGGAATATCAAAATTGATTACAAAGGGTAAACTTTCAATATCAATTCCACGTGCTGCAATGTCAGTGGCTACTAAAACAGATATTTCTTTGTTTTTAAAGGCATCCAACACCCGTTGTCTAGCATTTTGAGATTTATCACCGTGAATGGCTTCGGCGGTAACTCCGTTTTTCTTTAATGCTTTTACTACATTATCGGCTCCGTGCTTCGTTCTAGTAAAAACTAAAACATTATCTATTTTATCATTTCGTATGATATGATATAATAATTTTCTTTTGTCTTCCTTTCCAACAAAATACACTTTTTGATTTACAGTTTCTGCTGTTGAGGAAACAGGAGTAACTGATACATATTTTGGTTTTGTCAAAAAAGTATCCGCTAATTCACGGATTGCCATAGGCATCGTTGCTGAAAATAAAAGAGTTTGTCTATTGTCAGGAGTTAGTTTTACAATCTTCTTTACATCATTAATGAAGCCCATATCCAACATTTGATCGGCTTCATCGAGTACTAAAAAGTGTAAATGGTCTAAATCAATATAACCTTGTTTGTGTAAATCTAAAAGTCTTCCTGGGGTTGCAATTAGGATATCAATTCCTTTTTTTAATTGGTCTACTTGAGGAACTTGGCTTACACCTCCAAAAATAACCATCGAACGAATATTAGTGTATTTCCCGTAGGTATTAAAACTCTCATCGATTTGTATGGCAAGTTCCCTTGTAGGAGTTACAACTAAGGTTCTAATAAGTTTTCGTTTGGCAGAAGAGCCTACTAATCGATGTAATGAATTGATAATAGGAATAGCAAAAGCAGCTGTTTTACCTGTACCTGTTTGAGCACAACCCACTAAATCAGTACCTTCTAGTATAATTGGAATAGCTTGTTGCTGAATAGGTGTTGGTGTTTCGTAACCTTCTTCGGCTAATGCTTGTTGTATGTTTTTTAATAAATTTAAATCGTTGAATGTCATAAATAGGTTTGCTTTGACGTTTTGTGTCAAAAATTATTGGTAGCAAAGATAGGTTATATTTATTAAAGCATTATTTGTTGCCGATTTGTTTTATTTAGTTTCTGAATCATAGTATAAAAAAACTCGCTTATTATTTTTAAGCGAGTTTATATAAAAAATTAATGCCAATAACAGCTTGTTATTTTCCATCATAAGCCTCTTGTAATTTTTGACAATCTACCTTTTTCATTTGTAGCATAGCTTTCATTACTCTATTTGCTTTTTCGCGGTCTTTGTCACCCAATAATTGCATTAAAAGGGAAGGGACTACTTGCCATGAAATTCCAAACTTGTCTTTTAGCCAAGCACATTGGCTTTCTTGACCGCCATCGGCGATGAGTTTATTCCAATAATAATCTACTTCTTGTTGATTTTTACAATGAATCACAAAGGAAAAGGCTTCATTGAAAGTAAAGTTATGTTCCATTTGGCTTTCCATTGCCATAAAAGTTTGACCATTTAAGGAATATGCTGCATATTGAATGTTGTTTTCAAATCCAGGATAAGCCTCCCCAAACCGAGTTACAGTAATCTTTTCAGAGTTTTCAAATAAGGAAGTATATAAATCAATGGCAGCTTCAGCGTTTCCAAATTGTTCCTTAACAAATAGGAGCAAGGGAGCAATTTGTTGGTCTTTCTCTCCAAAAAACAACTGCCATGACAATCCGTATTTATCATTAACCCATCCGTATTTCTTACTCCATGGGTATTCGTTGAGTTCCATTAAGATTGTTCCGTCATTGGTTAATTGTTTCCATATTTCGTCAATTTCATCAAAGCTAGTAAAGGTGGCGAAAAGGGATATCGCATTAGTGAATTTAAATTGAGGTCCGCCATTTAGTGCGTTAAATTGCAATCCATTTAGTTGAAATGTAGTCACCATTGGATTAACACTATCCACAGATGAGTTTTTAAATAAGGAAGTATAAAATCGAGCGGCTTCTTCAGCTTGACCATCATACCAGAGGAAAGGTGTAATTTGTTGCATAATAGAATAATTAATCTTCTAAATAGTTTTTTAATGCCGTATGTAAAATGTAGTTCCAACCTGCTTCAAACTCCGACTTAGCAAAATCAGAGTTTTCATTTTCAAAGGTTTCAATACCAGTGTGAGTTAATTTTAATGTTGTTTTAGAATCTTTTTCAAATACTTCAAACGTAACAAAAGAAATGCCCGGATAACCATCATAACGCCAGCTATAGGAAAGTTTATTTTGTAAACTAACATCTGTTATTTTACACAAATGTAAATATTGATTGTTTTCATCTTTACCTCCATAAAATTGGAATTCAAAATCATTGACAGCATAAAATTCGGGTAAATTGAAATACCAATATTTCATTTCTTCCTTATTGGTTAGAGCATTCCATACCATATCAATAGAGGTATTGTATTCTTGAACGACTATAACTGGTTTTGTATCCATGTTTATTCTGTTTTAAAGTGAGGGTTATCAATTAAACCGATGACATTATTCCAAGGATCTTTGAGAGTAGCTACTATAATTTCCCCGCCCACATTTTGAGGAGCTTCGTGAATAGTAGCTCCTAAATTTAAAAAATGTTCATACTGTTCGTTCATATTTTCAACTCCCCAATAACTCACCACAGCATCTGATTTTGATAGTTCAGATTCTTCAGGTTGAAGTCCTAATTCATAACCACCAATATTGAATCCTACATAGAAAGGTTGATCAAAATAAGGCTGTGTTTGAAATGCTTTGATGTACCATTCTTTTGCTTTGGCTAAATCGTTTGTTTTGTAAATGGTAGTTCGAAGACCTAGAATTTTAGTTGCCATAAATACTGTTTTTTGCTAAACAAATCTAAGGAATTTTGCGCAACTAAAAATAGTAGCGTTAATCATTCTACAAATAATTTTTTGTTTTTCACAAATCCCTTACATTTGTGACACTAAAATAGTTCATTTGTGATTGCTACCAATAAGCTCAAGATATTCAACGATCCTATTTATGGTTTTATAACCATTCCCAATACTTTAATTTACGATTTAATCCAGCACCCTTATTTTCAACGATTGAGAAGGATTTCCCAAATGGGATTGTCTTATTTGGTTTATCCGGGGGCGCATCATACTCGATTTCATCATGCGTTGGGGTGTATGCATATTATGCAGAAAGCCGTTCAAACGCTTAAATTTAAAGGAGTTTCCATTTCTGAAGAGGAAGAAAATGCCTTGTACATTGCTATTCTGTTACACGACATCGGTCATGGACCTTTCAGCCATGCCATGGAACACAGTATTGTAGAAGAAGTCCATCATGAAGAAATTTCACTAAAGTTCATGAATGCATTGAATATTGAATTTGAAGGGAAATTAGATTTAGCGATTCAAATATTTAAGGGAGAATACCACAGAAAGTTTATGTTGCAATTGATATCCAGTCAGTTGGATATGGATAGAATGGATTATCTAAAGCGAGATAGTTTTTATAGCGGCGTTGCTGAAGGCAACATCAATAGTGACCGATTGATTCAGATGATGAATGTGCAAGAGGATGTTTTAGTGATAGAAGAAAAAGGCATTTATTCGGTAGAGAAGTTTTTAATTGCAAGACGTTTGATGTATTGGCAAGCCTACTTACATAAGACATCTGTTGTCGCTGAATTGACTTTAACTAAAATATTGAAACGTGCTAAAGAGTTAACCCAAAAAGGAGTAAACTTGAATTGTAGTGAACCACTTTCTTTTTTCTTGAATCATAAAATCACAATGGTTTCTTTTGATGAAAACGTATTGAAAATTTTTGCTTTGTTGGATGATTACGATGTATTGGGTGCTATTAAGTCTTGGCAGTTTCATACAGATTTTGTTTTGAGTTCATTATGTAAAATGATTATCAATCGTGATTTGTTGAAAATAGTAATGCTTGATGAAAAACCAGATACCGAAAAATTAGATGATTTAAAGAGTAAGTTAGTTGCTTTATATCCCATAACCGAAAAAGAAGTAGCCTATTTTGTATTTAAAGGAAAACTTAAAAATCAAGCTTATAACAAAGAAAGTGAGCCAATAAGTATGCTTAAAAAAGAGGGAACTATTGAAAACTTAGTTGATTCATCGGATCAATTGCAGGTGAAAGCCCTATCTAAAGCCGTTACCAAATATTTCATGTGTTTTCCAAAAGTGTTGTTAGATACCTAAACGTTTAAATTAAATTTTATATTTTTGCAACAATGAAACGAGCCAAAATAATTGTAGATTTGATTTTTGAGTGCGAATGCGAGTTCCATTTTATCCCTATGGAAAATATTATTTTATAAATGAAATTTACAGCCGAACAAATAGCGGGTATACTTGAGGGTGAAGTAATAGGTAATCCTAGTGCTGAAGTCCATAAATTATCTAAAATAGAAGAAGGTACCGAAGGGTCGTTAACTTTTTTATCGAATCCTAAGTACCAAAATTATATCTATACCACTCAGGCAACAATTACTATTGTCAATAAAAGTTTTGAAGCTGAACAGCCAATTTCATCTACTTTAATTAAAGTTGAAGATGCTTATCAGTCTTTTTCAAAATTACTAGAATATTACAATCAGGTTAAATTAATGAAATCTGGGATTGAGCAACCCTCCGTTATTTCTGAAAATGTGACTTATGGAACTGATTTGTATTTGGGAAGCTTTTGTTATGTTGGTAAAAATGTAATCATTGGCAACAACGTAAAAATATATCCAAACACATTTATTGGTGACAATGTTACTATAGGTAATAATTGTGTTTTCTTTGCAGGCGTACGAATTTATTCTGAAACTGAAATCGGAGATAACTGTGTGATACATTCGGGAACTATTGTAGGTTCTGACGGTTTTGGTTTTGCGCCACATGATGATGGTACATATAGTAAAATACCACAAATAGGAAATGTTATTCTTGAAGATGATGTTGAAGTTGGTTCCTGTACTACTATTGACCGAGCAACCATGGGATCAACGGTTATTAGAAAAGGAGTGAAGTTGGACAATCAAATTCAGATTGCGCATAATGTTGAGATTGGAGAACATACAGTTATTGCTGCTCAAACTGGAATTGCAGGCTCTACGAAGATTGGTAGAAATTGCATGATAGGAGGACAAGTGGGGATCTCAGGACATTTAACTATAGGTGACAATGTTAGAATTCAAGCACAATCGGGCATTGGCAAAAACATTAAAGAGGGTGAAATTATTCAAGGATCTCCTGCTTTTAATTATGGAGACTTTAGTAAATCGTATGTTCATTTCAAAAACCTACCTAAAATAGTTGCTGATTTGGATGCTTTGAAAAAGAAAATAGAATAAAAACAAATAAACTGGATTAATATTATGGTTAAGCAGAAAACCATCAAAAGTGAAATTTCACTAACAGGAGTAGGACTACATACTGGTAAAGAGGTTAAAATGACTTTCAAACCTGCACCCATAAACAACGGCTTTACTTTTGTAAGAGTTGATTTGGAAGGGTGTCCTATTATTGAAGCTGATGCGAATTATGTTGTCAATACTCAGCGAGGTACTAATTTAGAAAAACTAGGGGTTAAAATTCAAACTTCAGAGCACGTATTAGCTGCTTTTGTGGGATGTGATGTTGATAATGTTATTATTGAGTTGAATGAATCGGAGCCACCAATTATGGATGGTTCCTCTAAATTCTTTGTGGAAGCCATAGAGAAAGTTGGAGTTGAAGAACAAGATGCTACGCGAAAATATTACGTGGTTAAAGAGGTTATTTCTTTTACTGATGAAGCAACAGGAAGCGAAATTATTGTTATGCCATCCGAAGACTATCAAGTGACGGCTATGGTTGATTTTGGGACTAAAGTATTAGGAACTCAAAATGCTACCCTGAAAAACATTACTGATTTCAAAACAGAAATCGCGGATGCTAGAACGTTTAGTTTTTTACATGAATTAGAAAATTTATTAGACAATGGTTTAATAAAAGGTGGTGATTTAAACAACGCTATAGTTTATGTAGATAAAGAAATTTCGGATACTACAATGGAAAACCTGAAGAAAGCTTTTGGGAAAGACCATATTGCGGTAAAAGAAAACGGAATATTAGACAATTTGACGTTACACTATCCTAATGAGGCTGCAAGACATAAATTGCTTGATGTAATTGGTGATTTAGCACTTGTTGGAATCAGAATTAAAGGTAAAGTGATTGCTAACAAACCGGGGCATTATGTAAATACTCAATTTGCAAAAAAACTATCTAAAATCATTAAAATAGAGCAAAAAAATCAAATCCCAGTTTATGATTTGAACTTGCCTCCCTTGATGGATATTCACCAAATCATGAATATTCTTCCCCACCGTCCTCCATTTTTATTAATTGATAGAATCATTGAAATGAGTGATACTCATGTTGTAGGGATGAAAAATGTAACGATGAATGAAAACTTCTTCGTAGGACATTTTCCTGACGCACCTGTTATGCCTGGAGTTCTTATTGTAGAGGCAATGGCACAATCGGGAGGAATATTAGTGTTAAGTACTGTTCCTGATCCAGAAAATTACTTGACTTATTTTATGAAAATTGATAATGTAAAGTTTAAACACAAAGTATTACCTGGTGATACTTTAATATTCAAATGTGATTTAATTTCACCTATTCGTAGAGGTATTTGCCATATGCAAGCCAACGCTTATGCTAATGGTAAATTAGTAGCCGAGGCAGAATTGATGGCGCAAATAGCTAAAAAACAATAACTAAAAGGTTATTTTTTATAGTTTATGGTTTGAAAAACCGTAAACCATAAACCTCAAACCATAAACATAAAAAGAAGATATGAATCAACCGTTAGCTTACGTTCATCCGGGCGCAAAAATAGCACGAAATGTTGTAATTGACCCTTTTACAACGATACATAACAATGTAGAAATTGGTGAAGGAACGTGGATAGGTTCTAATGTAACCATTATGGAAGGCGCTAGAATTGGTAAAAATTGTAATATTTTCCCAGGTTCGGTTATTTCTGCTGTACCTCAAGATTTAAAATTTGGTGGAGAAGATTCATTGGCAATTATTGGTGACAATACCACCGTTAGAGAATGTGTTACCATCAATAGAGGAACGGTAGCTTCAGGGCAAACCAAAATTGGTAAAAACTGCCTTATAATGGCAACTGCCCATATTGCTCACGATTGCCACATAGGTGACAATGCAATCATTGTAAATGGTGTTGCTTTAGCAGGACACGTAATTGTTGGTAATTTTGCCATAATAGGTGGATTGGCTGCTGTACATCAATTTATTCACATTGGTGACCACGCAATGATTTCAGGTGGGTCATTGGTTCGTAAAGACGTACCTCCTTATACCAAAGCGGCTAAAGAACCTTTATCCTACGTTGGTATTAATTCGGTAGGTCTTAGAAGAAGAGGTTTTGCCTCTGAGAAAATCAGAGAAATACAAGATATTTATAGAATTTTATACCAAAAAAATTATAATACATCTCAAGCTGTGGGTATTATAGAAGCTGAAATGGCGGCTTCTCCCGAGCGTGATGAAATATTAGACTTTATCCGAAATTCTTCTCGTGGAATTATGAAAGGATATTCGGGAGGATATTAAAAATAGTTTATAGTTAATCCCTATTAACTATAAACACCAAACCATAAACAATTAAAAAACAATAAACACATATAAAAATGGCATCTACATCAGATATTAGAAACGGATTATGCATTAAATACAATCACGATATCTACAAAATTATCGAATTCCTTCATGTAAAACCAGGTAAAGGACCTGCTTTTGTGAGAACTAAATTAAAAAGTTTAACTAACGGAAAAGTTTTGGACAATACGTTCTCAGCAGG
>CAIWKX010000235.1 GCA_903913315.1 uncultured Bacteroidota bacterium | reverse complement strand
GCAGTGATTGTAAAATTGCCAACCAAATATTGAAATGAGAATGGAAATAAAATATTTACCTTATTTAGAGGAATACAAAAGTGAATTTTTATCGCTTGTACACAATCTATATAATGAAGACCCAGATGGTGAAATAATGACAGACGAGAAGATAGTTTCGACAATCGATTTTCTTTCTGAAAACCCCAAAAATGGCGAAATCATTCTATTCCAAGAAATGGGTATTATTTTAGGATATTCAATATTGATATATTATTGGAGCAATGAATTTGGCGGTCAAATTATTTTTGTTGACGAACTATATTTAAAAAGTGATTACAGAAATAAAAATATAGGAACTAACTATCTTCACTATTTATTCAGCAAAAAGGTCGACAATTTTAAAGCAGTTTTTTTAGAAGTGTTTCCATCTAATAAAAGGGCGTTTGACTTTTATATAAAAAATGGCTTTGTTAAAAGCGAAAGTAATTACCTAAAACGTGTGCTTTAAACTAGGAACCCCCTGTCTCAAGTATCCTTTATAGTAGTTAGAAATAAATTAGTGAGGATAATTTTTTATATTTGATAAAATAAGCAATAGACATTGCATCAATCGCGGAGTGTCGAAGATAAAATAGACAGGATAACTAATACAAACAATACTATATAACAATGAAAAGAGTAACCGGAATAGGAGGTATTTTCTTTAAATGCAAAGACCCAAAAAAAGTAACCGAATGGTATCAAAAACACCTTGGATTAAAAACAAATCCTTATGGCGCCACTTTTGAATGGTATGAAAATCAAGAAAGCACTACAAAAGCGCAAACACAATGGACGCCCTTTGCAGAAGATGCAAAAGATTTTGACAAGGAGTTTATGATCAATTACCGAGTGGAAAACTTGGAAGCTCTGGTTGAAGAACTAAAAAAAGAAGGCGTTACCATTTTGGATGCCATTGTATCGTATGATTTTGGTAAGTTTGTTCATATTCTTGACTCCGAAGGAAACAAAGTCGAACTTTGGGAAGCTATTGATTGATTTTCTTCCGATATTATTTTTAGTTTAAATCAAAGAAATAAAATTTTCCTCTGCTACTAAAAAAGTTCAGAGGATAAATAAAACAAAAAAAAATGCGTCACGATTAGAATCGTGACGCATTTTATATCTTTTTTAGTTTTCTAAAACAATCCGTTAATTTCGGCGTCAATTCGGTTGATGATTAAACCTAAATCTTCGGGGTTGTTTACAAAATCTACATCGTCAACATCAATGATGAGTAGTTTTCCTTTGTCGTAGGTGGAAATCCAAGCTTCATAACGTTCGTTCAAACGGCTTAAATAATCAATAGAGATGGTGTTTTCATAGTCGCGGCCGCGTTTGTGAATTTGTCCCACTAAATTAGGAATGGAACTACGCAAATAAATTAATAAATCGGGAGCTTTTACCAAACTTTCCATCAATTCAAACAAGGATTTATAGTTTTCAAAATCACGATTGGTCATTAATCCCATGGCATGAAGATTGGGCGCAAAGATGTGAGCATCTTCATAAATGGTTCGGTCTTGAATTATTTTTTTTCCACTTTCGCGAATTTGCAATACTTGACGAAAACGACTGTTTAAGAAATAAATCTGTAAGTTGAATGACCATCGTTCCATTTGATGGTAAAAATCATCCAAATAAGGATTGTCGACTACGTCTTCAAAATGGGGTTCCCATTTAAAATGTTTTGCCAGAAGACGCGTTAAGGTAGTTTTTCCTGCGCCTATGTTTCCTGCTACAGCTATATGCATTATGGTATTGTAATTTTATAATTTGTAATTCCTTTGGTGGTAAAAATAGATAAAATTTGGTCTTTGTAATAGAAATTTTTAAACGATTTCTCAACAATTTCAATTTCATAGCGTTTGTCGGTATTCCTGTCCAATAGAAAAATAGAATTATCAGTAGAAAACAGTATTTTGTTTTCATTTAGTAACTGTAAATTAGAGGTTTGCTCTATTTTTCCACTTTGAAAAACTCTACCATATATGGTGCAAGTGTTCCACTGGTTTTGTTTGTCAATCCAATGAAAATAATTGAAATCGGTTTGATAAAAACGCAATCCGTCAATAATAGACATTCCTAAATTTTGATAGGTATTGGTATTCAAATCATACAATCCGATTTGTTGATTTAAGGTATTAAAAAACCAAAGTTTGTTTTGACCAGCAATTCCAATCGCACTCGCCACAATGGGATTGTCTAATTTAGAGAATTCTACCCTTTGAATTTCATTCAGCTGGTTGTCAAGAACGATTACGGTATTGAAATCTTCATAAAAAACAATGATTTTAAGTGGGTTTAAAATATCGACCTTGGTAATTGTTCCTAAAGAAACATTTTGATATTGCAGTTGATTGTTATCCGCAGTTTTATAAAGCGCATTGTCTTTGATATAAAAGTAATTATGAAAACCATCAAAGCCCACAAAAGAATCAGCATCAATAGTAATAGTATCGATTTTTGTTGGAGTTATTTTTTGGTTTTGACCAAAGCTATAACTGGATATTATAAATAGTATAAAGCAACTAAGTGTTTTCATAGTGATGCTAAAGTACATTAAACTAATTGATTTGCATAAGGTCAAAGATAAATATTTAACAAATGTTTGGTAACAAAAATGAATATGATTCGTCATATTTGTTCTTTAAATTTTGTAAAACTAAATTAGTATGAAAAAAATAGTCTTCGCTGTTGCCTTTTTGTTGGTATTTGCAGCTTCTAATGCCCAAAAAGATTTTCAAGGAATGGCGGTTTATGAATCTAAAACCAGTACGGCTGATTTCAAAAAACGTTTTGAAGGAAACAAAGACATCACTCCCGAGATGCAAAAAAATATTGAGGAACGAATGAAAAAAATGTTTGAAAAAACATTTATTCTCAACTTTGACAAGCAAGCTTCGATTTATAAAGAAGAAGAAAAACTAGATGCACCCGGACAAGGTAATGGTGGCGGAATGCGAATGATGAGTAATATGATGGGCGGCGGTGGCACCTTCTATAAAGATGTAAAACAAAAAGCATATACTGTTGACAAAGAGTTTATGGGGAAAGAGTTTTTAGTTAAAGATTCTCTAAAAACTTATAAATGGGTGATGGAAGCTGAAACCAGACAAATAGGGGGGTATACATGTTACAAAGCTACTACGGTGATACCTGCAAGCAAAACGGATTTTAGAAATTTCAGACCAAAAGCAGAAAAAGATAACGCTAAGAAAGAGGAACCGAAAAAAGACGATGCTAAACCAACAGATGATAAAACAGCGGATGGAAAAGAAAAGAAAACTAGTTTCTTAGACGAAATTGATTTGCCAAAAGAAATCACCATCACGGCTTGGTACACGCCAGAAATTCCAATTAATCAAGGACCAGAAGGCTATTGGGGATTGCCAGGATTAATATTGGAAGTTAATGATGGAAAAACAATCATATTATGTTCGAAAGTAGTCTTGAATGCTAAAGATAAAGTGGAGATTAAAGCTCCAACAAAAGGGAAAGTAGTGTCTCAAAAAGAATATGATGATACTGTTATTAAAAAAATGGAAGAGTTTAGAGAAATGAATGGAGGAAAAGGTGGCGATCATGGTGGTCCAGGACGAGGAATGCGATTTGGGGGATAATCACAACAACTATCTCTAATTCAATAAAAAAACTACTATGAAAAAACTATTATATCTTTTTACATTATTACTGGCCTCATTTTCTTTTGCACAAAATGTTCGATTTGAAGGAATAATTTCAGAATCGGGGAAAGCGCCGTTGGAAATGGCAAATATTATGGCAGTCAATATAGCAACCAAAGCGATGGATGCTTATGCTATAACCAACAACAAAGGTAAATTTTTACTAAATCTTAAACCCAATACCAACTATACCATTAAGTTAAGTTATATTGGAATGAAGAATAAAGAATTTGCGATTACTACCAAGACAGAAAATATTGTTCAAAATATTGAAATGGAAGTGGGAGGTATCGAACTTGATGGAGTTGAAATTGTTAGAGAAATGCCAGTTTCAATTAAAGGAGATACCATAGTTTATAACGCCGATTCTTTTAAAACAGGTACAGAAAAAAAGCTAGAAGATGTATTAAAAAAATTGCCAGGTGTTGAGGTAACTGCCGATGGAGAAGTTCAAGTTGAAGGAAAAACGGTGCAAAAGATGATGGTGGAAGGCAAAGACTTTT
Organism: uncultured Bacteroidota bacterium; assembly: GCA_903913315.1. Lineage (GTDB taxonomy): Bacteria > Bacteroidota > Bacteroidia > Flavobacteriales > Flavobacteriaceae > Flavobacterium. Next base: position 2,147 of record CAIWKX010000235.1, on the reverse strand, counting down.
TTAATGGCGATACTAAGTTGGGTGTTAAAAATATTCCGGCAGATGCTATTGATAAAATTCAAGTGTTGAGAAACTACAATGAAATTGGTCAGCTGAAAGGTCTTGAAAACAATGAGGAAAATGTTGCCATGAACATTAAATTGAAAAGTGGTAAGAAGAACTTTTGGTTTGGCGATATGACTGCAGGTGGAGGGACCAGCGAAAATAATGATACTGCTAAATTAGACAAGTATATTGTTAACCCCAAAGCATTTTATTACAGTCCGAAGTATAGTATAAATGTTATTTCCAATTTTAATAATATAGGGGAATTGCCTTTGACGATTCAAGATTACTTCAAAATGACTGGTGGTTTTAGAAACATGATGACAAAAGGAGGAAGTGCTTTTAGTGTGGCTTCCAATGATTTAGGAATTACGGCTTTACAAAACAATAGTGCGAAAGAAATAGATACAAAATTTGGAGCGACGACTTTTTCTTATAGTCCAGTAAAATCATTGACGTTGAGTGGTTTTGGAGTTTTATCTTATTCAAATACACAAATTGAAAACAATTCACAGTCAACAATATTGGCATCCAAAACTCAAATTAATTCCAATGAAACCCCTATTCAACAAACTAATTATGGGTTGTTGAAATTGAGTTCTAGGTATAAACCAAGTACAAATTTTCAGTTTGACTATGATATTTTGGCGAAGAAATCTACTCAGACAGAAAATTCACTGATCAATAGAGAAACTTCAGAAAATTCTATTTCAACTTTGGATAACATTTCTACCTATAAAAAACAAAGTCCAACTTCGGTCAATCAAAACTTTAGTATCTATTATACGTTAAAAGAAAAAAGTGTTTTTGATTTAGAAATTCAACATTTGTATCAAGAACAAGATCCTTTTTATAATGCAAATTTAAGTTCTCCTCCATTTTCGCTTGTAGGTTTTGACACAGCACAAACAAGAAGTGATTTAAACCAATCTCGTTTTGTAAAGACTAATAAATTGGATTCTAAATTGGATTACTATTATATGGTTACACCCAAAAGTAATTTTAATGTTACTTTAGGAAATACGTATTCCTATCAAAATTTTAATTCGTCCATTTTTCAAATCTTAGATAGTGGCGTTAGAAATGATTTGACAGATCCCTCCAATACTAATCAAGTTACTTATAATTTTAATGATGCTTTTGTAGGGTTACACTACAAAATGTTATTAGGAAAAGTGACCATAACACCAGGATTTAGTGAGCATTTGTATAGTATGAAAAATAATCAATTGAATACGGATGTAACTAATACATTTAAAAAATTCTTACCCGATGTGTATATGTTATATCAAATAAAGAAAGCGGAAACATTATCTTATAATTATTCTTTCACCAATGCTTTTACAGATATTTCTCAATTAGTTCAGGGATATATTTTAAATGGGTACAGTAGTTTGTTTAGAGGTGATAGAAATTTAGAAAATGCTACAAATGAAGTGCATTCGCTTCGTTATTTTAAATACAATATGTTTAATTTTGAAAATATATTTGCTAATGCTTCCTATACAAGAACAGTTGACGGCGTAAAAACGAATGCTATTTTTAATGGACCAAACCAATTATCAACTCCCTATAATTCTAATTTTCCAGATCAAACAGCCAGCGGAATGGGAAGTTATGGAAGATCTTTTTTGAAAAACTATAAAGCTTCAGTCAGTGTTAATGTGAATTGGTCTAAATTTACAAACATTCAAAATACTGTAGTTGCGACCGCTGAAAGTTTTACCCAAACTTACTCAGGCAAAGCATCCACTATGTTTAAAGAACTACCCAACATTGAATTTGGATATTCCACTACAATTAATGATTATAATCATTCACGATATTTCACTAATACACCATCAGTTACTTTAGATTATTACTTTTTAGATGCATTTTCATTTGTAACTGATTATCAGTTTTATCATTATTTTAACTCTGATAAAACAATTGATACCAATTATCAATTCTTTAATGCCAGTTTAAATTACCAAAAGAAAAACAGCAAATTTGAATATAAAATTGCAGCCACTAATTTGTTAAATACAAAATCACTTAATAGTAATAGTTTTAACCAATTTACTATTTCGAGCTCACAATATATTGTGCAACCAAGATATATT
>CAIWKX010000234.1 GCA_903913315.1 uncultured Bacteroidota bacterium | reverse complement strand
AATCAGTAATGATTTTGAAGGAGTAGAATGATTCGAATATTCATCAAAATACCAATTTCCATCCGTCGAAACCGCAAAAGTATGAACGCCTTCGTCTTTTGTAAGTAGTGTTTGTTTTCCTTTTAGATCCACTTTATAAACCAACATATTCGTAGGATTGGCTCCCGTTGCTTTAAAATAAATTTCTGTACCCGTTGGATTAGCGCCAATAATTTCTCTTGCTGGAAAGGTATTCGCGGTCAATTGTTTGATTAATTTTCCGTCAATAGAATAATAATACAAGTTTTGAAACCCCTCTTTTTCACTAAACCAAACAAAGTTGTCTGAAGTGGCACTTGGAAAAAAGGCTTCATGTTCAGGTTCTACCCACGCAGTATTCTTTTCATTTAAAATAGTTCTAACAAAAGCTCCTGAATTGGCATCGTACACATTCAGACTCATATCGTTTTGCCCACGGTTTAATTCGGCTATCAAAACATATTTTTCATCAGGAGACCAAGAAAGATTCGTTAAATAATCATCCGCAACACCACTTTTTGGCAAAATAAATACCGTTTTTCTAGTGGAAACATTATAAATTCCAACTCTTGGTTTTTCTGATTTTTGCCCAATCATTGGATATTTCAGGTTGATTAATTTCCCCGGTGTTTCAGTAATATCGAGCAAAGGATAATCGGCAACTTCGCTTTGGTCTTTTTGATAAAATGCCAAATACGATGATTTTGGTGACCAAAAAATACCATTTTTAATCCCAAATTCATTTCTAGCAATCGATTGTCCAGAAACAATTCCTTCATTAGTTTCGTTGGTAATCGTAATTTTTTCTTTGTTTTTGTTGAAGAAATAAAGATTGTTTTTTTCCGTAAATGCTAAATTTTGTTTGGAAGCATCAAAAGTTTGATTTTCGGCACTTTCTGTTGTTTCTTGAATGGTTTTTCCTGATTTAGTTGTCAAAGAATAACTGTAATACTTGGCGTTTTCCGAAACTAAAACCGTAGTCGCATCCATCCATTCTAAGCCTGCGAAGGTTTTTAATTTGGTTCCTAATGCGGCATTAATTTCGGTTAAAGTCAATACTTCTTTTGCTTTAGCATCAACGGTAGAAGCCATCATCATTTTAGTGCCCAATGCAGTATAGTACACATAATTTGTGGTGTTCGGAACCCATTGAAAGCCTTGTAACTTTTCAGCTTTAAAAGCTTTGTTTTGCTGCATAACAGCCTCATCTAAAGTAAATGTTTTTATTTGTGCTTGCGATACGATAGCCACACAAAGACTTAAGAATACGAGTATTTTTTTGTTCATAATTGAAATTTGTTTGTTGGGATAAAGATAAGAATTAGAAAGGATAAATTAAAAATAGCTATTCCCCTTTTAATTCCTTTTTATTTATCCAAATCGGTTTTTCATTAGGTTTAATGACTAAGATATCAATCGGTCCACCCACCGTTTTTTCTTTTTGTTGAAAACGAATGGTTTCAATAGTAGTTCTTACAGCATATAAGGAAAAGTCAATAGCATCTTGCAAAGTCATATAGTCCCATGGAATGGAAGAATTTGGTAGTTCTACCCAATTCCCACCTTGATTTATTTTTACACTTTGAATAAGTCGTGACAAAACTTCTATTTCTCCACCCCAATTCGCACCATTAATAACTTTATCACCGGTAGCATTGATTCTATTATAGGTTTTCTCGGCGATATTAGTGAAGTAGGCATAAGGAGTCGAAATACCTTGCTCCACCTTATAGCCAATTAAATAGAAGTTTATAGCGGGATAATTAAATTGATTTCCAAAAAAATCCAACAGCAATTGTGGCATCTCATCAATAGTAGTCTCCTCCTTTACAAATTGTTCTGTAAATTGATTGATAAAACCCGCAATGGGAATCCCGTTAATAGAAGCGGTTCCAAAGGTCCCTAATCCAAATTTATCCTTAATGACAAATATCTTATTATTAGAGTCAGAAGCGGAAATAGAATGCGATTGTTCACCGGTGGCAGATTTTGTAATCCAGTTGAGCGTCAGTCGGCTATCACCAGCTAACACTATTCCTTCAGGAACATATAAAGTTACAATTAATGACATTTTAGATTGTTAGATAAATTGGATTGTCAGTTTATAGAATGTAATCAATACATTCTAAGCGATTGCTAAAGTAATAAATCTAATGATTACTTCAAGAGTTTGCTTAAAATTATGAGAAGAATCATTAGATTGTGTAAACTCAAAATTAGTATCTGGGAAGCAGTAGCCATGTTATTACGATTGGAGGAATTAATAACTTAATGTAACAAATTATTGACCCATTCGTCTTTTATAAAATAACTAGGCAATGAAAAAAACAAGAGTGTTTTTTTACATATTAATTATATGTATTACAATATCAGTAAATGGATGTGGACAACAAAAAGTGGAAAAGCAAAATTACACAGCATTTACTCTTCAACCAGATAACACGCTAGTACAAGAAGAGGTTTGTGCGATTTTAACAAAAAAAGACGAGTTAGTAGTTGCATGGGTTGACAGAAAGGTTGGAAGTAATGAAAAATTCATATCTTTTACTGCAACATATAATAACCAAAAAAAGTGGTATCCAGTAACTACTTACGATCCTAAAGATTATATATGGACAGGTAATCCTGCACTTTCAGAAGATGATTCAGGAAACATCTACCTTGTTGCAATGTCTAATAATTATGACGGAAAAAATCTGCCAACAAACGGTATTTTTGAATTATCAAGGACTTCAGATGGAGGGAAAACATGGTCAAATTGGACACGAATTGTAAAAAACACGGCTGAATTTAAAGACATGGCAGATAAGCCTACTCTAATAAGTAAAGGTAATGGGGAATTATACTTAAGCTATATTAATTTTAATTCAAATAAAGAAGATGTTCTCAATTCAAAAGGTGAAGTTTTCTTTATGAAATCAAAAGATAAAGGAGAGACTTGGTCAAATAAATTAATAATAGATAATACAAGAAATTGGAAGCCAAGTTCAATGATAAAAGTAATGATGTCTGGTGGTGCTGATTTAGGTGAACAAGGACCTTCCTTATCTTTCTTTAAAGACAGACTACTCCTTTCTTACGGTTCTTATCAAAATAATGGAATTTGGCTTGCCTCAAGTGATGATGACGGAAACTCTTTTTCTGTAAAAAAAATATCAGATTTAAAAGTTAAAACACCTGTTACCAAGATATATACGAATGATTCAAACTTAATTGTTATAGTTGTCTATGAAGCACACGATGTTGGAAATGCATATTATATTCAAAGCATGGATGGTGGGAAAACATTCAGCAAAGAACTTTTAACCAAGAAAGGTTCAATAGTTTCTGGATTAATAGATAAAAATAACATATTAAATTTTATATGGAATGAAAAAGATAAGGATAATATTGACACTAAATATATGGAAGTGAAAGACAATAAGGTAATTGTAAAATCTTTTTATAGTGAAAATAAAATTAATCCCAATTTTTTCATTGGTGCTTATCAAGATATTTTAGTTGATAGAAATAATAACATACACGCATTTTGGATTGATTGGTCACAAAAAGGAGGTAAATTGATTTATGCTAAACTAAAATAATACCCCCCTACGCAAAAGAATTTCTATGAAAAGCTGGCAAAGAGTCAAGAGACTTTTGCAACAAGTACTAAAAAGAACTATTTGAGAAGATAGGAATAATATTCTAAATTACCTAAAAATCTAACAGAACAATTCACTAAACGTATTGCGATGATTTTATGGTCATTTTAAAAGTATCCAAATCAAAAGTATCATATTTACTCATTACATGGGTAACTAAATGATTTATGGAAATAGGTTGTCCCATTTCTATCTGAGTTAAATTTGTATCTTT
>CAIWKX010000233.1 GCA_903913315.1 uncultured Bacteroidota bacterium | reverse complement strand
TTCTCACAAGCAGTAGTAGGATATTTTACCAATGCGACTCTAGGAGCTGATGATTTTGATAGTAAATTCTTTAACTATGATGGCGTGATTGGATTGAATACAGTAATAGGAACAGACAACTATGTAATACAAGGACGTCCAACACCATTTGACCCTTCCGATGTGGTGCCGTTGAACTATAAAGTAACCACTGCAGGAAACTACACCTTTACCATAGACCATGTGGATGGTATCTTTGCAGCAGGACAAATAGTGTATATCAAAGACAACTTGGATGGTTCGTATCACAATATAAGCTCAGGACCGTTTACTTTTGCAACCGATGCAGGATCGTTTTATGATCGATTTGAAGTAGTGTACCAAAACAGTGTATTGAGTACAGCTAGTAATGATTTTACGTCAAACTCTATTGTAGTGTACCACCATCAAAACGAGGTGGTAATCAATACAGGAACGGCAACAATGGCCACAGTAAGAATCTTTGATATCAGAGGTCGATTATTGATAGAAAAGAAAGACATCAACGCTTCAGAAACTAAAGTGAATGTAGGAACGACTAACGAAGTGTTGTTAGTAGAAGTAACTACCGCAGAAGGACTAAAAGCTACTAAGAAAGTGATTAACTAGGGGAGAAGAGCTTCCTACCCAATACTAAAAACCAGCTACAGGAAGTTCTTGTAGCTGGTTTTTTTTTGTACCAATTAATTATGAATACAATCTCTTTAGAAAAAATGAGTTCTGATTTTAGCTACAATAATAGAATATAGAAAATGTTTTGTTGAAATACTTTTTTAAAAATGAGAATTATGATCATAATATTTTGAACATATAAAAAAAATATGTTACTTTGTTTTTATTAATGCCAAAATAATTATGTATACACCAATCAACCAATGGGCTGAAGATGATCGGCCACGTGAAAAATTTCTACTAAAAGGTAAATCTGCCTTATCTGATTCCGAATTACTTGCTATTCTCATTGGTTCCGGTTCAAGGAATGAAAGCGCTGTACAATTGTGTCAGCGCATTTTAGCAGCTTCAAATAATAATCTCAATCAACTAGGAAAATTATCTATCCAACAACTTACGGAGTTCAAAGGAATAGGAGAAGCCAAAGCTATTTCCATTGCAGCAGCTTTAGAATTAGGAAGAAGGAGAAGAGTGGAAGAGGCTATTGAATTGAAAAAAATAACTTCAAGTAAAGCCGTTTTTGAAATCATGCAACCTATAATAGGTGAATTACCTCATGAAGAGTTTTGGGTCCTGTATCTTAATAACTCTAATAAAGTAATTCATAAGTCGCAACTTTCTAAGGGAGGAATTACGGGAACAATAGTAGATAACAGATTAATTTTCAAAACAGCGTTGGAATATAATGCAACTTCGTTAATTTTGACGCACAATCATCCGTCAGGAAAATTGTTTCCAAGTGAAGCTGATAAAGAAGTCACTAAAAAATTGAAATTAGCTGGTCAACAAATGGATATTTTGGTACTTGATCATATTATTATTACTGAAACCGGATATTATAGTTTTAATGATGAAGGAATTTTTTAAAAATGGAATATATAACAGATGTTTTTTTTGATTTAGATCATACACTTTGGGATTTTGAAAAAAATTCAGCATTAGCATTTGAAAAAGTTTTGAAAAAGCATGTAGTTAATGTTGACTTGAAAGTTTTTTTGCTTCATTACGTACCTTTGAATTTAAAATATTGGGAATTGTATCGTCATGAGAAAGTAACTCAAGAAGTATTGCGTTACGGAAGATTGAAAGATACTTTTGATTTGTTGCACTATGAAATTGATGATGAAACTATTGATTTATTATCGAAAGATTACATACATTATTTGCCTCAATTTAACCATCTTTTTGAAGGAACAATTGATGTTTTAGACTATTTGAAACCCAAATATAATCTGCATATTATTACTAATGGTTTTCAGGAAGTGCAAGCTGGAAAGATGAAAAATTCTGGAATAGATAAGTATTTCCAAACGATAACCAATTCGGAAATGGCAGGTGTTAAAAAACCCAATCCGAAGATTTTTGAATATGCCTTATCTAGTGCCAATGTAGAAAAACAAAACGCTATCATGATTGGGGATTGTATTGATGCCGATGTAAATGGAGCATTAGATTTTGGGATGGACGCTATACATTTTAATGAAGGTCATATTAAAATTCCAAGTCACATCAAACAAATAAATCATTTAATTGAATTAAAAAAATATCTATAATGAAAAAATATATAGCCTTGTTTTTAATGTTTTCGACTGGAGTATTTGCTCAAAACATTAATGATTATAAATACGCAGTAGTTCCAGCAAAGTTTTCTTTTTTTAAGGAAGATAATATGTACAATTTGAATTTGTTAACCAAAATGTATATGCAAAAATATGGTTTTGAAACTTATTATGACAATGAAAAGTATCCAATGGATTTGGCTAATAATAATTGCAGTAAAATATTTATTGATGTAGTAGATAATAGCAATATGTTTACCACTAAATTGAAAGTGGTTGTAAAAGATTGTAAAAACAACATTCTCATTTCATCTGAAGAAGGAGCCAGCAGAGAAAAAGAATATAAAGTAGCGTATAACGAAGCTTTGCGCATGGCTTTTGATAATTTTAGTGTTTTAAAAGCACACAAATTTCAACCGTTGCAAAAAAGTTTAGAAATGATTGGAGAACCAATTACCAATCAGATGTTAATCAAAAAATATAATGTAGTTGCAACTAAAAATGGATTTAATTTAATTACAGCAGAAAGCGATTATAAATTTTTTCAAATTTTTAAAACATCTTCAAATGATGTTTTTATTGGGAATCGTGATAATGTTTCGGGTGTTCTAATAAAAAAAACTGACAATTGGTTTTTTGAATATTATCAAAATGATAAATTAGTTAGCGAAAAAGTTGAAGTTAAATTTTAGTCGAATATAACTGCCTACTGTTACTGAATACTGCAAACTAGTACCCATACTTATCTTTCCAACGATTTTTTAGAAATTCTCTTGTTCCATTTTCACGAGAATTAGCTCCAGGATCATAGAATTTGGTTTCTTTTATAGCGTCAGGAAGATATTCTTGTTCGCTAAAATTATTGGCATAGTTATGTGAGTATTGGTATTCATCACCATAACCCAATTCTTTCATTAATTTGGTTGGAGCATTTCTTAAGTGAATTGGTACAGGTAAGTCTCCAGTTTGTTTTACTATAGTTTGTGCTTCGCTAATAGCCATATAGCTTGCGTTACTTTTGGGTGAAGTTGCCAAATATACGGCACATTGACTTAAGATAATTCTGCTTTCTGGATATCCAATTGAGGCAACGGCTTGAAAAGTATTATTAGCCATAATAAAAGCTGTTGGATTAGCATTTCCTATATCTTCACTGGATAAAATCAACATGCGACGGGCAATAAATTTCACGTCTTCACCTCCTTCAATCATCCGAGCCAACCAATATACAGCCCCGTTTGGATCGCTTCCTCTAATGGATTTAATGAAAGCGGAAACAATATCATAATGCTGTTCTCCTGTTTTATCATATAATACGGTGTTTTGTTGCACTAATTCTAATACTTTATCATTGGTGATTGTAATTTGGCCTTCAGGGCTGGCGTTTATGACCAATTCAAAAATATTTAATAGTTTGCGTCCATCACCTCCGGAAAGTCGTAACAAAGCTTCTGATTCTTTGAATTTTACTTTTTTTGAAGCGATAACTTTGTCTTCTTTCATGGCTCTGTCTAAAAGTGACAATAAATCTTCTTTTGAAAATGGATTCAAAATATACACCTGACAGCGTGACAATAATGCGGGGATTACTTCAAAACTTGGATTTTCTGTTGTAGCACCAATTAAAGTTACCCAACCTTTTTCTACTGCTGCTAATAACGAATCCTGTTGGGATTTGCTAAAACGATGAATCTCATCAATAAATAAAATTGGGTTTTTAGCCGTAAACAAACCACCACTTTGTTTAGCTTTTTCAATCACATCTCGAATGTCTTTTACACCACTATTGATCGCGCTTAATTCATAAAATGGACGATTGCTCTGTTTCGCGATAATTTGTGCTAATGTAGTTTTTCCGGTACCCGGTGAACCCCAAAAAATAATAGACGGAATCACACCTCGCAAAATTTGCTGTGTTAGTGAACCATTTGGACCAACCAAATGAAGCTGACTGATATAATCTTCTAATTTCTGTGGACGAATTCGTTCGGCTAAAGGTGCTTCCATTTTTGGTTATTTGGTAATTAGAAAATATGATTATTCGATAATTACGACCTTCCAAATTTATAACATTTCTTCTTTCAAATCAAAATCTAATCAAATAACCAAATAAACATTTTATGACAAAATAGCATTTATAAATTATTGGTTGTATTTTTGATAAACGTATTGTCACGTCGATACTATATAATTTGTTTTTATCATAAATATGATACTTAATAAGGAACTGAATCATTTTAAATTTTCACCATCAACTTGGATTATACCCTCGTTTATGTTGGTTTTGATATGGTTTGTGTTTTATGTTGACAATTCGTTTCATCTTCATTTGAATGATCATGGTATTTTGCCAAGGACGGTTTCTGGATTACAAGGAATAGTATTAAGTCCTTTTTTACATGGCGATTTGAGTCATATTGCTAATAATTCATTGCCTCTTTTTATTTTGAGTACGGCTTTGATTTATTTTTACAGAGAAGTTTCTTTGAAAGTTTTGTTGTATGGAATTTTACTTTCGGGTTTTATAACTTGGGTTATAGGCCGTGAATCGTTTCATATTGGTGCCAGTGGATTGATTTATGTGTTAGTTTCATTTATTTTTTTTAAAGGTATGATGACACAATATTATAGATTAATGGCTTTATCATTGGCGGTTGTAGTTTTATATGGTGGAATGATTTGGTATGTATTTCCCGAAATTGACAAAACCATTTCTTGGGAAGGACATTTGGCAGGATTAATTTCAGGTTTTGTATTTGCGGTACGCTTTAAAACACCTGATTATGTTAAAGATATTCAATATGATTGGGAAAGACCCGATTTCAACCCACAGGAAGATGCTTTTATGAAGCGATTTGATGAAAACGGGAATTTTGTAAATCCTCCAAAACCTGAGGAAATAGTAGTGGTACAAGAAGCAGTAATTGTACAACCGCTACAATATGTTTATGTCTATAAAGCAAATAATGAAGCAGAAAATTGAGGTTTAAAGCCTCAATTTTCAGGCTCTGAGCCTCAATTTTCACGTTAATAACCTCAATTTTTAGGTTCAGAACCTGAATTTTCACGTTAATAACGTGAATTTTCAAGTAAAAAGGGTGAAATTTCAAGCTTTGAACCTGAATTTTCACCCTTTGAATATGAATTTTGAGGCTTTGACCCTCAAATTTGAATTATGTAATTAATGCCAAATGTAATTTTAGAGTTATTGCCTCTGTCTAACTGCCTCATATAAAAAAGCACCGCAAGCCACAGAAACATTTAAGGAACCTATTGTTCCAAACATTGGCAATTTTGCTTTTGCATCTACAATTTTTAAAACCGATGGATTGATACCTCGATCTTCGCTTCCCATAATGATCGCGATTGGCTCGTTTAAAGTGACGTCGTAAATGCTATCTTCTGTTTTTTCAGTAGCGGCTATGGTTTTAATTCCGCTTCCTTGAAGATAGAAAATAGCGTCTTTAATATGATCTACTTTACAAATCGGCACATTAAAAACAGCTCCGGCTGATGTTTTTACGGTATCTCCATTTACCGGTGCTGAACCCGTTTTTTGAACTATAATTCCATCAACACCTGTACATTCTGCGGTTCTGATAATGGCGCCAAAATTTCTAGCATCACTTAATTGATCGAGGATTAAAAATAAAGGCATTTTTCCACTCTCTACTACACTGTCAACTAAAGTTTCCAGCTTGACAAACGTAATAGGAGCAATAGTTGCTACAGCACCTTGATGATTATTTGGTGTTAATCGATTTAATTTTTCGATAGGAACATAAGAGAAATTGATGCTATTTTTTTTCAACACTTTCATTAATTCTTGCATCAAATCACTTTGAGCATCGCTTTGAACGAATACTTTGTCAATTGCTGCTCCTGCATTTATAGCCTCAATAATTGCTCTGATTCCGAAGATTTGGTTTTCTTTTTCCATGGCGCAAATGTAGTTAATTAGGAATTAAAAAATAAGATTTCTGAATTGACAAAAATCTTTTTTTAAATAGTTACTTAGGATTATTAAAAGATAGTCTTCAAACTAATATGAACAATCGAATTTGAAAAGTTAATCGCTTGGTCTTTGGTACTCCCGTTAGCATAAATTAAATTCAAAAGTCCATTTTTTGTGAGAATTCCAAAACCAAAACCAATTCCTATAAGATTTCCTTTTAAATTAGTTGTTTTATCTTGAAAGTAGGCGTAATCCATGATAGAATGGACATACATGCTTGGGGAAAGGATATAACGGTATTCAGTGAGAACTGATGAAAACATATTTCCTTGTAAACTATTTTCATTGAATCCCCTTATAGAATTAATTCCGCCAAAGCGATACAACTCATTAATGATATATTCGTCACTTTGTAAATAGTAATTTTGGCTTTTAATAGTAAATATATTTTTATTATTCAAATAAAAATTATGTTTTAAGTTTATACTTCCAAAAAACTGAGTGTTGTTCTGAAATTTTGAATCTCGTCTTCCAGTGCCTATCTTAATATTGAAATTACTCTTTTCAGGAAAAAGAAAATCATCATTTTTGTATTCTAAAAATTCAAAGTTAGTCGTATAAAATTTGTTTTTATAATCACTTAAAGATGCTGTGTTTTGATTTTGAATATCACTTGATTCAGCGGATTGATAACCTAAATACAAACGTGTATTGTAATTGAAATAATAACCAAAATCAATTGCTGTTTGTGTGTTTTGATAAGTGCTGTCTTGTTTGAAAATGTTCAACTGTGTTTTTAGTCCAATGGGGCTTTTAAATATATAGGGAATTTCAATACCAAGATTGAATGTTTTTTGATCTTTTCCATTACTTTTCCAGTACAAAGCCATTTTTTCACCTGAGTTTAAAGTATTGTTTAGTGTCAAGTCTAAATAACCATTGAAAATCACTTTTTTATTTTCATCATTTGAAAATCCTATGAAACCATCAAAGTTATTTGCTTTAGCTTTTTCTAAATATACAAAAACCTTGGTAGAATCTTTAGTAAATAAAATTTCAGGATATTTTGTTTGTTTTACAAATCGATATTGCGAGATGTCTTTGTATAATTTATCCAAATTATCTTGATTAAAAATTCTTTTTTTATACAAGCGTTTCAAATTATTTTTATGTCCTTCTGGAAACTTGGTATATCCATTAATTACAATATCATTCAATTGTCTTTTCTTGTCTGATGTGATTTTTAATTCGGCAACAATATAGTCTTTATGTTTTTTAATATTTGCTAATTTTATTTTTGCCATTGAAAAACCTTTAGCTTCTAATTTTTTTAACGTAGAATTTAAAAATAATTCACTTTCTGAAAAAGGAAGTGTTAAAGTGTCGTTTTCAACTTTATAGATACTCCAATTTTGCTCCTCATAATTTTTACCTATATATATATGTATAAATTTTGTGTTTACACCTATATTATATTGGTATACAAATGTGCTGTCATTTTGTTTCTTGTTTTCTAGAAGTTCTTGTTCTAAAAATCCAAATTTTAATAGTTTTTCGGAAAATAATTTGTTTTCATCTACAATACCTTTTGCATTGCCAAATGATTTATTATAGCTAATGGAATCTATAATTTTGGTTTGTTTTTCATTTTGCCCAATTATTTTTAGATATAAGTTTTTCTGTCCAAAACTATTTAGAAAAAAAAAGAAAATAAAAAATGTAATTAATGGTTTCATTTTAAGAGCTAAATATTTGATACATTGTCACTGATTATTCTTTCCATTTTTAATTATATTTTTACTAAGCCGAAATTTGATTATTTGTGTTAGACTTACAATATTTTAATTTTGATATCGATGTAAAAATAACGTAAAAAACCAGTATTTCATATAAAATATATCCTGTTGAATAATTGTGTTGAAAATTAATTGATTATGATTTTTTTATTTAAAATTAATTATTACATTTGCAACCCCGTAAAAAGCGGGAATTTTATAAACAAGTAATTTTTAGTATTTAATTATGCCAACTATTCAACAATTAGTAAGAACAGGAAGAACTCAAATCACTAAGAAGAGTAAATCGGTTGCTTTAGATTCTTGTCCTCAACGAAGAGGTGTTTGTACGCGTGTTTACACTACTACTCCAAAAAAACCAAACTCTGCAATGCGTAAAGTTGCGCGTGTACGTTTGACTAATGGAAATGAAGTGAATGCTTACATCCCAGGTGAAGGACACAATTTACAGGAGCACTCGATAGTATTAGTGCGAGGCGGAAGAGTAAAAGATTTACCAGGAGTTAGATACCACATCGTTCGTGGTGCGCTTGATACCTCAGGTGTAGCAGGAAGAACGCAACGTAGATCTAAGTATGGTGCAAAACGTCCAAAAGAGGCGAAAAAGTAATTTTTAAAACTCAAAAAGAAAAGACATGAGAAAAAGAGCAGCAAAGAAAAGACCTCTTTTACCAGATCCAAAATTTAACGATCAGTTAGTAACACGTTTTGTAAACAACTTAATGTGGGATGGTAAAAAATCTACAGCTTTTAAAGTTTTTTATGATGCAATGGATATCGTAGAAGCTAAAAAGAATAATGATGAAAAATCATCATTAGAAGTTTGGAAAGACGCTTTAACTAACGTTATGCCTCACGTGGAAGTACGTAGTCGTAGAGTAGGTGGAGCTACATTTCAAATTCCAATGCAAATCAGACCAGACCGTAAAATTTCTATGGCAATGAAGTGGATGCTTCTTTATGCACGTAGAAGAAATGAGAAATCTATGGCTCAAAAACTTGCTTCTGAAATTTTAGCTGCTGCTAAAGAAGAAGGTGCTGCTGTTAAAAAGAGAATGGATACTCACAAAATGGCTGAAGCAAACAAAGCATTCTCACATTTTAGATTTTAATTCATTAAGAAATGGCTAGAGATTTAAAATTCACAAGAAATATTGGTATAGCAGCGCATATTGACGCTGGAAAGACTACTACTACAGAGCGTATATTATTTTATACTGGAAAATCGCACAAAATTGGTGAAGTGCATGATGGTGCTGCAACAATGGACTGGATGGCACAAGAGCAAGAAAGAGGTATCACAATTACTTCTGCTGCTACAACTTGTGAATGGAGTTTCCCAACAGAACAAGGTAAACCTTTACCGACTTCAGAAGATTATCACTTTAACATTATTGATACCCCAGGACACGTTGACTTTACTGTAGAAGTAAATCGTTCTTTACGTGTGCTTGATGGATTAGTTTTCTTGTTTAGTGCAGTTGATGGTGTTGAGCCACAATCTGAAACTAACTGGAGACTTGCAGATCAATATAGAGTTCCACGTATGGGGTTCGTGAACAAAATGGACCGTCAAGGTTCTAACTTCTTAATGGTTTGTCAACAAGTTAGAGATATGTTAAAGTCTAACGCTGTTGCAATCACTTTGCCAATTGGTGAGGAAAATGATTTTAGAGGTGTTGTAGATTTAGTTAAAAATCAAGCTATTGTATGGCATGATGCTACTCAAGGAGCAACTTTTGATATTGTTGAAATCCCTGCTGATATGATTGCAGAGGTTAAAGAATATAGAGATATTCTTATTGAGGCAGTAGCTGATTACGATGAGAATTTGCTTGATAAATATATGGAAGATCCAGAGTCTATTACAGAGGATGAGATTAATAAAGCATTAAGAGCTGCAACAATTGACATGGCTATCATTCCTATGATTGCTGGTTCTTCTTTTAAAAACAAAGGGGTTCAATTCATGTTAGATGCTGTTTGTAAATATTTGCCATCTCCTTTAGATAAAGAAGGTATTGAAGGAATTCATCCTGACGATGCAGATTTATTAGAAGAAGATCAAACTAAAATATTACGTCGTCCTGATGTAAAAGAACCGTTCGCGGCTTTGGCATTTAAAATTGCTACTGACCCTTATGTTGGTCGTTTGGCTTTCTTCCGTGCTTATTCAGGTCGTTTAGATGCTGGTTCGTATATCTTGAACACTCGTTCAGGTAACAAAGAAAGAATTTCTCGTATTTACCAAATGCATGCTAACAAACAAAATCCAATCGATTATATCGAAGCTGGAGATATTGGAGCGGCAGTTGGATTTAAAGATATCAAGACTGGAGATACAATGTGTGATGAAAAACATCCAATTATTCTTGAGTCAATGAAATTTCCAGCGCCAGTAATTGGTATCGCTATTGAGCCAAAAACTAAAGCTGATGTTGATAAAATGGGTATGGCTTTAGCAAAATTGGCTGAAGAGGATCCAACATTTACTGTTAGAACTGATGAAGCTTCAGGTCAAACTATTATTTCTGGAATGGGTGAATTACACTTAGATATTCTTGTTGATAGAATGAAACGAGAATTCAAAGTTGAAGTTAATCAAGGTGAACCTCAAGTTGAATACAAAGAAGCTTTTACTAAATCAGCTCAACATAGAGAAACATATAAAAAACAATCTGGAGGTCGTGGTAAATTTGGTGATATCGTATTTACACTTGAACCAGCAGATGAAGTTGATGGAAGAGTTCCAGTAGGATTGCAATTCATTAACGCTGTAAAAGGTGGTAACGTTCCTAAAGAATATATTCCATCTGTAGAAAAAGGTTTCCGTGAAGCTATGAAAACAGGTCCATTAGCAGGTTATCAAGTAGATAGTTTGAAAGTTACTTTAACAGACGGATCTTTTCACCCAGTTGATTCAGATGCTCTTTCTTTTGAATTAGCGGCAAGAATGGGGTATAGAGAAGTAGCTAAAGCTGCTGGAGCTATCATTTTGGAACCAATCATGAAAATGGAGGTTATAACACCAGAAGAAAACATGGGAGATATCGTTGGTGATATTAACCGTCGTAGAGGTCAAGTAAACGACATGGGAGACAGAAATGGAGCTAAAACTATTAAAGCTGACGTTCCATTATCAGAAATGTTTGGTTATGTAACTACATTAAGAACACTTTCGTCAGGTAGAGCAACATCTACAATGGAATTTTCTCACTATGCAGAAACACCTTCAAATATATCTGAAGCAGTTATTAAAAAAGCAAAAGGAAACGCATAATTTTTATCAAGATGAGTCAAAAAATTAGAATAAAATTAAAATCTTACGATCACATGTTGGTAGATAAATCTGCTGAAAAGATTGTAAAAACTGTAAAAAGTACAGGTGCTGTTGTAACTGGTCCTATTCCGTTGCCAACTCACAAAAAAATATTTACTGTATTACGTTCTCCACACGTTAATAAAAAATCAAGAGAACAATTTGAAGTTATGTCTTACAAAAGACTAATTGACATTTACAGTTCATCTTCAAAAACTATTGATGCTCTAATGAAATTAGAGTTGCCAAGTGGTGTTGAAGTAGAAATCAAAGTTTAATTTACTTTAAACAAATTAAGATTTAAGTATTAGGGTTTTGAAAAATATTTTAAAACTTTCTTCTTTAAAAATCAAAAGAGAATTAATAATTAATAAATAGTTTAATATGTCTGGGTTAATTGGAAGAAAAATCGGCATGACTAGCTTATTCGATGAAAACGGGAAAAATATTCCTTGTACTGTAATCGAAGCTGGACCTTGTGTCGTTACCCAAGTCAGAACCATTGAGGTTGACGGGTATAAAGCCTTACAACTTGGTTTCGATGACAAAACAGAAAAACACGCCACTAAAGCTGATTTAGGTCACTTTAAAAAAGCTGGTACTTCTGCTAAAAAGAAAGTCGTTGAATTCCAAAGTTTTGAAGGTAAATTTAATCTTGGTGATAGCATCACAGTTGATGTTTTTACTGAAGGAGAATTTGTTGATGTGCAAGGTGTATCAAAAGGGAAAGGTTTTCAAGGTGTTGTTAAACGTCACGGTTTTGGTGGTGTTGGACAAGCAACACACGGTCAACACAATCGTTTGAGAGCGCCTGGATCAGTAGGAGCATCGTCTTATCCATCACGTGTATTCAAAGGGATGCGTATGGCAGGAAGAATGGGTGGTGATAATGTTAAAGTACAAAATCTTAGAGTTTTGAAAGTGGTTGCTGAAAAGAATCTACTTGTTGTTAAAGGAGCTATTCCTGGATGCAAAAACTCTTATGTAATCATTCAGAAGTAATGGAAGTAAAAGTTTTAGATATCAAAGGAAAAGATACTGGAAGAAAAGTTCAACTTTCTGATTCAGTATTCGGTATAGAACCAAATAAACACGCAGTATATCTTGATGTTAAGCAATACTTGGCAAATCAAAGACAAGGAACTCATAAAGCTAAGGAAAGAGCTGAAGTTGCCGGTAGTACTCGTAAAATTAAAAAGCAAAAAGGTACTGGAACAGCTCGTGCTGGTAGTGCAAAAAATCCTTTGTTCAAAGGAGGAGGTACTGTTTTTGGTCCAAGACCAAGAAGTTATTCTTTTAAATTGAACAAAAGTTTAAAGCGTTTAGCAAGAAGATCTGCTTTCTCTTTAAAAGCAAAAGAATCTAATATTTTAGTTGTTGAAGATTTTACTTTCGATACACCAAACACAAAAAACTTTTTATCAGTTTTAAGTGCTTTAGGCTTAGAAAATAAAAAATCTTTATTTGTGTTGGGTGATTCAAATAAAAATGTATATTTGTCGTCACGCAATTTAAAGGCCTCTAGTGTGGTAACTAATTCAGAAATAAGTACTTATGCGATTTTAAACGCAAACAACTTGGTCTTATTAGAAGGTTCTTTAGAAGGAATTGAAGATAATTTAAGCAAATAACAAGCCATGAGTATCATAGTTAAACCTATTATTACAGAAAAAATCACCAAAGATGGTGAGGTTTTCAATCGTTTTGGTTTCGTTGTAGACAAAAAAGCAAATAAAGTACAAATTAAGAAAGCTGTTGAAGCAACTTATGGAGTATCAGTTGTAAGTGTTAATACAATGAATGTTAGGCCAGATAGAACTACTAAATACACTAAAAGTGGTTTGATAAGTGGAAAGTCAAATGCTTATAAAAAAGCAATTGTGCAAGTACAAGAAGGAGAAACAATAGATTTTTACAACAATATCTAATAAATTAAGATGTCAGTAAGAAAATTAAAACCTATTACCCCGGGTCAGCGTTTTAGAGTTGTTAATGGTTTTGACGCCATTACGACTGATAAGCCGGAGAGATCATTGATCGCACCGATAAAAAACTCAGGAGGTAGAAATAGTCAAGGAAAAATGACCATGCGTTATACAGGCGGTGGTCACAAACAAAGATATCGTATCATAGATTTCAAAAGATTTAAAGTTGGAGTTCCAGCTATAGTGAAGTCTATTGAGTATGATCCAAATAGAACTGCTTTTATAGCATTATTATGGTATGCCGATGGAGAGAAAACGTATATCGTTGCTCAAAATGGTTTACAAGTTGGACAAACTGTTGTTTCTGGTGAGGGTGCAGCTCCTGAAATCGGGAATACTTTACCATTAAGTAAAATTCCTTTAGGTACTGTAATTTCATGTATTGAATTACGTCCTGGTCAAGGTGCTACAATTGCTAGAAGTGCAGGTACTTTTGCTCAGTTAATGGCAAGAGATGGTAAGTATGCTACAATTAAAATGCCTTCAGGTGAAACTAGATTAATCTTGTTAACTTGTTCAGCAACAATTGGAGCGGTATCTAATTCCGATCATCAATTAATTGTATCTGGTAAAGCAGGTAGAACTAGATGGTTAGGAAGAAGGCCAAGAACAAGACCTGTAGCGATGAATCCAGTTGATCACCCTATGGGAGGTGGTGAAGGACGTTCTTCTGGTGGTCACCCACGTTCTAGAAAAGGTCTTCCTGCTAAAGGTTATAGAACTCGTTCTAAAGTTAACCCGAGTAATAAGTATATTGTTGAACGCAGAAAGAAATAATTAGATAGACATGGCACGTTCATTAAAAAAAGGACCTTTTGTACACTACAAATTAGATAAAAAAGTTCAAGAAAATATAGCTGGAGGTAATAAAGGAGTTGTTAAGACATGGTCTAGAGCTTCAATGATTACGCCAGATTTCGTAGGACAAACTATCGCAGTACATAATGGTCGTCAATTTGTTCCGGTTTATGTAACTGAGAACATGGTAGGACATAAATTAGGAGAGTTTTCACCAACAAGATCATTTAGAGGTCATGCTGGAGCAAAAAATAAAGGTAAAAAATAAGAAGCAATGGGAGTTCGTAAAAGAGAAACAGCAGATGCAAGAAAAGAGGCTAACAAGTCTATAGCTTTTGCAAAATTGAATAACTGCCCTACTTCACCTAGAAAAATGCGCTTAGTAGCAGACTTGGTAAGAGGTCAGAAAGTGGAGAGAGCTTTAAATATATTAAGATTTAGCTCAAAAGAAGCTTCAAGAAAATTAGAGAAATTAGTATTATCTGCAATTAACAATTGGGAACAGAAAAATGCTGAAGGAAATGTTTCGGAAGCAGGCTTATTTATAAAAGAAATCCGTGTAGATGGTGGAATGATGTTGAAAAGACTTCGCCCAGCCCCGCAAGGAAGAGCACATAGAATTAGAAAACGTTCAAACCACGTAACAATCGTGTTAGGGGCTAATGATAACACACAAAGCAATTAATTAAGATGGGACAAAAGACAAATCCAATAGGAAACAGACTTGGTATCATCAGAGGATGGGATTCAAACTGGTATGGTGGAAATGATTACGGTGATAAAATTGCTGAGGATTATAAAATCAGAAAGTATATTCATGCTCGTTTATCAAAAGCTAGTGTATCAAAAGTAATCATCGAGAGAACTTTAAAACTTGTAACCGTTACTATCACTACTGCTAGACCTGGTATTATTATTGGGAAAGGTGGGCAAGAGGTAGACAAGTTAAAAGAAGAACTTAAGAAAATTACTGACAAAGAAGTTCAAATAAACATCTTTGAAATTAAAAGACCTGAGTTAGATGCTTATTTAGTTGCAACAAGTATTGCTCGTCAAATAGAAAGCCGTATTTCGTACAGAAGAGCTATTAAAATGGCTATTGCAGCAGCAATGCGTATGAATGCAGAAGGTATTAAAGTTTTGATTTCTGGTCGTTTGAATGGTGCTGAAATGGCGCGTTCAGAAGGTTTTAAAGAAGGAAGAATTCCTTTGTCAACTTTCAGAGCTGATATTGATTATGCGCTTGGAGAAGCTCATACTACTTATGGTAGAATGGGTATCAAGGTATGGATCATGAAAGGTGAGGTTTACGGAAAACGTGATTTATCTCCACTAGTGGGAATGGATAAAAAACAAGCTTCTGGTGGAAAAGGTGGTGATTCTCCAAGAGGAGATAGAAAACCCTTTAACAAAGGTGGTAAACCAGACGCACGTAAAAGAAAGTAATTTTTTAAATTAAAGAAAAATGTTACAGCCTAAAAGAACAAAATACCGTAAGGTACAAAAAGGTAGAATGAAAGGTGTTTCTCAAAGAGGACACATGCTTTCAAGTGGAATGTTTGGTATTAAATCTGTACATGAAAAAGGTATGTTTTTAACTTCACGTCAAATTGAAGCTGCACGTATTGCTGCAACTCGTTACATGAAAAGAGAAGGACAACTTTGGATTAACATATTTCCAGACAAACCTATAACAAAGAAACCTCTTGAGGTGCGTATGGGTAAAGGTAAAGGTGCAGTTGAATATTGGGCTGCTGTTGTTAAACCCGGAAAAATTATGTTTGAAGTTGGAGGAGTACCTTTAGCCGTTGCAAAAGAGGCGTTACGTCTAGCAGCTCAAAAGCTTCCAGTTAAAACTAAGTTTGTTGTTGCTAGAGATTTCGAAGCATAATATTATATTATAATTATGAAACAATCAGAAATTATTAGTCTGTCTACAGCTGAGTTACAAGTTAAACTTAGTGAAGTTAAAAAAACATATGCTGAATTAAAAACCGCTCACGCTATTTCACCAATTCAAAACCCACTTCAAATTAGAACAATGAGGAGAGCGGTAGCTAGATTGGCAACTGAACTAAGCAAAAGAGAATTGTAATCTGCTGAAAGATGGAAGATAAAAGAAATTTAAGAAAAGAAAGAATTGGTGTGGTTACTAGCAATAAAATGGAGAAATCTATTGTTGTTTCTGAAACAAGAAGAGTAAAACATCCAATGTATGGTAAGTTTGTGTTAAAAACTAAGAAATATGTTGCGCACGACGAAACAAATGACTGTAACATTGGTGATACAGTAAAGATCATGGAAACAAGACCTTTATCTAAGTCTAAATGTTGGAGATTAGTTGAAATCATTGAAAGAGCGAAATAGTTATGGTACAACAGGAATCTAGATTAAAAGTAGCAGATAACACAGGAGCAAAAGAAGTTTTGACCATCCGTGTTTTAGGAGGAACGAAAAGACGTTATGCCTCTGTTGGAGATAAAATTGTAGTGTCTATTAAAGATGCAACACCAAACGGAAACGTAAAAAAAGGTGCTGTTTCAACTGCAGTTGTTGTACGTACCAAAAAAGAAGTGAGAAGAGCTGATGGATCTTATATCAGATTTGATGATAACGCATGTGTATTGTTAAATGCTGCTGGAGAAATGAGAGGAACTCGTGTTTTTGGTCCGGTTGCCAGAGAACTTCGTGAAAAACAATTCATGAAAATTGTATCATTAGCACCTGAAGTGCTTTAATTCGATTAATGATGACAAAGTTAAAAATAAAATCAGGCGACTTAGTAAGAGTTATTTCTGGAGACCATAAAGGTACAGAAGGTAAAGTTGTTAAAGTTGATCGTGAGAAAAATAAAGCGATTGTTGAAGGCGCAAAAATGGTTTCAAAACACACGAAACCAAGTGCGAAAAACCCTCAAGGAGGAATCGTTAAGAAAGAAGCTCCTATTCATATTTCTAATTTATCTTTGATAGATCCAAAATCTAAAGAAGCTACAAAAACAGGAACAAGAGTAGAAGGAGATAAGAAAGTGAGATTTTCTAAAAAATCAAATCAGGTATTATAGTTATGGCATATATCCCTAGACTAAAAGAAGAATATAAGAGTAGAGTAATCTCTGCACTTAAAGAAGAGTTCGGTTATAAAAACGTAATGCAAGTTCCTAAACTTGAAAAAATTGTTATTAGCCGTGGAGTTGGTGCAGCTGTATCAGATAAAAAGTTAGTTGACTATGCAGTAGACGAATTAACTAAAATTACTGGTCAAAAAGCGTTAGCTACAATTTCGAAAAAAGACGTAGCGTCATTCAAATTAAGAAAAGGAATGCCTATTGGTGCTAAAGTAACTTTACGTGGCGAGAAAATGTATGAGTTTTTAGATAGACTTATTACTTCTGCTTTACCACGTGTAAGAGATTTTAGTGGAATTAAAGCTACAGGATTTGATGGAAGAGGTAATTATAATCTTGGAGTTTTGGAACAAATCATTTTCCCAGAAATTGATATTGATAAAGTAAACAAAATTTCAGGTATGGATATTACTTTTGTAACTTCTGCACAAACTGACAAAGAAGCGAAATCATTATTAGCAGAATTAGGTTTACCTTTTAAAAAGAATTAAGATATGGCTAAAGAATCAATGAAAGCCCGTGAGGTTAAGAGAGAAAAAACGGTAGCTAAATACGCTGAAAAGAGAAAAGCTTTATTGGAAGCAGGAGACTATGAAGGATTACAAAAATTACCAAAAAATGCTTCACCTGTTCGTTTACACAATCGTTGTAAATTAACTGGTAGACCAAGAGGTTATATGCGTCAATTCGGTCTTTCACGTGTAACATTCCGTGAGATGGCTAACCAAGGATTAATTCCAGGAGTAAAAAAAGCTAGCTGGTAGTTAGTTTATTTGAGCAGATAATTGTACATTTGCCAGCTTTTTGCCGGTAACGTACGATTATCTGCTTTAAAGAATGAGTTTAATGGTTTCAGGTTCAGAGGAATAGTTCTTCTGAAAACCGTTTCCGAAATTTTATAAATATGTATACAGATCCAATTGCAGATTATCTTACGAGAGTTAGAAATGCGGTGAGAGCTAACCACAAAGTGGTTGAGATTCCGGCATCTAATCTTAAAAAAGAAATCACAAAGATTTTATTCGATCAAGGATATATCTTAAGCTACAAATTTGAAGACAACTCTGTTCAGGGTTCAATCAAAATCGCTTTGAAGTATGATAAAGATACTAAAGAAGCAGTAATTAAAGACATCCAAAGAATTAGTAAACCTGGTTTACGTAAGTACGCAGGTGCTTCTAAATTGCCAAGAATCTTAAATGGTTTAGGTATTGCTATTGTTTCTACATCAAAAGGATTGATGACGGGGAAACAAGCTAAGCAATTGAATGTTGGTGGAGAAGTAATTTGTTACGTATACTAATTTAAAGCTAAGCGACAATGTCAAGAATAGGAAAAAATCCAATTGTAGTTCCAGCTGGTGTAACTGTAGAAGTTACTGATGGATTGGTTACAGTAAAAGGAAAATTAGGTCAACTTACTCAGGAGTTTTCGGACGTTACTGTTAAGTTAGAAGAAGGTCAAATAACTGTGGAAAGATCATCTGACCACAAAGATCATAGAGCTAAACATGGTTTATACAGATCATTAATCAACAATATGATTATTGGAGTATCAACTGGTTTTACTAAAGAATTAGAGCTTGTAGGTGTGGGATATAGAGCTTCAAATCAAGGTCAAAAACTTGATTTAGCTTTAGGTTTTTCTCATAATATCGTTTTAGAAGTTGCTAAAGAAGTTACTTTAGAAACTATTTCTGAAAAAGGTAAAAACCCTATCGTAAAACTTACATCTTATGATAAACAACTTTTAGGTGCAATTACAGCGAAAATTAGAAATTTCCGTCGTCCTGAACCATATAAAGGAAAAGGTATCAAGTTTGTAGGTGAAGTATTAAGAAGAAAAGCAGGTAAATCAGCTTAAAAATTAAGATCATGTCATTAACAAAATCTGAAAGAAGACAGAGAATCCAGTATAGAATAAGAAAGATTGTTAGCGGTACTGCTGCTAGACCAAGGCTTTCTGTATTCAGAAGTAATAAAGAAATCTACGCACAGCTAATTGATGATGTAAATGGTGTTACTTTATTAGCTGCTTCATCTAGAGATAAAGGAGCGGATATTAAAGGTACTAGTGTTGAAGTTGCAACTACAGTTGGAAAACTTGTTGCTGAAAAAGCGTTAAAAGCTGGTATAGATACAGTAACTTTCGATAGAGGAGGTTATTTATATCACGGTCGTATTAAATCATTAGCAGAAGGCGCAAGAGCCGCTGGACTTAAATTCTAATATATTATGTCTAAATACAAAAATGTAGAATTAGTAAAACCAAGTGGTCTTGAATTAAAAGATCGTTTGGTAAGTGTAAATCGTGTTACCAAAGTAACAAAAGGAGGTAGAGCTTTTGGCTTTTCTGCAATTGTTGTTGTAGGTGATGAAAACGGAGTGGTTGGTCATGGATTAGGAAAATCTAAAGACGTGTCTGAAGCAATTGCGAAAGCAGTAGAAGATGCTAAGAAAAATCTTGTGAGAATTCCTTTAAGTGGACAATCTGTTCCTCACGAACAAAAAGGTAAATTTGGTGGTGCGCGTGTATTCTTAATGCCTGCATCTCATGGTACAGGAGTTATTGCTGGTGGTGCTGTTCGTTCAGTTCTTGAATCAGTTGGTATTCACGATGTATTATCAAAATCTCAAGGTTCTTCTAATCCACATAACGTGGTTAAAGCAACTTTTGATGCATTACTACAAATGAGAAGCGCTCTTACTGTTGCAAAACAGAGGGGAGTTTCTTTAGAGAAAGTTTTTAAAGGTTAATTCAAGGAAATTATGGCTAAAGTATTAGTAAAACAAGTTAGAAGCAAAATCAATTGTCCACTTACTCAAAAAAGAGGTTTAGAAGCTTTAGGTCTTCGTAAAATGGGACAAGTTGTGGAGCATGATTCAAATCCAACTATCCTTGGAATGATAAATAAAGTTAAACACTTAGTTTCCGTAGAGGAAGTTAAATAACAATTATAGTTATGAATTTAAGTAACTTACAACCTGCTGAAGGTTCTACGCACAATCAAAACAAAAGATTAGGTAGAGGAGAAGGTTCTGGTAAAGGTGGTACTTCTGCAAGAGGCCACAAAGGAGCAAAATCTCGTTCTGGTTATTCTAAGAAAATTGGTTTTGAAGGAGGGCAAATGCCACTTCAAAGACGTGTGCCTAAGTTTGGTTTCACGAACGTTAACAGAATTGAGCATCAAGGTGTAAATCTTGACACTCTTCAAGCTTTAGTTGATAACGGAATTATAACTGATACTGTAGATTTTTCGGTATTAGTTGAAAATCGTTTGGCTACCAAATCAGAATTAGTTAAGATTTTAGGTAGAGGTGAACTTAAGGCAAAATTAAAAGTATCTGCTCACAAATTTACTGCTACTGCAAAAGCTGCTATTGAAGCTGCTGGTGGTGAAGTAGTAACATTATAATATTCTGACCCTATGAAGAATTTTATTGAATCGTTTAAGAATGTTTGGAAAATAGAAGAGTTGAAAAACAGAATCTTGTTTACCCTTGGTTTATTATTGGTTTACAGATTTGGTGCTCACGTAACACTTCCAGGTATTGATGCAACTCAGTTGGGAGGACTTGCTGGTCAAACTAATAAAGGAATTGGTTCAATTCTTGATATGTTTACTGGTGGTGCATTTTCAAAAGCATCTGTTTTTGCTTTGGGTATCATGCCTTACATTTCTGCTTCAATTGTTGTTCAATTAATGGGAATTGCAATTCCTTATTTGCAAAAATTACAAAAGGATGGTGAAAGTGGTAGAAACAAGTTAAACCAAATTACACGTTGGTTGACAATCGGAATTACCTTACTTCAAGGTCCAGGTTATATCTATAACCTTAGACAAACTATTCCTCATGATGCTTTTTTGCTAGGATTTGATTCGTTTTCTTTCTTGTTTTCTTCAGTTTTGATTTTGACAACAGGTACTATTTTTGCTATGTGGTTAGGAGAAAAGATTACTGATAAAGGTATTGGAAATGGGATTTCTCTATTAATCATGGTGGGAATTTTAGCTAGATTACCACAGGCTTTAATCCAAGAATTTACTTCAAGAGTTACCAATAATAATGGTGGTTTGATGATTTTAGTTTTTGAAATTATTGTTTGGATGCTAGTTATCATCGCTTGTGTATTATTAGTAATGGCAATAAGAAAAATACCTGTTCAATATGCTCGTAGAACAACATCGGGTGATTTTGAAGAAGATATGATGGGTGGAAATAGACAATGGATTCCTCTTAAGTTAAATGCAGCTGGTGTAATGCCAATTATATTTGCACAAGCAATCATGTTTATTCCTGCTGCTTTAGCTAGATTATCTCAATCTGAAGCTTCTCAATCTATAGCTGGTGCATTTAGCAATATGTTTGGAATTTGGTATAATCTGGTTTTTGGACTATTGATTATTATATTTACATTCTTTTATACAGCAATTACAGTTCCAACAAATAAAATGGCAGATGATTTAAAAAGAAGCGGTGGTTTTATTCCGGGTGTTAAACCAGGAGTTGATACTGGAGATTTTTTAGATAAAATTATGTCTTTAATTACCTTTCCAGGTGCTTTATTCTTAGCTTTAATAGCTGTGTTCCCGGCGATTGTAGTAAGTTTAGATGTACAACAATCATGGGCAATGTTCTATGGAGGAACTTCTTTAATCATTATGGTTGGAGTTGCAATCGATACTATCCAACAAATAAATTCTTATTTATTGAATAAACATTATGATGGATTGATGAAAAGCGGTAAAAATAGAAAAGCAGTAGCTTAATTTTATGGCAAAACAATCAGCAATAGAACAAGACGGATCTATTATAGAAGCATTATCAAATGCAATGTTCCGTGTAGAATTAGAAAATGGACATATTGTTATAGCTCACATTTCTGGTAAAATGCGTATGCATTATATTAAGTTATTACCTGGTGACAAAGTAAAATTAGAAATGAGCCCATACGATTTGTCAAAAGCAAGAATCACTTACAGATACTAAAGTTATTAAAAATGAAAGTAAGAACATCAGTTAAAAAGAGAAGCGCAGAATGTAAAATTGTGCGTAGAAAAGGAAGATTATACGTTATTAACAAAAAGAATCCTAGATTTAAACAAAGACAAGGATAATTATGGCAAGAATAGCAGGGGTAGATGTACCTAAAAATAAAAGAGGTGTTATAGCACTTACCTATATCTTCGGAATAGGAAAAAGTAGAGCTATTGAGATTTTAGATAAAGCTCAAGTTAGCCAAGACATTAAAGTTCAAGATTGGAATGATGATCAAATCGGAGCAATTCGTGAAGCAGTTTCATTTTACAAAATTGAAGGAGAACTTCGTTCAGAAACTTCATTAAACATTAAACGTTTAATGGATATCGGATGTTACAGAGGAATTCGTCATAGATCTGGTCTTCCATTAAGAGGACAAAGAACCAAAAACAATTCTAGAACAAGAAAAGGTAAGAGAAAAACTGTTGCTAACAAGAAGAAAGCAACTAAATAGTAAGTAGTATGGCTAAAGCAAGTACAAAAAAACGTAAGGTTATTATTGAATCTACAGGCGAAGCTCATATTAGTGCTACCTTTAATAATATCATTATTTCTTTAACGAATAAGAAAGGTGAAGTTATATCTTGGTCTTCTGCAGGAAAAATGGGCTTTAGAGGTTCTAAAAAGAACACTCCATATGCAGCTCAGATGGCGGCCGAAGATTGTGGTAAAGTAGCATTAGAAGCTGGTTTGAAAAAAGTAAAAGTTTATGTAAAAGGTCCTGGTAACGGGAGAGAATCTGCAATCAGATCTTTACATAATAGTGGAATTGAAGTAACAGAAATTATTGATGTTACTCCAATGCCTCATAACGGATGTCGTCCT
This sequence comes from uncultured Bacteroidota bacterium, assembly GCA_903913315.1. GTDB lineage: Bacteria > Bacteroidota > Bacteroidia > Flavobacteriales > Flavobacteriaceae > Flavobacterium. The sequence goes on along the minus strand of CAIWKX010000233.1, from coordinate 7,271 downwards.
CCTAAAAGACGTAGAGTATAATTATAGTATAAATAGAGGAAGAACTAAGATTATCGAAGGATTTATTGACCTGAATTCATAATCTCTATCTCAAAACAATTTTAAAATGGCAAGATATACTGGTCCAAGTACAAAAATCGCTCGTAAATTTGGCGAAGCAATTTTCGGAGCTGATAAAGCGTTCGAAAAAAGGAATTATCCTCCTGGACAACACGGGATGGCTAAAAAAAGAGGTAAAAAATCTGAATATGCTGTCCAATTAATGGAAAAGCAGAAAGCTAAATATTCTTATGGAATTTTAGAAAAGCAATTTAGAAACTTATACGAAAAAGCAGCTGCTTCTAAAGGTGTAACTGGTGAAATTCTTTTGCAATTATGTGAAGCTCGTTTAGACAATGTTGTTTTTAGAATGGGTATCGCTTCTTCTAGAAGAGCAGCTAGACAAATAGTTTCTCACCGTCACATTACTGTTAATGGTGAATTAGTAAACATACCATCTTACCACTTGAAACCAGGTGATGTAGTAGCAGTTCGTGAAAAATCTAAATCTTTAGAGTCTATCGAACGTTCATTATCTAATTCCAGTCATGTGTATGAATGGATTACTTGGAACAACGATACTAAACAGGGTACATTTGTTTCTGTACCTGCTAGATTGCAAATTCCAGAAAACATTAAAGAACAGTTAATCGTAGAGTTGTACAACAAATAATAATTGACAGTAGTCTAAATTATGGCAATATTTAATTTTCAAAAGCCCGATAAAGTTATCATGATCGATTCAACCGATTTTGAAGGTAAGTTTGAGTTCAGACCTTTGGAACCTGGTTACGGATTAACTGTTGGTAATGCACTTAGAAGAGTTTTGCTTTCTGCTTTAGAAGGTTATGCTATTACATCAACAAGAATAGATGGTGTAGAGCATGAGTTTTCTACTATTTCAGGAGTTGTTGAAGATGTTACTGAAATTATCCTTAGTCTTAAACAAGTTCGGTTTAAACGTCAAATAGATGACATTGATAACGAATCAGTAACTATATCTATAACTGGTAAAGAGCAAATTACAGCTGGTGATTTTCAAAAATTTATTTCTGGTTTTCAAGTTTTGAATCCAGAATTAGTTATCTGTAATCTTGATCCGAAAGTTAATTTTAATATGGAATTAACGATCGAAAAAGGTAGAGGATACGTTCCTGCAGAAGAAAACAAAAAGCAAAATGCTGCGATTGGTACGATCTTTACAGATTCTATCTTTACTCCAGTTAAAAACGTGAAATATACTATCGAAAATTTCCGTGTTGAGCAAAAGACAGATTATGAAAAATTAGTTTTTGAAATTAAAACTGATGGTTCTATTAATCCAAAAGATGCTCTTACAGAAGCTGCAAAAGTATTAATTCACCACTTTATGTTATTTTCAGATGAGAGAATCACTCTTGAGGCAGATGAAATCGCTCAAACAGATTCTTATGATGAAGAGTCATTACATATGAGACAATTGCTTAAAACTAAACTTGTCGACATGGATTTATCTGTTAGAGCATTAAATTGCTTAAAAGCAGCTGAAGTGGATACATTAGGAGACCTTGTCTCTTTTAACAAACACGACTTAATGAAGTTCCGTAACTTCGGTAAAAAATCTTTAACAGAATTAGACGAACTAGTTGCAGTTAAAAATTTAACTTTCGGAATGGATTTGTCAAAATATAAATTAGATAAAGACTAGTTTCTTTATTCAAATTAAATAGCATTTAAAATGAGACACGGAAAAAAATTCAATCACTTAAGCAGACAGACTGGACATAGAAAATCTATGTTAGCTAATATGGCTTGTTCATTAATTGAGCACAAACGTATTAACACAACTGTTGCTAAAGCAAAAGCACTTAAACAATTCGTTGAGCCGCTTATAACAAAATCAAAAGAAGATACTACTCACAACAGACGTATCGTTTTCGCTTACTTACGTAACAAATATGGAGTTACTGAACTTTTTAGAGAAGTAGCTGCTAAAGTTGGTGATCGTCCAGGTGGATACACTCGTATCATCAAAGTTGGAAACCGTTTAGGTGATAATGCTGATATGGCTATGATCGAGTTAGTAGATTTCAATGAAATTTACAATGGTGGTAAAAAAGAGGAGAAAAAAGCTAAAAGCCGTCGTGGTGGAAAAGCTAAAAAAACTGAAACTCCTGCAGCTGAAACAAAAGCTAATGAAGATGCAGAAACTTCTTCTGAAGAAACTACTGAATCAGCAGAATAATGTATTCAATTTCATAAATATTAAGGATAAACTTTTGAGTTTATCCTTTTTTTTATGTTTAAATGCTAATTTTGGATTCTTTAAGAATCAGAAGCTAATGTTTATAGACTTATGAGGCATCCATTTTCACCATTGATAAGCCTAAATGACAACTGTTGGATTGTTTATAAACTCTAATAATTCAGCTTTATTATTCAACTAGAATATTCTAAATTTGCAATACAACTACTAACACAAAATGAAATACACAACACGACCACAAGCCATTTTATTACTTGCTGATGGAACTATTTTTTACGGAAAATCTATCGGAATTTCAGGCACAACCTTTGGAGAAGTTTGTTTCAATACAGGAATGACAGGTTACCAAGAAATCTTTACAGATCCTTCTTATTTTGGACAAATAATGGTAGCTACTAATCCACATATTGGAAATTATGGCGTGAATGTTGATGAAGTCGAATCTGAGAAAATAATGATTTCAGGATTGGTTTGTAAAAATTTCAGTTTTAATCATTCTCGACCAAATTCTGAAAGTAATCTTTATGATTATTTTGAAAAACAAAATTTAGTTTGCATTTCAGATGTAGATACTAGAGCTCTTGTTAGCTATATTCGTGATAATGGAGCACAAAATTCTGTAATATCAACAGATGGAACTTCAATTACAGAACTTAAAAAGCAATTAGCAAATGTTCCTAACATGAAAGGTTTAGAATTGGCTTCTAAAGTTTCTACAAGTAAACCTTATTTCTATGGAAATGAAAATGCAATGTATAAAATTGCTGCATTAGATTTAGGAATTAAACGGAACATATTAAGAAATCTTGCTAAACGAGATTGTTACATTAAAGTTTCCCCATATAACACCAATTTTGAAGAGTTAAAAGAATTCAATCCAGATGGATTTTTTTTATCAAATGGACCAGGTGACCCTGAACCACTTATTGAAGTTCAGGAAACTGCAAAACAAATGATTCTATCTGAAAAACCAGTTTTTGGAATTTGTTTAGGACATCAAATAATTGGTTTGGCAAATGGAGTTTCTACTTATAAAATGTTTAATGGTCATCGTGGGATTAATCACCCTGTAATGAATTTGTTAACTGGTAGAGGTGAAATAACTTCTCAAAATCATGGTTTTGCTGTTAATAGAGACGAACTGGAGAAACATGAAGATTTAGAAATTACTCATTATCATATTAATGATAATACGGTCGCTGGAATGAGAATGAAATCAAAAGATTGTTTTTCCGTACAATACCATCCTGAGGCAAGTCCAGGACCACATGATTCAACTTATTTATTTGATGAGTTTATCGATAAAATTTCATTGTTAAAATAATTATATTAAGTTTTAAATTATAAATTTTTTTTATAGAAGTTACTTTTTAGTTTTTGCCATTTATCTATTAATTCTTTTTTTTGAATTTGTATGCTATTATAACTATCAAAAAAAGTATTTTTACTACTATTTAATAATCGAACTTCTTCGTTATAATTTTCAATTTCAATTTCATTCTTATTATTTAAATTCTTTTTTAAAATGTTTAATTTGTTTACTATTTGTATATAATCTTTGTATAAAGGAATCAGCTTTTCATTTTGATATACTAGAAATGTTATGTATTCTATGTTGGCATTGTTTAATGAATGATCTATATAAATTTTTTTATATTTTTCTGTTTGTATTTTGGATTCCTCACAAACTTGATTTAAATAAAATATACATTTACTTACATTTTCAGCATCAGTAGTCAATAATAGATCACATAATTTAGCATCTAAAACATTTAATTTAAAGAAAATTAGACTTTGATGTGCATCATATTCAAATAAGTTTTTATTGTTGAAATATCTATCTGTTTCAATTTTGTTTTTTTTGCTAAAAATACGTTTGCAATTAGAATAATCTACAATTATTGAATAGTAATTTACAATCTCTTGGTGTCTTATTGCGAAGCATCTTATAATTTCCGAAAAATCTAATGATTTTTTATCTTCAATATCATTCAGTCTTAAAGATTTGTTTTTTAGTTGCGTAATTGTACTATTATTCATTTTTAAAAAAGCATCCCTTAAGCTCGTGTCTCCCAAATAACCAATATCATTTTTTATTAGGTTTGTATTGATAGCCTCTAGTTTTTTGTATATTCTTTCTAATGTAGAATTTGTTCTCGAATCTTTATAATTATAGAGAACAGATGTAGAATACTCTATCAAGGATTCTTTAACATAGGATTCATTTTTTTCAAAATCATCCATATAAGCCTTAGGTGTTCTGTAATTTTGAGATTGAATTTCCCCAGATTGCAGAAAAACTAATAGATAGACGAAACCATATATTGAATATTTTAGTTTCATTTTAAAGCTTTTCATTAATTATTTGTAATGAATTACAAATTTATTGTATCATAAATTTAATTAAAAGAAAAAGATGTAGTATGTAAAATCGATAAAAAGAGTTGTAATTAAGGTAAACTACATCAAATTTTAATTTGTGAGAGATTTAAATATAAAGATAACACTTATCAATGTTAAGATTAATCAATATTGCTAAACTTCTCATACAAATCTTCAAACTGAATATTGTTTTTTAAGAAGTTACTATTTGTTATATACCAACGTTTTAATAACTCAATTTTTTCTAATTGGTTTTCATGTAAACTATTAAAAAAAATATTTTTTATGTCATTATATCTCTTCACTTCATTATTATAATCTTCAACTTTTATGGAATTATTATCTTCTAAGAATTTATTTTTAAATTTTTGAAAATCTTCATAAACAGTTATATATTGCTGATATAAAGGTAGAAGAGTTTCATTTTGCTTAATCATAAAATTCACAAATTCAATATTAATATCATTTAATGAAGTATCAGTGAAGTCATTTTTATAAATATCGGTTTTTATCAATGATTCCTCGGCTAAACTTGTCATGAAATTGGTGCATTCAATTACATCTTGTGTATTTCTATATTTAAATAGTTGAGTTAATTTTTCGTCTAGTACATTTAATTTATAGAAAATAAGGTTTTGATATGCATTATACTCAAAAACATTTTTTTTGTTATAATTTCGTATTAGAATTTTATACTTTAATCCAAATTCTTTTTTTGAACTTTCATAATTTAAAATTTCTGAATAATATTTGGATATTTCGGATTCTTTATAGGCAAAGTTTTTATAAATATCGGAATAGCCTAAACCGCTTTGAGCTTTATAATCGTTTAGTTTTAATGATTTGTTTTTAAGTAGAGTTATTGTTTTATTATTTAATTTGATAAATGAATCTCTCAAATTTGTATCCCCTGCAATACCAATATCATTTTTTAAAAGGTTTACGTTAATCTCCTCTAGTTTTGTATAAATTCTTTCTAAAGTGTTTTGTACTCTAGCATCTGGACTTGCGTCAATTATAGCAGTAGAATATTCCATTAAAGATTCTTTAACGAATAATTCATTTTTACCAAAGTCATTTATGTATGCTTTTGCGTTTCTATAACTTTGACCAATTGTAATTTGAAAAGAGAAAAATAATACAATTATAAATAGCCTTAAGAAAATAGATTTTCTTTTATAACTTTTTATATGATGATATTTTTTCATAATTCTATTATTGTAATATTATTTTAGATTATAAATATATTTATTTACAAATAATATTACATCATAAAAAGCTTCAAATTCGATTAAATACTTATACTATCTTTTAAAGTAGAAAATATCTTATAAATGTTTGATATTAATCTTAAAAATAAAGGCTCAAAATTTAATTTTGAGCCTTTCTAATAATTATTTTTTCAACGTTCTTAAGTAGTTAACTATAAGCCATCGATCTTCGTCAGTTGCTATTTTTTTCTTGAAAGCTGGCATTTCATCTTTACCTTCTGTCATTTTATAAAAAATTTCGCCATCCGTTTGTTTTTGGAATGCTGCCGTTGTGAAGTCGCCAACATCTCCTTTTAAATCTGCTGCTTTTGACCCATCACCAAGACCTTTTTTTCCGTGACAAGAAACACATTGTTTAGCATATAAAGCTTTTGCTTCATTAGCCCCTTCTTTGTCTTTAGCATCGGTTGGGTTTTTCATGCTTTTGTATTTAGCTGGCACATCCCATTTTTTTTGGACTAAAACTGTAAACGAAAGCAATAAGAATGCTGACAATCCAATAATTGAAAATAATTTTAAGTTTTTCATAAGTAATTAATTTTTAGATTTATAAATTTTGAATAAATTAATGATTAGCATTGTTAAAATTGACCAAATTCCAATCAAAATAATATTTGGAATAATCAATATAAACAATGGAGTTTTTGATGGAGGCGACCACATCGTTCTTTTGTCAAATGACGATTTATCTTTAACTGTAATTCCAAAATTAGTATATAAATTTGAAATTACAGTACCATAAGTGTCATTTTCTTTCAAAATCACTTGAAAATTTAAGACACCATTTTTACCAGTCAAATTTTTATCTATTGGGGCAATTATACTACCATCAGCATCAGTTGTATAGCCATCTCCTGTTCCCATTTGAAGTATTCCAAATGTTCTTTTTAAACCAACAACTAGAGCTTGGTCGGCTATTGGATTGTGGTTCTCATCTAATAAACGGGCTTTTATATTGTATGTGCTATCCGTTTTTTCAATAGAAGCTTCAATTGTAGCGTCTTTGATAGAAATAGTTTCTTTATTGACTTCATACGCTTTGTTTTTTTCAATTTTAGCTGTAAAAGAAGTACTTGAAGCATTAAATTTTTTTGGTATATCAAAGCTAGCTTTTCCATCATCATTAGTTATAACCGATCCAATTTTTACGCCTAATGTATCGTCTGCATTTTCAGCTTTATAAATGGATAGTGCTATTTTTTTACAAGGAAAGAAAACTTTCTTTTGTTTGTATTGAGCCGTTATTTCAATTGAAGAACGTTGTTCTTTCATCAATTTGATGAATTGAAGCGATATGTTTGCATTTTTTTTATCTTCTTGTCCAAAACTTTTTA
>CAIWKX010000232.1 GCA_903913315.1 uncultured Bacteroidota bacterium | reverse complement strand
GTGCTAATGCATCAATTATATTCTTTTCGTCTGGAGTTAAATTGGGTTCTTCTTTATTGAAAATTTGATTGGAAACTCCAGCACTTAATAAATTTTCTAAATTATAACGGCACGATTCGGGAGTTCCAAAATTACTACTGATGGTTTGTCCTTGAATAGTCAATTGAATCTCATTGTTTTCAATAGTAGAACCTAACGACGCATAAAATTTGTGCGTTTTTCCACCACCACGAGCTGGCGGTCCACCACGACCGTCAAAGAAAATCACTTTGATTCCATATTCTCTAGAGATAGCAGTGATGTTTTCTTTTGCTTTAAAAATTCCCCAATTGGCCATTAAATAACCGCCGTCTTTGGTTCCATCCGAAAAACCAAGCATTATGGTTTGAGTATTGCCTCTATTTTTCAAATGAGCAGCATATTCCTTATTAGTGTATAATTGTTCCATTATAATATCGGCATGATGCAAATCTTCAATAGATTCAAATAATGGCACTATATCAACTGTTGGCTTTTTCCAGTTGCTTAATTTGAATAAGGTAAATGCTTCCATTACATTTTGTGCACTTTCAGTATTGGAAATGATATAGCGATTGGCTCCTAACTCTCCATTATTTTCTTGTATCTTATTTATGGCTCTTATGGATTCTAAGGTTTGTCTTGTCATTTCATCCTCATACATCTCTGGAAATAGACTTCCTGAAGTTATTGATAGTATTTTTAATCGATCTTTCTCTGATGATTTAAAATAATTGGTATATTCTTCATGACCTGAACTAAAAGTATCAAACAAAGTTTTAATTACATGACTGTGAATTTTACTATTTTGACGGATATCTAAAGAAGCAAAGTGAAATCCAAATAAGTTGACTTTATTAATCAAATCAGTAATAGCATCTAAATATAAAGATTGATGGTTTTCAATACAAATGGATTTTATTTGGTTCAATTTATCTTTCAATTCCGGTAAGGATATAAAAATTTCTCCTGAAGAATAGAATACCGAACGATATAATTTATTTTCCAATTCAGCGATAATAACATCTATACCTGAAAAGGTGAGCTTTCTTTTCAGTTTTCGAATATCCATATAGTAGCATTTTAATATAGAAGTACGTAATCTATCGGCTACTTTCAATGTTATTTCACTCGTTACAAATGGGTTTCCATCTCGATCTCCTCCTGGCCAAAAACCTAGATTGATAATCGAATTGGAAATAGGTGTGTCTTTAAAAATATTCTTTTGAATGTATTGCACCATTTCCCCCGATGTTTGATAAAACACATTTTCTAAATACCAAATCAAACTCACGGCTTCGTCAAAAGGCGTTGGTTTTTCTTTTTTTATGAATGGTGTTTTTCCTAATTGCGCCAATAATTCTTTGATATTATTCAAATCATTATTGCGAATGGCTTCTGTTAAATCGGTAATGATTCCTAACACAGCACCGGGATAGAATTGTGTTGGATGAGCTGTTAATACTGTTCTTACTTTGAAATCATTTAAAAAAGTAGTGAGTTCTTCTTTCAATTCTTTGGTATCGGCCAGTTCTTCCACATCACGAAGCGAACCTTTTCCCTCCATATTATTTACTACAGGGAAAGCGGCATCTTCAATAGCATCAAAAAGTACGATTTGACGTTCTACATATTGAATAAACCGAAACATCAAACTTATTTTTTCTTCTTCAGAAACGTTATCCAAATACTTTTGCGAAAAAGAATTTACAATTTCAATAGGGGTTAGATTATTCTTGTATCCGGAATCGCAAACTTCAGAAAATAAAGGTAATAAAACTCCTGTATTATCAATGGCATCAAAAGGTAAGGTGATAAATACACTATTGTAAATATGGTATTTAGACAAAACATTTTGATTGAAACGTTCAATTTTAGGAAGTGTATACATAGAATTAAATTGAAATTTAAAGATACAAAAAAACCTCAAGCGAAAAACTTGAGGTTTAAATATAAAACATTTTCTAATTCGAAAATTAAATATCTTTGAAAATAGTATGCATTAATCGTTTTTTGTCATTGATGCTTTCTTCAAGAGAAATCATTGTTTCTGTTCTATAAACTCCTTCAATATCATCAATCATAAAGATTACATCTTTGGCATGTTTAGTGTCTTTTGCACGAATTTTACAGAAAATATTAAACTTACCCGTTGTGACATGAGCAACAGTTACGTATGGAATTTCATCTATTCTTTCTAATACAAATTTTGTTTGAGACGTATTATTAAGAAAAACTCCAACATAAGCTATAAAAGAATAACCTAATTTTTCATAATCTAAAGTCAATGAAGAACCAGTAACAATACCTGCTTCTTCCATTTTTTTCACTCTAACATGTACAGTTCCTGCTGAAATTAATAGTTTTTTTGCAATATCTGTAAATGGTATTCTTGTGTTGTCTATTAACATATCAAGAATCAGGTGGTCTATCTCGTCTAAACGGAATTTACTCATAATTAATAATTTTTATATTGTTGTTGCTTGTTGTTGTTCTTTACAAAATTAAAAATAATACAATTTGTTTAAAATATATAAAGTTTTGCTACTTTTTAATTCCATTAACAAATTTAATATCTTTTCCTAAATAAAAGTTAGCTTTTTGATTTATTTTAGGAATTCCATCATTTTCATCGTTATACAACATTTTGTGCGCATTGTATTGATAATGACCAAATTTACCCTTCAATTCCCCAATTTCAGCCACATAAGCATTAAATTGGATTTTCTCATCAATAAGTTCTTCCTTGTATTGAGCAGCAAAATTCGTTATTTTTTCTTTACCATCATAATTTATCTTAACATTTTTATAAATAAAATCATAAAAAACGACTTTATTTTGCGGAATTTGTAAATAAAGTGCGCTTTTGGTGTCAACTACATCGTTTTCGTAAATATGTTTCAGTCCCGAAACTAATGCAATGAAAATCATCTTACGTGTATATTCTCTGTAATAATCCTCTTGAAAATGACCGGCTTCAAATAAAATTGTAGGAACATTCAAAAAAGTAAACCTATCTCCAATACAATTGATATTAAATCCATCATCAAATCGTCCGACTTGATTGGGAATGTGTTTTTGCAGCTCCTCATTCATCGCTACAATCACATTAATTGCTTTCGATCGAACTTCATTTATATCCCGATTTTCATTAAATGATGGCGCCAGAAAAGAAACTGTCGCTACATTTCCGGCATCGCCTGCACCAAAAATAGTACGCTGATCATGAAGATTATAACAAAAATGGGGGTTAAAGTCATCAAAGACTTTTCTTAACAATTGACTTTCTGGTTGTGATAGAGCAACAGAGTCTCTATTCAAATCTACTTTGTTAGCATTTTCTCTGGTATATAATTCGGCACCATCGGGGTTGACCATTGGAAGAAAACAAAACGTAAATTCTGAAAGTAGCTTTCCTCCTATTTCTTCTTCTGAATGTAGAACATTGAAAAAATCAAACAAAGCTTTTGTGGTTGTACTTTCGTTACCATGCATTTGCGACCACATAAAAACTTTGGTAGCTCCTGTTCCAATAGTATATTTATAAATCGGTTTCCCTAAAACAGAAAGACCTATAATTTCTGTGGGAAGCTTTTCCAACAATGGCTCAATGTCTTTTAACGTGATATACCTTCCAAAAAGGGAATTCGCCTTGTGCTCTTTATGTAATTCTATATAATCCATCCTACTATTTTTAAACTTGAAATCCTCGTTCAGGGATTTTACCTTTTACTCCCTTATATAAAGGAAGAATCAATTTCATATCTTCTTCATAATTACCTGTAGCTGTTACTGGATTTCCAATTACAACTTCTTTTTTACCATAATCAAAAGCAACTGGCACTATAGGAACATTTGCTTTAAGGGCGATATAATAAAAACCAGTTCTTAATTCTGTTACCTTTTTACGAGTGCCTTCCGGCGATAATGACAGACGGAATGTTTCGTGCTTAGCAAATACTTCTGCTGTGGCATCGACATTATTTTTACCTCCACTTCTATCTAACGGAGCTCCTCCAACGGCTCTAAAATAATAACCAAAAGGAAAAGTAAACAGTTCCTTTTTTGCTACAAAATTGATGTCAACACTCATAATTCCTCTAACTAATAAAGCTATAAAGAAATCCAAATTGC
>CAIWKX010000231.1 GCA_903913315.1 uncultured Bacteroidota bacterium | reverse complement strand
ATGAGCCAAAGTAGCAAAAGTACCAGGCCGATTACAGGGCCAGGTAGGAAAGGGAGAAGCAGTTTTGAGATGATTTCCCCAAGGCCTTGAAAAAATAAGATTTGAAGAAGTCCGGGAATCATTTTGAATCACTTAAAGTTATGTGGAAAGCCCATGAATACTTAGTCGTTTGATTGTTGAACTCAACTGCGCCAGCTATATTCATAAGATATATTAAATTGTCTCCAGAGGACTGCGCAAATGCAGTTGTTACCTCCGCAAAAGCATAAAGGGTTTTATGTATTAGATTTTCTATACTTTCTTGGAAAGTAACATTTAATCCTGTTGGTGCTGTAATTAATGATGTAACCTGATTTGTAGTTGCATATGACTGCGCACCAATTACAACTCTGCTAGTACTACCACTTCCTCCTCTACCTCCATAAGCATATAAAACGACGACAAGAAAGCAAAAACTCTGATTATTTTAATTTAAATTCCGTTGCAGATTATTTGAAAAATTTACTGTAACTTTTCAAAAAAATCTTAAAGATACTTACCACCACAAAGCAACCCATGAAATCTCCTAAACTCATTGCCAAACTTTTACTCCACAAGTCTTCATGGCTGGTAACACCTTGCCACATGTAAACAACATTATGCATACAGCCATTCAATAGACAAGCGATCAATGCCATCAATACAATATGCCGATACCGTAAATTTAAAAGTGTATTGCTAATTTTGAAATACCCGATAACTAGGTAAACGGCGATCGAATAAGTCAATATACTAATTAACGCAAAGTAATAAAAACTCAAATACCCTAACTGGGTCCATAATCCCATTGATAGATATACGCTTGCGAAAAATAATCCGAAAATTGCAGGCCCCCGTGCAACTAATATTGCCAGCAACTTAACTCCTGCTGGAATAAATAACAAGCTAACACCCGGAGCATAAATTGTGTACGGATCAAATAACTCATTGAGCGAATAGCTTGCCACAAATAATAAAAATATTCCTATAGCAACAAGCACATCACCAATATCTAGAAATTTATTCACTCAGCAACGAATTTAAAATCGAACAGAGTTCAGAGCTTAGACTACACTTTTTGACAAACACCATTAACTGTTTGCTTTTGTCCAGGTGCTTGCATCATAAGTGCAGTATTTCCACCGTTAGTTAAAGCGATGTAATAAACTTGATCGCTATCCCCCTGTCCTACTAGTTTATACATGTATTGCGTAGGCGAATTGGCGGTAATAGTGAATTCTGCCGGTGTATTAGACATCACTGTATTTGTGATTGTGGCGCTTGCTAATCCGTAATTTACAACTTGATTATTGATACCACCTTGAAGTGTTCCAGTGGTGCCATTAGCGTCTATGCTCCAAACAAAAAGTTGGTTTATACCCTGCCCGTTAGGTTGCCGCTGCGCTGACATAGCCACACCATCAAATCCAGTGTAATTTCCACTGGTTAGGCAAGCAAATGTGCCCGTTAATGTTGAACCGCTAGTTTGTGCATTTGACACAGACGTTTTATATACCGTAAAAGTACCAAGCAGAACAGTAAGCAAAAATAGAGTTACTTTCTTTGCAGTTTGCGTATTAAGCATTTTTTCACCTTTTTTAAATTACAAAATTACAGCAAGTGCGCCGGAGGCAGAACTCGCGCCAGATGTTTGATTTGTATTCGATCCATTAGTCGCACCTCCTCTACCTCCGCATGATACTAACGTTAGTACATTAATAACTGCAAAAAAAGCAAACAATACATATAGTTTTTTCATGGTTATTACTCAAGCTAAAAGAGGGGTAAAGCAAGTTATGGATAAAACATTATTAATTTATATAAATTATAAACCAATGGATACTTAAAATTATTAACAATCGTTTTGTCCAACTTTAATTAGCGCCTTACCCAAATTATCAAAATACTTTAGTGTTACTTTTGTTGGTGTTAAATACCTACTCCTATGATCCCCGACCATACACTTAACCGCAACCCAGTTATTACGCTTAAGTTGTTCAAGTTTTTTGTGTAATGTTGCATAAGAAGCAAGCTCGTTTAGCTCCAAAACATCGCTAACACGCAACAATTTACCCTGCTCGTAACCGTCGGTTATTGCTTCTAGCAACTTCAGAGCAATTGGATCAATATCAGCACCAGCACCTTTTTGTACTGCATTCGCTAAACCCATGAAACGTAAGTAAAGTGATCTGTTGGACATTTGAAATTATTTTCTTTAATTGACAAAAGCGGGCTCATACGCGTTTTTTTAATTTTATGGCGGGTAATTTTCTTCCACATTTTAATTCAAGCTAATTTATCAGTAGCCGTGGTAGCCGTTAATTCACTTTAATGTCGCTCAATTATCGTAGCACTATCTACCAACAGCTTACTAAGGGTGTGTATATCCACTCCACAACGTAACATCTCTAAGGTCGCATTCGTGTGCCGCAATGATGAAATAAATCTTCTGATACCAAAGTGGCGCCAATTTGCTGACACTTTTCAATCGCTCATCAAGCGTTCAAAAAAATTCAATAAGATTCACTGAGAGCAATCTTCTTCCAGTAAACAACCGCCTCTGCCTCTTGTCCGCGTTGCACGGCCAACTCAGCTAAGGTTAGCCAAGCTGCTTTTT
>CAIWKX010000230.1 GCA_903913315.1 uncultured Bacteroidota bacterium | reverse complement strand
CTTTTTTACAAAATCATTGTCTTTTACATACACTTTGGTAACATAACCCGATACTCTTGGAATAATAGGGTTTAAGTTCTTTTCAATTTGTGCATCATCTGTAGTTTCGTGCGCTAACGAGTGCATGTATTTGTATACACCATAGCTCCCTCCAACAAGGATTAATGCTGCAAAAATGAATATGAATTTTTTATTAGTTTGAGTCTTTTCCATGTGGCTATTGTTTAGTAGATAAGTTGAATGAGTTGATTAATTTTCCTGCTGCAAATTGTAATTGATAATATTTTAAAGCGATATCAGCTTGTGATAAAGCTAAGTTTATTTTGCTTTGTAATTGTTGAACGTCGGCTTCCAATAAATCATTAGTGGAAGATAAATTATTATCGTATTTGTCTTTTACGATTCTAAAATTTTCATCTGATTGTTCTACTGCTAGCGCATACACTTTATTTTGCTTTAATGAAAGGGTATAGTTTTCTTGAGCTTGTTGCACATCTTCTTTTATTTTGTCAGATAAAATGGCTATAGCTTGCTTTGTTTGTTCTGCCTTACTTTTAGCAACATCTACTTCTTTACCATTTTTAAAAATAGAAGCTAAATCATAATTAAAGCCAATCCCAAAGTTCATGGCGTTTGTTACTGTTAAAGTATTCTTCAAATCCAAAGCGATATAGCCTCCAGACAAAGCTAACGAAGGATAATAACCCGCTTTTGCAATTTTAATTCCCGCTTCTGAAGCTTTTTGTTGAAAAGTTAAGGCGGTCAAATCATTGCGCTCTCCATTTAAGGACAATGATTGATTTTTTGCCATATCACTTTTTATAGTGTCAATATCAATGTCAATCACAGTGTTTTCAGGTAAATGCAATAATGTTACTAATTGATAATTAATCACATTTACATTTTTTATTGCACTATCTAAAGAAAGCTGAACGTTGGATTCTTGTAATTGCGCTTTCAATAAATCATTTCGAGCCATTATACCATTATCAACCATTCCAGAAAAGTCCTTGGATCTTTGTTGCGCACTTTTAATATTTTCTTGAAATAGCTTTACCATTTCTTGAGATTTATAGAGGTTAGCAAACAATTCAGTTACTTCTAGAGCCAACGCTTCTTTGGTATGTGAAGCTGAAAATGATTGCGCTTTGTATAAATTTTCAGAAGCATCAATGCTGTTTTTAAGTTTGAATCCACTAAAAAGCGGCATAGATACACTAGCCTGACCTAGCATCAATTGATTTACATTAAGACCACCGTTACTAGGACCTCCCAAATGAGAAACAATATTGGCATTGGTTAATCGCATGTATTGTCCCGATAATTTAGCATTCGGATACTGATTGTTTTTCACGGTTTCCAGTTCTAATTTGGAAGTTGCTACTTTGGTGTTGGCTAAAACAGCTTCACTGCTATTGGTGATGACCAATGCAACGGCATCTTTTAGCGACATTGTTTTCTTTTCTTGGGCAGTACTATAAGTAAGGCTCAGAAGAGAAATGAGTAAGAATACTATAGGATTAGTCTTCATAAGTAAGTAAGGCTTTGATGGTTTTTTGAATGTGTTTTGTTAATTCATTAGAAATGTAGTTTTCATACTTTTCATCACTATCTAACTCCAAAATGTCTTCATAATAATATTTGTTGGTATGAAAATGAGTCAATGAACCAATGATAATGGTTGGAATTAACGGAATAGTAATATTGGATTTAAACAACCCTTTTTGTTGTCCTTCCACAATAATGTTTTCAACTAATTTAAGGTTGTTCTTTTTTACTTGTGTAAAGGCATCCAAATTGATTTCTCTTTTTTTTGTGGAAACTTCAAAATGTAAAATTTGATACATGCAACGATTGGAATTAATTCGATTGATATAAAATTGAATTAATTTCTCAATTTTTTCAATAGGAGAGATGTCTTCTGTGGAAAGGGACTCAAGTTGTAATTGCATATCTGAAATCCTATAGAGTACTAAGGACTCTAAAAGCTTTTCCTTTGAGCCAAAATAATAGGATATCATGGCCACATTAATGTTAGCAATTTTAGCAATCTCTCTAACAGAAGTTCCGTCAAAACCTTCTTCAGCAAAAAGCTGTTCGGCTACTAAAAGAATTTCTATCTGCTTTTCATTAAAATCCATTATAGATGTTATGATTAAATTCGAGTACAAAACTAAACAATTGTTTAATTTAAACATTTGTTTAGTTTTAAATTAACGCAATATTAACATAAATAAAGTGATAGATAAATTCTATGTAGTATGGTTATGTTATAGTAAATGAATATATTATAAACAACAACTTAAAGTATAGTATTGATAAAGTTTTTAATTTGGTTAATTTGGTTTTCACGTATAAATTGGATAAATGCACTACCAATTATGGCTCCTTTTTGATATTGAATCGCTTCGTTAAAGGTTTCTTTTGAGTTGATTCCAAAACCAATTATCTGTGGATTTTTAAGATGTAAGTCTGAAATTCTTTTAAAATACTCTTTTTCTTTTTCGCCAAAACCTTCGCTTTTTCCGGTTACAGTCGAACTGCTAACCATATAAATAAAGCTGTCTGTAATCAAATCGATTTCATGAATTCTATCAACAGATGTTTGCGGTGTTAGTAAGAAGATATTCTTTAAATTATTGGATTCAAAAATAGCTTTGTAATGCGTTTGGTATTCTTTTAAAGGTAAATCAGGTAGTATCAATCCGTCAATTCCAATAGCATTGCATTGCTTACAAAAAGCTTCAATTCCGTATTGATAAATTGGATTGAAATATGCCATTAAGAGTAAGGGAATTTGTACTGATTCGCGAATATTCTTAAGTTGTTCAAATAGCAATGCTGTAGTCATACCATTAGCTAAAGCAATAGTAGAGCTGTCTTGAATGGTAGGTCCATCTGCCAAAGGATCACTAAACGGCAAACCGATTTCAATCATGTCAACACCACATTTTTCTAATTCTTGAATAATAGGCACAGTGTCAGTAAGCGTTGGGTATCCCGCTGTAAAATAGATGGATAGTATTTTTTTGTTTTCAGCTAATCTTGAATTAATTCGGTTCATTTTTATAATTTAAAATAATCAATGTAGGTATTCAAATCCTTATCGCCGCGACCAGATAGATTGATAACAACAATATCGGAGGGATTGAATTGTTTTTTGTCTAGCACAGCCAAAGCATGTGCGGTTTCAATAGCTGGAATAATACCTTCCATCTTGGATAATTCGATTCCAGATTGCATAGCTTCATCATCTGTAATAGCAATAAATTCAGCTCTTTGTGTCTCAAATAAATGAGAATGAAGCGGACCAACTCCGGGGTAATCCAATCCTGCAGAAATCGAATAAGGTTCTATGATTTGTCCATCGCTGGTTTGCATTAACAGCGTTTTACTTCCGTGGATAATACCAATTTTTCCTAAAATGGAAGTGGCAGCGCTTTCTCCAGATGCGACTCCTTTTCCAGCTGCTTCAACTGCAATTAAATGAACATGTTCTTCGTTTAAAAAATGATAAAAAGCACCGGCAGCATTACTTCCACCTCCTACACATGCAATTACATAATTGGGATTTTCAGTAGCTTCTTTTTCTAATAGTTGTTCCTTTATTTCTTTAGAAATAACCGATTGAAATCGTGAGACCATATCCGGGTAGGGATGGGGACCAACTACAGAACCAATAATATAATGGGTGTTTTGGGGATGGTTAATCCAATCTCGGATGGCTTCATTTGTCGCGTCTTTAAGTGTCTTAGAACCAGACGATACTGGTCTAACTTGGGCGCCTAGCATTTTCATTCGAGCCACATTTGGTGATTGTCGTTGAATGTCAATTTCACCCATATAGACTATGCATTGCAATCCCATTAAGGCGCACACAGTAGCAGTGGCAACACCATGCTGTCCCGCACCTGTTTCTGCAATGATTCTTGTTTTTCCTAAACGTTTGGCTACCAAAATTTGACCGATGGTATTATTGATTTTGTGCGCGCCAGTATGACACAAATCTTCTCGTTTAAGATAGATTTTTGTATGGTATTTTTCTGAAAGTCTTTTTGCAAAGTAAAGAGGGGTTGGGCGTCCAACATATTCCTTGAGAAGTGCTAAAAACTCTTTTTGAAAAGAAGGTTCGGAAGTTATTTTTAGATAATTCTCTCGCAATTCTTCCACATTGGGATATAACATTTCAGGAATAAATGCTCCTCCAAAATTACCATAGTAGCCATTGTTATCAATGTTATAATTTATTTTCATATAGTATTTTTTTAAATTCAAATAGTTCTTTTGTTTGTTTTAATCCAGGTTGAATCTCAAATTTACTATTCACATCTATAGCAATACAGTTTTTTGAAAGTTTAGTTTTTTGAAAATCATGTATCGCAGTACAATGGTTTAAACCTATTCCTCCGCTTAAAAAAAAAGGGGTATTGAGATGATAATTATTTAAAATAGTCCAATCAAAAGCTATCCCATTGCCCCCAGGTTGCTTTCCTTTGGTATCAAATAAAAAATAGTCGCATATAGTTTCATACTCATTCAGTTGGTTAAATTCAAAATTTGCATGAATAGAAAATGCTTTTATAAGGGCGATTCCATTATCTTTTAACTCTTTACAATATGAAACGCTTTCCTGTCCATGAAGTTGGATTAAATCCAATTTGTACTGCTTTGTTTTATAAAGAATGTTTTCTAAATCGGCATTTACAAAAACGCCAACTTTTTGGATGGATCGCGGTAATTCCGGAATTATAGCGTCAAAATACCGCGGAGAATTTTCCCAAAATACAAACCCTAAATAATCAGGCTTTAGTTTTGAAACTTCAAGAATATTATGATAATATTTCATTCCACAAATTTTTAGTTTCATAGCGATAATTTTGAAATAAATTCTTTTACATTAGTGTCAAAATTGTTAGATTTCATAAAAGCTTCTCCAATTAAAAATCCTTGATAATTATGTTTTTGAAGAATTTTAATTGAAGTTATAGATTCAATTCCGCTTTCAGAGACCTTTACAAAATCACTTGGAATTTTTGACGCAAGTTTTGTACTAATATCAAGGTCCACTTCAAATGTTTTTAGGTTTCTATTATTCACTCCAATCATATTTAAGCTTGGCACTATACTTTTATATAATTCTGCTTCATCATGTATTTCGAGTAGTACTTCTAAGTGTAAGGATTGGGCTAATTCAGAAAGATTTTTTATTTCTTTTGGAGTTAAAATCGATGCAATTAATAAGATTACATCGGCTCCATAAGCTTTTGATTCTATTATTTGGTATTCATCAATAATAAATTCTTTTCTTAAAAGAGGAAGTTTTACTAGTGCTCTTGCTATTAACAAATCGTCTAAAGAGCCTCCAAAATAGGTACCGTCAGTTAAAATAGAAATACCAGAAGCACCAGCATTTTGGTAGCCTTTCACTACTTCCTTGACATTTAAATTGTAATTGATTTCACCTTTAGAGGGGGAACGTCGTTTGTGTTCCGCAATAATCCCAGAAGTGCTAGTTCTTAAGTTATTGCTTAAAGAAATGGTTGTATTGTCAAAGAGCACCGAATTTTCCAGTTGAGAAATTGGAATTATCGATTTCTTCAAAAGCACTTCTTGCCGTTTATAATTGGTGATTTTATCTAGAATGCTCATTTACTTAAATCTTGTAATTTGGTTAATTTTTG
>CAIWKX010000229.1 GCA_903913315.1 uncultured Bacteroidota bacterium | reverse complement strand
TACCAAAAAGTACTAATTACAGGTATTAAAAAGGCATTTAATATACTTAAAAAACATATTTATTATACTTAAAAAGTATATTTAATACCTTAAAAAATATATTTAATAGCCTAAAAAAGTATAATAAGTATACCAAAAAAACATATTTAATACCGCAAAAAATCTATTTATTAGCTTAAAAAGGCATAATAAGTATACTAAAAAAACATATTTAATACCTTAAAAAATATATTTATTACCCTAAAAAAGCATAATAAGTATACCAAAAAAACATATTTACCTATCAAAAAAATACTGTAAATAGATTTTTAAGTAGGCTTTCTTTACTATTTCTACTGTTTTATTGATTTAATACACTGAGCGCCGAGGGTAGAAATCTTTTTTTCCTAGAGCCCACCCATGGTTCAAGCATGGGGAAAAGAGGGGAACGTAATAAGGAATGGCCTTGATTGAAAAAGCACAAGCGATTGGCTGCAAAAAAATAGCAGCGTAAGTAGTTAAAAGGTGTGGTGTAGTACCATATTCCCTTACGAATCAACCGCTAAACTAGAAACCTACTAACAAAAAAAAAGTGCTTTGAATCGTAATTCAAAGCACTTTTTTATAAAGTTGTTTAATTGAAGTCGTTTAAACTTTTTAATTGAAGCGAAAAATTAGCATTTTTGTTTCAGACTTTAGCTTTTTTCATTGCATAGTAATGCTACGGAATTAAAAAAAGAGTTTAAACGACCGCAATAGCTAGTCTTTAGATAATTTCACTGTACTTGTTCCTTTTTCAGTAATAATGTTCGCAAAATAAATTCCTTTGGATAAGACAGAAGCTTCAATAGTAACTTTTGAACCATTTAATGCAAGGGAAGTAGTTACTTCTTTCCCAAGAATATCAAACAATCGAACAGATTGTATATCTTCAGTGGCTGCTATATTCCATTCATTTCGAGAAGGATTAGGATACACACTAACTATAGAATGAACATCAAAACTAGTAGTACCAAGCACCGTCGCTTTATTCATTGAAAAATAAATGTTATCAAAATAAACAATGTTGGAAACTAAATTGGATGTCGTACCTAATTTATACTGAAAAAATGTAGATTTAGTAAACCCTGATCCTTGAAAGAAACTCAAGGGAACATCAACACTTTGCCAAGAACCGTGTACTAATGTACCATTACTTCCCGCATTAGTCAATTCATAAGGATATTCAACAACACTGCCATTATTTCCAATTACAATAAACCTGATTTGAGTGGACGTAGCGTCAGCAAAGTAATCAAAATGCAACCAATTATAAGCAGAAATATCCGTTACAGCATTAGTCCCTTGTCCAAATCCTGCTGTAGCAAAATTCATCTTAATAGCTTGATTAACAGTAGCACTTGAATCTAAATCAGGATATCCTTCGTTACTACCAAAATTATAATCCGGAACCCAAATATTGGTAAAACCACCTGTATCACCATAAATACTTAATACTTCAGAAGGGGGCGTTGAAGGCGTCGGAGAAGCATTTGGCAAATTGGCAGCAAAAGAAACGGTATAAGTCTTAGTAACGGTACCATCGTGAGAAACGACCACTACAGTAGCGTTTCCAGGTAGTGCCGGCGCTTGTGTAATCGTTACTGAGGTAACCAATGGATCATTTGGAGTAGCTGTAATCTGCGGAATTGCAGTGGTTCCCACAACCAAATTATAAACATAAGATAGTGCACTAGAATTAAATCCTGGCACGGTAGTTCCATCCACTTTTAAATCACTTAAAGTCGCATCAGTTCCAGCCGCTGGTGGTGATTTCCAAAAATACAAATTATCTAAATAAATAGTACCTCCTGTACCCCCATCAAATTTAAATTGAATGACACTATTCAAATTGCCCGTAAGCCCGGCTACTGGAATATCCAACGATTGCCAAGAACCTGCAACACTAGCAATTGCATGCGGAACTTCTGTTCCTGAACTGATTGCATAAACATTAGGCGCTTGATTATTGGTCCATATATCTACATGCAAATATTGAAAACCCGATATGTTTTGAACATTACCTGACCAATCAGTACCTTGATAATTGAAATTAGTATATTGAAGCGTATTGTGACCCGCTATTTGAACTACAGTTGACACTGTAGTTTGCGACCAATTAGGATTTGTCGTAACGCCCGCTATTGGTGTGTAAGCAGTTCCATAAATAGAAATTACATCTGTAGCATTTCTAGCAGGTGGCGTTGGAGCTGCAACAGTTGGCATTTGCGAATAGCCAACGGAAATGCAGAATATTGAAAGTAGTAAAGTAACTTTTCTCATAAGGTAATTTGTTTGAATTAATTTTTAAATATTTTCATAAAATTAAGTATTAAACAACGAAATCATAATATTACACGTATATATAAACTATACAATAAAAAATAAAAGCCATTTAAATTGTACACTTTACAATTTAAATGGCTTTTTATAACATAGAACACTTGTAATTAACAAGATACAAAAAAACTACACTACAAGTACGAATTTGATTTACAACAACACTACCCCAACCAATTCTTAAAATCAGTCACTTTTTCACGACTCACTATCACCTCATCTTCCTTATAAGTGGGTAAAATTACCTTGAGACGGGAATTACTATACACTTGAATCTCCTTAATTCCTTTCAATGGAACAATAAATTTTCTGGAAACACGATAAAAATCAGTAGGGTCAAGTTCAGTTTCCAATTGCTCCAAAGTGCTGTCCAAAAGATAATCTCGATTATCAAAAGTATGAAGGTAAGTGCCCTTGTTTTCACTATAAAAACATTCCACTTCTTCAATAGTAATCATCTTAAGTTGTTGCCCCATCTTGATAGTAAACCTTTTTTTGTAATTTCTGTCTATCGGATGAACCAACATCTTCTTTATGGCATCAAAATCTAGATTAGTGAGTAAACTTTTTTGAAATTGATTTTTGAATTTTGAAATAGCAATTGATAAATCATCTTCGTCAATAGGCTTCAAAAGATAATCAATACTGTTGAGTTTAAAGGCACGCAATGCATATTCATCATAGGCGGTCGTGAAAATTACAGCACTTCTAATCGCGATAGCCTCAAAAATCTCAAAAGACAACCCATCAGACAATTGAATATCCAAAAATATCAAATCAGGATGCGCATTGTTATGAAACCAGGCGATAGACTCCTCTACAGAATGAAGAAGGGTACTGACCTGCAATCCCAACTTCTCCACCTTTCGTTGCAAAAGCCGCGCCGCCGGTTTCTCATCTTCTATAATAATAATATTCATATTTTGGATTTGCTATTTGCAATTTGCTATTTGTAATTTGCTATTTGTTATTTGTAATTTGCTTTTTGCTATTTGCTTTTTGCTATTTGATATTTGCTATTTAATATTTCCAATTTGTCATTGAAATCTACCATTCTTATCCCGCTCCATATACTCTCTTATTTTTCTAGCTTCCCAATCACTCCCAAAAAAGAGCTCTCTACCAAAAACAGACATGCCATGGGCTAACAAACCGATTCCCCAAAAGAAAGCTGTTGAGTAGGTGTGAAAAGAATACAAAACTTCCGTAGAATTAGCTTCATAACATCTATTGAATATAAGATAGAAGTTAACAAAAACATAGACAATAAAGTGTGTATAAAATCCTTTAATGCGTTTCACCCTTTTATAAGCCATATAATATTCTTCGTTGGTAATTCCAGCCTCTTTATTTAAACTATCAAACATACGTTCTCGATCAATTCTTTTCATATTTTTAATTTTTTTATTAAACGTAGATTAAACTTTTTTGATTGACGCGCAAAAGTGTAAACAACTTCTTAGTTATTGCCATTTAGTAGCATTTCTTTTTTCTTCTTCCATGAATTCATTTATTTTTCGCTCTTCCCAATCTTTAGTCAAAAAAGGAGAATAATTAAAGACTTTCATGCCGTGAAACAACACGCCTACTCCCCAACCTAATAAAGGCCAATAAAACCATAGTTCCTTAGGAGATGTCAGTAGGTTCAATACCAGAAAGAATAGATTAAATACAAGGTAAGCGATTAGGTTTCCATAAAAACCTTTGATGGCTTCTACTCTTTTTTTAGCTTGGTAGTAGCGTTCTTGTTCAGTGTAATTAAGTTCCATATCATTGCCATGTTTTAGAGTTGTTTTGTCGTTCCAATATTTCTTTTATTTTACGTTCCTCCCAAGTAGAGCTATAGCCAAACACCTTAAAGGCATGCATAATTACGCCAAACCCCCAACCTGCAGCTGAAAACCAAAACCATTGAAATTGAGGCGAATATTTTAAATTAATAAGTATTAAAATCGGAATAATACAGCAATAGGAAATTAGGTTACCATAAAATCCTTTTAGCTCTTCTACCCTTTTTTTAGCCCTATAATAGGCCGTATTTTCATTATAATCATCTGTAGTTTCCATAATAGTTATTTGTTTGGTTAGTATTGGCAAATGAACCGAAAAAGTGCCATTTGTTGCATCAATCAATACCTTTCTTTTTGTTAAGATGGCATAACGACTGACAATGTTTTGAAGCCCTACACCTCTCCGGTCTTGAAATCCTTCCTTCTTTTGCAAATCGTTTTGTACCACTAGAAAATTATCTTTAATAAAAATTTTAATATGTAACGGTTTTTGCTCACTTACAATATTATGCTTGATGCAATTTTCCAAGAGCAATTGTAAGGACAAGGGCACTACTTTAGCTTCAGGAATATCAAATTCAATAGGAAGTTCAAATGTAATGCTATTCTCAAATCGCATTTTTAAAAGATGCATATACGTTTTAGCAAAGGCTAATTCTTCCTGTACTGTGACCAATTCCTTATCCTTTTGTTCCAACACATAACGGTAGATTTTAGACAAAGAAGTAGTAAACTTTTGAGCATTATCCGGATTTTCTTCAATCAACGAACTCAATACATTCAAACTATTGAACAAGAAATGTGGGTCGATTTGATTTTTTAAACTTTCAAATTTGGCATTGGCAGTGCCAGCAATAATTTTTTGCTCCTTAACTTTATTCTCATTATAGGATTGGTAAAAATGAAAAGCATAAAAAGAAATCGAAATAAAAAGCGTGATGAGTATCGAAATAATGTAATAATCTGGTTTTTCAGAAGCTAAATAATCTAAAAAAGACTTCTTATTGACAACGACTTCCTCAAAAATACGCAATAGAAAAATCACAAACAAGGAAATAAAGAAAGAGCCAATAAAACCAAAAATTAATCGCTTTTTTGAAAATCTATCGTTTCCAAATACCTTATCTAAATAACAAAAGATAAAAGAATTGGCATACGAAAGTGAAAAAGTATAAAGTACAACATAACCAAATCGAACCAATAATTCACTAGTAAACTGTATTGTAGCTCCATATAAAACATTCAAAGTAAGAATGACCAAGAATATAATAAAACTCAATAGTAAATTACGGGGAAGCTCTTTTAAAAGTCGATTCATTGTACGTTATAATTTATTTTATTTCCCACAATTTTGCAACGTCATTTGAGCTCTCTCCAATCCCCAAGAAGGTGAAAACGGAGTCTCTGGCTTAAATGTAGCAAATAAATCAATCGATTTTTGAACCTGTTCACACAATTGTTTCACATCAGCTCCCGTCCATTTTGCCCCACCAATTCCAAATTCTGCTTTACAAAAAACCACTCTCGGATTCTCAGGAGCCAATAAACTGGCTTTCATATAAATTTCTGAAATTTTAGGAGACAAAGTCATCCCATAAGTCATAGGATCAGAAGCTAACAAAGCTGTTTTTGCCATCGCCTGAACCACTAACAATTCTACATTGTTGGGCGTTTTAGCCAATTCAATATCCAATGCTGCATTAGCCTTAGCCAATAAGGACGTTATTTTTTCCTTATTCTCTGGTTTAAAGGCTTCAGTAGTATTAATTAAGGCCACATAATAGTTTGACAACCAACTTTCCTTATCCGCCGAAGCGATACGTTCAAAGATAGCCGAGGCTTCTGTGCTTTTGCCCTCTTTCCAAAGCCCTAACCCTTTTTCCATTCCTTTGTCAAATTGCGTTTGTGCAGTTAATATACTGCAAATAAATAATGCGAATACGGTAATAAATTTTGTCATGATTTCTTTTTTTTTAAATTGTTTTTGTTTTAATCTACGGTTTCTAATTATAGGGTAAAAATACTATGATTTTAAATTGATAAATAATTTATGTTACTGAATTGTTGATTTTTAAGGATGAATCGCACCCAAACAATCCACTAAATTGTCGCTCTCCTCTATGCTCTCTCCTCTATTCTCTATTCTCTATTCTCTATTCTCTATTCTCTATTCTCTATTCTCTATTCTCTATTCTCTATTCTCTATTCTCTATTCTCTATACTCTCTCCTCTATTCTC
>CAIWKX010000228.1 GCA_903913315.1 uncultured Bacteroidota bacterium | reverse complement strand
CTCTATTTTCTATTCTCTATTTTCTATTCTCTATTTTCTATTTTCTATTTTCTATTCTCTATTTTCTATTCTCTATTTTCTATTCTCTATTTTCTATTCTCTATTTTTAAAATAAAGAAACTCAGCATAGTCAAAATCTTCCTTGGTGTCAATATCAACATTTCCAAAAGGATGATTCACTATGAAAGGAAACGCATTCTTGGAGATAATCGTACCATCAAGAATGGTTTTGGCTTTGGTAATATATAACAAACCATTTTCAAAATATAAGGGGTCTAAATCTTGACTACGTTGCCCAATTTCATAATTGTAAGGCAGGAATTTAGAGTTCTCAATTCGACCTAATTTATAATGGTTTCTAGTGACAGTAAACAAACTAGTGTAATTCTCAAATTTATAAATTTCAAAAGCTTCTTTCAATAGATTTTCCTCACGCAACGGATTGGTGGGTTGTAATAAAACCACATCATCTATAGACTCATTAATAGTTTGCAAAACATGTTGAAGTGCAGAAAGTGTAGGCTCATTATCTCCTGACAACTGCTGTGGACGATCAATAACTAAAGCACCATAAGCTATAGCAACTTTTTTAATTGCTTCATCGTCGGTAGAAACATAAACAGCATCTATAATATCAGAATTAAACTTTGCATAAAGAATACTATGAGCTAGAAGAGGCAGACCTCCTAAGGCTAAAATATTTTTATTATGAAGCCTTTTAGAACCTCCTCGAGCTGGGATAATAGCAATTGTTTTCATCGCTTTACATGCATTTAACGTTTTACAGCGACAATGCCATAACTAACTCCTTTGGATCTTATATCTCTACTTTCAATAAATGACTCTAAACTTCTTTTTATTTTCTCTTTAATGGTTTTAGGATTTGCTGGTTCATCAATTATAGCATACTCCAATAACTCAAAATCGTTTTCTTTTAAAAAATATTCAACAATATGAAACCACGGTGTAAAAACATGATGTTCCTCCAAATGTTTTGGTTGAAAAGAAAATAATGCACCTTTAAAAAGCAAATTCAACCTGCTTTTACTCCATGCTGGATTAGGTACAGTAAGTAATAGATAACCGCCCTTCTCAATATGATTTCTAATATTAATTAATCCTGTAAGTGGATTGGATAAATGTTCTAAAACTTCTAAAAAAACAACAATCCCTGCTTTTTCGACAGTAGTCGGTGCAGGTGTATTTAAATCCCAAATTATCGATTTTTCCATTTTTTTAAAGTAATCAAAGGGTTGCCATGTAGCTCCAAGTCCCTCAATTTTTTCTTTCATATGTCCAAATCCAGCGCCAACATCACTAACAATTTTATTAGGTGCTAGTTGAATTAACTGTTCTAATTTTTGATTTGCAAATTCAACTCTATGACTATAAATAGTGTTTTTTTTCATAGTAAAAAAAAGTAAGAATATTTATTTATTGGGTTTCCAAAATATTTTTGCAATAGGTATTTCTTGAAACTTTTTAAGTTCATTTTCGGATAGTCTATTACTATTTTTGACCAATTTAGGAAAATTAATTAACACATCAAAAATTGCTTGAAAAATTGCAACCGTAGCCTCAAAATCTCCATTGAAAGTTTTATTCTTGAGTTGTATCCAAAGTGAATAAATGATTTTATGGGGTATCATACTCCACGGATAAAACAAAAAGTATAAGTACCATCCTGAACGCAAACTCCTCCGCAATCGCAATTGATAATCTTTATGCTTTTTTCTCGAAACTACATCAACTCTATGGTGTAATAATATAGAGGGTTCATATATAATAGCTTTATCTATTTTATACAACTGATAAGAGGCAAATTCCTCTTCTCCATAAAAAACAAACCATTCAGGATAATTGGGGATTAAATTCCAAGTTTCAATTTTCCAAACATGACCACAGCCTACAAAACCTCTCACTTGTTCTGCTTTTTCACTTGTTTCAATAAAATCAGGAAGGGTTCTCCCCCAAAATATTCTAAATGCAATTAAACCACAATTTGGATTTTCAATAAATTTTTTTTCAATTATCTCTAAACAATTATCTGTTACAAAATGAGCATCATCATCTAACGAAATGGCATAATTAGCTTTTGTTATAGCTAGCATTCTGTTTCTACAAAACAAATAACCTTTTGACGTTTCATTTCTAAACAACTTAACTTTAGGAAACTGAGACTTAACAGCTTGGAACGTTCCGTCAATAGAACCATCATCAAAAACGATGCATTCAACATCGTTTCTATTTAAAATATAATCATTTTTTTTTAAAGTAAAGAGAAGGTCTTCTTTCCTATCTTTAGTTGAAATTAATATAGAAAATACTGGGTAAGCTGTATTCATATACTAAAAATTATTTATCATTTCTTCAGGAAGTTTTTTCCACTTCAAAAATAGTTTATGGATTACTTTGTTAAATAATAGCTTATTAAACAATTTATTCTTAATAAAATAATTCATTTTAGAAATTGTTTTTTGTTTATGAAAATTATATTCTACATATTCTGAATCATTCTTTATCTGCTTACTCACTTCTAATTCCATCCAATCTTCTATTGTGTTGCCCATATGGTAAGCAAAATTATCTTCAGTTGTAACTCTCCAATAATCTTTATTTAATGGCATTGAATCCAAATAACCCTCACTATAACCACCTAGTTTATAACCTATATAAGAAACAATATCATCAAAAATATCTTTCTTATAAGTAGCTACAAAATGACCTGAACCTATATAGACTCTAGAATTAGTAGTCATTTCAAAACCGAGAGTATATTCTAAGTAATTTTCATTATAATCTCTCTTCCAGCCAATACTATCGTAAAATCTCACCAAAGCGGATTTATTTTTAAGGGGATAAAATTTTAGTTTATTATTAAATAAATTACTCATAATAGCATTACAACTATTAGATTTATAAAGTGTAAACTGTGGAACTAAACCAACTACGCCAACTTTAGGCAATTTACTAAATATATGCATAGTTTCAGATTGCCATCCCGATAAAAAAAGAACATCAGCATCAGATATAGTAACTAATTCTATATTGTTTCCAGCAAGCCCTTTTAATATAGCATTAAGTTTACCAATGTTTTCTGTATGAATCAATTCATGAATTTTGTTAGAATTAAATAGCTCATCCAAATATTCTATTACAAGAGAACAACTTCCATTATTAACGATAGTAATAAAAGTTTTATTATGAACAGTTAAGAATAGAGACTCTAAGCAGAATTGAAATATTTTGAAACTATCTTTAAAATACCCCTCTTGATTAGGAATATAAACCGGTACGATTACTTGATGTAAATATTTCGATTTATTTTGAGGTTGATCTTTATGTGGATTATAGCCTACTCTCATTTATTGCAGGTTAGCTATTTTGAAAAATAGAAATTGCATCTTTTCCTTTAATAAAAACATAATCACCACTTCCATCATAGTTTTGTGTCGATTTAAAATCTTTTTGATTAATAATTTTATAAACAAAGTCAAATCCTGTCTCCTTTAAAAACGCAGTAATTTCTGAACATATTCCTTGTTCATTAATTTCTTGTACTAATTCAATAATTAAAATACAATTATCAAACAAAGTGAAAACTTCATTAGCGCCTTCAATCACTTCTTTTTCAAATCCTTCTACATCAATTTTTACAATGAAATTATTACCTACTATATTATACTTAAAAGTGTTTAATTGAGTGACTGGTATATTTAATTTTTCATTATAGTTTTCATCAAATTGTACTTTAATCGAATGCTTCCCTTTATTCCATCCTTTATTAACATTCAATACAGTATTTCCAATAGTTTTACCTAAACCCATTCTAAAAGGTCTAATGTTTTCTATATGGTTTAATCCAATATTCTTAATAAAACGTAAAAAATTTGTTGGTTCTGGTTCAAAAGAATAAATTTCTATTTGTTTGTTAGAAATTGCAGCTGTTAAGGAGTGAATACCTATGTTAGCTCCTACGTCAATAAAATTATAACCTTTTAAAGCGTATTTTTTAATCAAATCTAAAACAATTTGTTCAGTATAGTCATTAAAAATAATACTTGATTCAATGGCTGAGGCATTACTTGCATAAATTCTAAAGTCATTAAAACCAACAATAATTTCTCTTTTGCCTAGGATATTTTTAATTAATTTTTTAATTCTATCTTTTTTGAGGTAAGAATTATAAATTGAAAGAAAACCATATATAATTATTTTAATCATCATTTATTATTGAAGTTGTTTAAACTTTTTTGATTGAAACGAAAAAATAGATTTTTTGTTTCATATTTTAGTTTTTATTATTCATAGTACACTACAAAATTAAAAAATAATGAAATATGCCATAAAAATACAATTTTGCAGCCAATAGAAAAAAGGTTAATCGACTTCATTTTAACTAAAAATCATATCAAAATCCATAAGAATTTTGCTTTGCTTTTCTGGTACAATTTTTCCGTTACTAAAAAAATTGCCTGATTCAACTATTATCTGAAAGGCATTTTCAATAAAATCGGAAACCTCGTCATCAACAGTCATAAAAATAGTTGCAAAATAGATACCATTGTTAAAATTGTTCCTCGGATAATGAATCAAAATTGATTTTGGTACAAGGTCGTTTTCGATTGAAACTAAACTTGAACTCACCCATGAAAAACGCTGACCAAAATCATCTTCAATTCTAACATCTAATCTAATTCTATCATTAGAAATACCATTATTATTCTCTAAATTAAACAAAATATTTAATTTTTCACCTGAGACAACATTTTGTGTTTCATCATTACCAAAAACTGAAACTTTTTCAAATTTAACTTTACCACTCCCTTTACGACCTCTAGCATTAATAAGTTCATTGGAGAAAGAGTTTCCTTGTAAATACTTAGAAATGCATTCCTCTATATTTCCATTAAATGCTAACTGTCCATTTTCCAAAACAATCCCTTTAGTACACAAATTCTTCACTGCCGCCATATTATGACTAACAAACAGAACTGTTCTCCCTTCTCCTTTTGAAATATCGCCCATTTTGCCAAGACATTTCTTTTGGAATTCAGCATCACCAACAGCTAACACTTCATCTACAATAAGAATTTCACTTTCCAAATGAGCTGCAACAGCAAAAGCCAATCGCACATACATCCCAGAAGAGTAACGTTTAACCGGAGTATCTATATAACGTTCAACTCCAGAAAAATCAATAATCTCATCAAGCTTCCTTGTAATTTCTTTTTTGCGCATTCCCAAAATAGCACCATTCAAATAAATATTCTCTCTTCCAGACAATTCAGGATGAAATCCTGTCCCAACTTCCAATAAACTAGCAATTCTCCCTTTAACTTTTATCTCACCGGTAGTCGGACCAGTAACTCTGGACAGCAGTTTTAATAACGTACTTTTTCCTGCACCATTCTTTCCAATTATACCAACCGCATCACCCTGATTGATTTCAAAATTAATATCTTTTAATGACCATACAATATCACTTTTCCCTTTTGTACTCCTATCATTAGTTTCTCCTATCTTTAAGAAAGGGTCATCTTTACCTAAAATTTTGGTCGCAAAAAAACGTTCTAAATCACGTGAAATTGTCCCCGTACCAATCTGTCCAATTTGATAGGCTTTCGATAAATTTTCAACTTGTATAACTGCTTTACTCATTATATAGTATCAACAAAGTTTTTCTCTGTTTTGTTAAAAATTAATATACCTAACAACAAAACAATTAGTGTTATTATTACAGAATAACCGATACTCCAAAAAGTAAATTCCCCTCTCCCAAGAAAAGCATACCTAAAGGCTTCAATAATTCCTGTCATTGGATTCAATTCAATAATTCTTTTATACTTTTCAGGCGCAGCACTTAAGGGATATATAACAGTGGTGCCATACATCAAAAGCTGCACCCCAAAAGTGACCAAAAAAGTTAAATCTTTGTACTTCGTAGTAATTGCAGTAATTATCAATCCCAAACCTAAACCTAACAAAGCCATTAATAAAACTAAAAAGGGAAAAAATACGATAGCATAGGTTATATGAAAATCACTTCCTTTGACAGGGGAAAAATTAAAATACAACATCATAAACAGAAGTAATAATAATTGGACTCCAAATCGTACCAAATTACTAACAACTATACTCAAAGGCATAATCAATCGAGGAAAATATACTTTACCAAAAATGCTCGCATTATCTTTAAATACAGTACTCGTTTTTGTCAAACAATCAGAAAAATAATTCCAAGAAGTAATCCCAGTCAAATAAAAGAGTTGCTGAGGAAGTCCGTCAGTGCTAATTCCAGCAAGATTTCCAAAAACAAAAGTAAAAACTATAGTAGTAAAAATAGGCTGTATAAAAAACCAAAGTGGACCAAGTATGGTCTGCTTGTAAAAACTAACAAAATCTCTTTTTACAAACATCACTAATAAATCTCTGTAATTCCAAATATCTTTAAACTTTAAATCAAAAAGAGAAGTATGTCCTTTTATTACTAAATCCCAATCGGATGTCTCTGGCGTAGATCTCATTTTAATACTAATTTCATGCAGAATTGAAAACTCTTTTTTTTTCCTTTATTATGGGACAAATATAACAATTTAACAAGATTATAATCAGTGTTTTTTCTTTAAAGTGCCCCAGTTCAAACTTTTTTTAACGCAAAAAATTAGAGTTTTTGTTTCAGATGATAACTTCTTTCATAGAACAAAGGTGGAACAGAAGTAAAAAAAACTAAAATATGGGATAAAATTATCATTTTGAAGCCAATTGAAAAAAGCCTAAATGCCTCAAGCACAAAAAGGGATTAGATTTCTTGAACATCTAATTTTTCAAAAACCGAATTTAAACTTTTATATTCAGGAACTAATTTTTTCATTTTTAATACCAATTCATCTTGTTTACCCTTTCTTGCCATCTGTATTAGTTCTTCAATATTTTGATTTACAATAGTATACTCGTCACAAACTTCTTCAGCAATCGTTATTTTTTCATGATGAGTAGCAAGATTTTTAGCAGAATCATTTAACAATTCTTCATATAATTTTTCTCCAGGGCGTAACCCCACAATTTTTATTTGGATATCTTTGTCTGGAATAAAACCTGCAAGCCGAATCATTTTTTTAGCTAAATCAATAATTTTAACAGGTTTACCCATATCAAATATATATATTTCTCCACCATTACCCATAGAACCAGCTTCTAAAACCAATTGACAAGCTTCCGGAATAGTCATGAAATAACGAATGATTTCAGGATGCGTAATTGTTATAGGACCTCCCTCTTGTATTTGTTTTGTAAACAAAGGAACGACCGAACCATTTGAACCTAAAACGTTTCCAAAACGAGTCGTAATAAATTTAGTATAGCGCTCAGTATTATTTTTTTTATGCTTATAATGCTTAGATTGAACATACATTTCTGAAATTCTCTTACTGGCTCCCATAATACTACTAGGATTTACAGCTTTATCCGTAGAAATCATAACAAACCGATCTACATTATATTTATTGGACAAATCAGCTACGTTTTTTGTTCCAAGAACATTAGTAAAAATTGCTTGGGATGGATTTTCTTCCATCATAGGAACATGCTTATAAGCAGCAGCATGGTAAACTACATCTGGCAAATAGATTTTGAATATCCTATCCAAAACGTCATAATCTCGAACATCAGCAATCATATTTAAAATTTCAACTTCTTTATTCACTCCTAATATCTCTAAAGACAAAGAATGAAGAGGCGTTTCTGCTTGATCCAATAAGATGATTCTTCGCGGATTAAACAAAAGAACTTGTCTAACAATTTCACTTCCAATGGATCCTGCCGCACCAGAAACTAAAATTGTTTTTTTATCTAATTTTGAAGAGATTAGAACAGTATCCAAGACTATCGGCTTTCTTTCCAATAAATCTTGAATCTCAAAGTTTTTAATGTTTTTTGAGATTTCTTTTTTATCATCCCAATCAGAAACAACAGGTAAAGTATATACCTTGAATCCATACTCTATGCATTCTTCTACTATAGACAAGCGCTCTTCATTAGTTAGACTTTTATCCGCAATGATAAGCGCTTGCACTTTTTTATAGCGCATCAAAACGGGGATACTCTTCTTAATTTGAAAAATAGGAAGGTTCAATATCCTCTTAGTTGAATTTTCATTGTTTTTATCTATAAATCCAACGGTTTTAAACCTGCCTGGACTTTCAGATTGTATAGCACTAGCAACTGCGATAGCATTGGCATCAGAACCATAAATAAGAGCACCTATTTTTTTGGTCGTACTCGCGCGACTAAATAACTTTTCAAATGTTTGTTTAACAACCATGCGATAAAAAAACAAAAAACTAAAAGATAAAATAGCATTTATAAATACACCTGTAGTTAAAAATAGTTTCGGATGATGTAATAAAATGAAAATGAAATTAATTAAAATGATGACAACAAAAGTAGAAAATTGAGAAAAAATCAATTTCAAGGCATCAATATAGGACGAATGTCTAATAATACCTGAATACGTTCTATAGATCCAAAAAAAGAAAACATTAATGGAAATATACAATGCGACGGCTATACTGAAATGCCGAGTATGAATGTAATGTAGTTTTAAACCGTCAAAGAGCAGCAGTGTTAAACCACCTGCCATGACTACAATAAAAATATCAAGCAACAAGATGAACCATCTTGGTAAATAACCTAAATTTTTAAAACTAAAACCGGTATTAATTTCAGTAGAAAATTTAAAAAAATCGGATATAAAATTTTTATTAGTAGTGTTTTTCAATGTATTTTTATATTATAAAAAAGGTAAATTTATGAAAAAAAAGTTATCACTAATAGTTCAAAAATAGATTAACACAATTTTTAATTCTTTCTTTATCTTCTAAAGTTAAATTAGAACCTGAAGGAAGGCATAATCCGTTTTCAAATAATTTTTCTGAAACAGCTCCGCCATAATAAGGAGCATTTGAAAAAACAGGCTGTAAATGCATAGGTTTCCATAAAGGCCTACTTTCAATATTTTCTTTTTCTAATAATAATCTTAAATCCTCACTAGATTTACCATTATTTTGTTTGGAATCAATCGTAATGGCAGAAAGCCAATGATTTGAAAAATAATCTGTATTAATTTCTGATAAAACTTTAATTGCATTATTTTTCTTAAAAAGAGCAATATAAAAATCATGCATACCTCTTCGTTTGGCTACATGCTCATCCAATACTTCCATTTGACCTCTGCCAATTCCTGCACAAATATTGCTCATTCTATAATTATAACCAATTTCACTATGTTGATAGTGAGGTGCAGTATCTCTTGCTTGAGTAGCTAAAAAAACAGCTTTTTCTTTTAATGCTGCACTTCTTGCTACAATAGCACCTCCACCAGACGTGGTAATTATTTTATTACCATTAAAAGACAAAATACCAATGTCGCCAAATGTCCCACATTTTTGATTTTTATAACTACTCCCTAAAGCCTCAGCACTGTCTTCTAATATCGGGATTCCATAACTAGTTGCAACACTTCTAATTTCGTCCACTTTATAAGGCATTCCATAAAGATGTACAGCAATGATGGCTTTTGGCTTCTTGCCTTTCGAAATTCTATCCTTTATGGCTTCTTCTAAAACAGTAGGACAAATATTCCAAGTTTCCACCTCACTGTCAACAAAAATTGGAGTTGCTCCAAGGTAAACAATCGGATTGGCTGAAGCTAAAAATGTCATACTTTGACAAATTACCTCATCCCCCGCCTTTACTCCCAATAATAGTAGTCCTAAGTGAATAGCCGCTGTTCCTGAACTTAAAGCGCCTACATAAACGTTTTGATCCAAATATTTTTCTAAATCTTGTTCGAAACCAGTAACATTGGGTCCTAGTGGTGCAACCCAATTAGCATCAAAAGCTTCTTTAATATATTTTTGTTCATTTCCTCCCATATGAGGTGAAGACAGCCAAATTTTTGGAAGAGACATAAGTAATAGTTATAAATTATGAGTTGTAAGACAATAGAAATAGTCGACAACAAATATATCAAAAAAAATAACCTAATATCTTAAAATAAATAATCAGAATCACGAAATACTAACAACATAATAGAGCAAGTGTATCCAAATAATAAGACCATAGTCAAATTAAAAAAGTAAAGCTAAGGAAGCCCTTAAAAAAATGAAAAGACTATAATTTATTTCACTAATTTTACAAAAAAAATAACTTTGATACATTTTTTCAAAAAAAAGCCATTTCTTCAAGATTTAATCCCCAATAACTACGTTGATATCCATTCTCACTTATTGCCAGGTATAGATGATGGAGCAACTTCCATTGATGATACAAATAACCTTATACTAGGTTTAAAAGAAATGGGCTTTGAAAAATTTATTACAACTCCTCATATCATGGGAGAAGTGTGGAAAAATACAAAATCAAGTATTGAAGGAAAATTCAATGCTACACTTTCTCAACTTACAATACCTAAAATTGATACTGATCTAAAAGTCGCGGCTGAATACATGATAGATATTGAATTTAGAGAACTTTTAAAAAAAGAACCTCTTTTAACTTTAAGAGATAATTATGTTTTAGTTGAAATGTCCTATCTAAACCCACCATTTCAACTCCACGAAACCTTAAACGAATTACAATCCGCTGGATACCTACCAATTCTTGCGCACCCAGAACGTTATAATTTTTATCACAATGCAATCAATGAATACAAAAAATTAAAAGACATAGGGTGTCTTTTTCAATTAAACATGCTCTCAACGGTTGGCTATTACGGTCTCGGAGTTTCAAAAATTAGCGAATTTTTAATAGATAATGGATATATTGATTTTGTAGGTTCTGACGTACACCACTCTAAACATTTGGAAAGCATAAAAAAAAGAGTACTACTGAAAAATCATGAGAACCTTGCTCAAATATTTAAAAACAATTCTTTCTTTAATTTCTAAAAAAATAGTAAACAGTAAATAAAAGAGGCAAAATGAAATTTCATTTTGCCCCTTTTATTTAATAGATGAAAATACCCCTCTGAATATATTCTATTATCTATATTCTTTTCTCTTTTCTCTTTTCTCCATTCTCTATTCTCTATTCTCTATTCTCTTCACTCTTTTTAGTAAAAAAAGAAGTTATTTTCTTTAAAATACTATTTTTCGAAGTGCTCTCCTCATTATAGCCATAGCCATAACCATAATTATATTTATAAGAATACCTATAGTTATAACCATAAACATCTT
>CAIWKX010000227.1 GCA_903913315.1 uncultured Bacteroidota bacterium | reverse complement strand
GTCATTATATTGTGTAAACTCATTATAGGGACACTATAGTAGCAAGACTACTGTAATTTATACCCAAGTAAGCAGTACATCAATAAAAAATAAAATAAATCCCTTTGATAAGTAAAGTTTTTAATTATGTTTGTATAGTACAACTAAAAAATTATACGCTACAAAAAAGACAAAAACATGCGTATAACATGCCAATTTAGAACAAAAAGTGGTAAATTTATGCGTGTATAAAGTAGTTAGGCACAATTATTATCGACAGACAATGCACAGACAAATTTCCATATTGACATTTTTAATTCTAACGTTTCAAATTGGCTTCGGACAAAATCTCAAGACACCAAAAAATATTGTTGACGCAGTTTCTTTTTTAGAAACAGATTGCTCAGACAGTTTGAAGACAATAATTAAAAATACGGCTGACGAGAAACTGATAAACATATGTTATCCTTGGAATGGAGATTACAAGACTATTTTTCATTGGACTGAAAGAGGTAATAAAAAATCGAAAATCAAAAAATATTTTATTAAAAATGGTATTGCAGACAATAAACATCAACAGACAGTAATTCTTATTGCTTTCAAGAAGCATTTATCTGGACAAGCAATAAATGAAAATGAGATATTTGAACCTTTTCGAAAAACTGAGAAGATATGGAACTTCGAAGACAAAGTTAGATTTACGACAGACAGTATTCGTGGACAATATATACCCAAAGACATTGAGGACTGTTTTAAACAAATAGATAAATTCTGGAGTGACTCAACAAAAATAAAAATCAAACAATTGACAGAGGAAAAATTTTCATCAAATGCACATCTCAGTTTTGGAATGTGGATGAGAAATAATTGGCAATTATGGGGCGGTTCAAGACTTTCAAAATATTTTAATGATAAAGGCATTTACCATCCTGATGACATGTCGGGAATTATTTTAGACAGTTATCATCGTTATTTAACAGGCAAGGACATTCAATTAGATAAGCAAATTGAATTTTACCAACTTTATTATAAAGTTAATAAAGAACCAACTAAAGATATTTATCCTAAGGGTGTTAAAAAATTGGAATTTAATAAAAGCCAAGTTTACAATTTAAAAAATGGCAAGACACCCGGATGTGTGCATATCCAAACTAATTCAAAAACTGACATGACATGGATTTATGATTTTCATTTTGGTTGGAAATTAATTGACGGACAGGAACTGAAAGAATTGAATTCAACCAATTACGACAACAGAGAGGACATGTTAAAAAAAATATTCTCGAATGTAAAATAACTGTGCCTAACAGCTAGGGGTTCGTTGCGGCTGCAAGCCGAACAATGAACCCCGTGTTGAACGGAACCGATTCCATTCGCACTATGGATTTACCGACAAGTTTTTAGAGAGAAATTCAAGAGACAAGTGCGCCTCTTTTTTTTTGAAGTGTTTTAAACGTTGGTTTTAATGTGTTTTCCGTCACTTTTGGGCATAATTACCCTTACCCATAAAATTAACTTTCATAGGAATTTGCACTTTGGCTACCGCCAAGATACCAAGTTGGCGGACCACGCTGGTCAAAAACGGCTATTCGATGTAGATTGCCCGTTTTACAACAAAGACATTTAGGCAAAAAAGGTTTTTTCTCTCCCTTTTTGAGTACTTTTACTTGTAGTTTCTCTTGCAATAACTTTAGTTTTTTTCGTTTCCAAGTGCTGCTTAAAAAACCATAATGCCTAATCTTAACAAACCGTTTGGGCAAAATATGCAAGCAAAACCGACGGATAAATTCCTCGTGGGTAAGTGTCATTTGTTTTTTAAAGCCTTCGGCTTTGTAATCCTTGTACTCAAAACGTACCGTTTTGTCATCAATGGCTTTAATCCTGTGGTTGCTAATGGCAATCTTGTGGGTATATCTTCCCAAATATTCCACAACAGCTTTGGGGCTTCCAAAGGGTTTTTTGGTAAAAACAACCCAATCTTTTTGCCATAACTCTTGCCTAATTTGTTCGTATTGTATTGGGGCTTTTGCTTTGAGTTTCTTACAATATTTTGCTCTAAAAATTTTGGACAATGCCTTGACTGGAAACAAAAAATTGCCATCAGGTTTGCTGTTTTTCCAAATACCATCCTTATTAACACCACCACCAGGAACAATACAATGAAGGTGTGGATGCAAACTCAATTGCTGCCCCCAAGTGTGTAAAACGGCAATCATGCCCATTTGCATTTGTTTGTTTTTGCCGAAAGTTGATAGCGTTTCCCAAGTAGCTTCAAAGAGCGTATCATAAACCAATTTTGGACTGTGAATGGCTAATGAATTTATGCTTTCTGGCAAGGTAAAAACCACATGAAAATAAGGCACCGGCAATAATTCTGTTGATCTTGCCTCTATCCAATCTTCTCGTTTATTGCCCTGACATTTTGGACAATGTCGATTGCGACACGAGTTATAACTAATGCTAATATTGCCACATTGATCACAGGCATCAATATGACCACCAAGCGCTGATGTTCTACATTTTCTAATAGCGAAAAGGGTACGTAATTGCCACGTATTTAACCCTATTGCATTAATGTTTTTACCTAAACTATTTACTACATCGGCTACTTCAAAGACAGGCTGCACTGCGCAAAAAGAGTATCTAAAGGGCTAAAAATACGTTGTGAAGACAGTTGTGCAATTTGCAGATATTCGATAGTGGTTTCTATATTTTCGTGTCCCAAAAGACCTTTTAGCGTCATAATATCCATGCCATCTTCCAGCAAATGTGTGGCATACGAATGACGCATAGTATGAGTGTGAACCTCTTTTTTAATTCCAGCAGCTTTGGCGACTTGTTTAACTGCCCATTGAACCCCTCTTTGCGAATAGCGAGAATCAAAATCACCACCAGCTCGTCCATTGGGCTGACCGTTAAAGAGGTATTCTGTAGGTTTCTCTGCTTTAATATATTTTACTAAACCTCGAATTAAGTGTTCGGATAAAGGAACATAACGATCTTTACTGCCTTTACCTTGTACAATTTTTAATTGTTTTCTATCGAAATCTAAATCTTGCAAACGAACGCTTCGAACTTCCATACAACGAAGTCCACAGCCGTATAGAAGTCCAATTAATATTTTGTGTTTAAGCAATTGAGCCGATTGCAGCATTGCCCAAACCTCTTGTTTACTTAAAACAACAGGTAGTTTTTTTTCATGTTTTATCGAAGGTAAACGAAGAAAATCATAAGGTAATCCTTCCGATTTTAATAAAAATCGAAGTCCATAAACACAGTGTTTAAAATAAGTTTGTGAAGGTGTTTTTGACTTTTTTTGAAGATAATATAAGTAGTCTTGCACTTGTTCAGGGTCTAGCTCCGTGGGAAGTTTGCCAAAATAGAGCGAAATAGAAGCAACATGCCGAGAGTAGTTTAAAAAAGTACTTTGGCTTCTTCCTAATACAGAAACTGTTCGTTCAAAACGATACAGCAAATCTGTAAAACCAACTACTTCTCGCTTGGCTTGATTGAGAATTTTGTCTTCCCTTAATTCATCTGGATTCTTTTTTTTGTAGTCATCTAATTTGTTTTTTAATTATATTAGCAAAGTAATTAAATTTTAGTTTAGTGCTACCGAAGGTTTAGTTCAACAGCTAGGGGTTCGTTGCGGCTGCAAGCCGAACAATGAAACCCGTGTTGCACCTTTCGACAAGCTCAAGACAGGCTACACCGATTCCATTCGCACTATGGATTTACCGATAAGTTTTTAGAGAGAATTTCAAGAGACAAATGCGCCTCTTTTTTTTTGAAGTGATGTAAGACCTTTATTTTTTAGATCAAACTGCAATTTATTATTTATCAAGTTTCCTTACTAAAAAATAGTATATTTGAGTTTACAAAGGTTACGTTAGTAAAGAAATTTAGGTTTTTAGACGACCTGGCGTTAGAAGTAATTTTGCAAAAAATGACGAAAAAGAGTATATAATGAAAAAAAAATATGTAATAATAATTTTATTCTTTTTGTGTTTAAATGCTGTTAGTCAAACCAAACTTATTGATAAGGTTGATAATGGTAAATTTATAATCGAAAACAATAAAAAATTTGCAATCTCAAAAGATACTATTAATGGAGACTTCAAATTTGATACAATTTGTAAATCAAAAAGAGGAGATTATTTATTTACAAAAGAAAATAATTTTTGGGGCGTAATAAATCAAGATGGCAAAATAATTATTCCCAATTTTTATCAAAATATTAATACCGCTTGCTGCTATGAAAAATTAAATGGAAAAGATAATTTTATAGTTAAAAAAGATAATAAAGTTGGAGTTTTATAATATAATAACAATGTTCTAATTCCTATAATTTACGACCGAATAACAAGTTGGGTTGAATTTGGACCAAAAGCACATTATGTTACAAAAGAAAACAGAATTGGATTAATAAAACATAATGGTAAAATTATGATTCCAGTTTCTTATGATTCATTATACTATTATAATGACAAGATAATAAAAGGAAAAATAAATAATAAATATGGAGTTCTAAATTCAAAAAATACTATAGTCATTCCATTTGATTATGATGCACTTATAGTAGATTTTGATTTTCATGGCTGGGAAAATGAAAATCATATTGATAAATTTGCTGTAAAGAAGAATGATATTTGGTACTATTTAGATTATAATGGAAATATCATAAAAAAAGACATTCCTAATGCTGAAATTGAAAAGGAATACGCATCTTTTAAGCTAAAAAATTATGATTTTGAATATATTGGAAAATTATTAAATCGAAATATAAAAAACTACTTTTGACAGCTAAAAGTTCGTTGCGGCGGCAAGCCGAAAAATGTCATTATGTTAATCTTTTTATTTGATTTCGACGAAGGAGAAATCACATTGCATAAGTAACAAAAGTGAGTAACTAATGGGATTCCTCCTTCGTTGGAATGACAAAAGCGAGACGAATTTTTCTT
>CAIWKX010000226.1 GCA_903913315.1 uncultured Bacteroidota bacterium | reverse complement strand
TGCCATGGCAAAAGATTTGGCAAATGAAGTGCCTACTAATAAAGAACCCATTAATCCTGGGCCTTGTGTAAAGGCTATTGCAGTGAGTTGTTCTTTAGTAATATTGGCATTTTTTAAAGCCATATCTATTACAGGAACAATGTTTTGTTGATGTGCTCTTGACGCTAATTCTGGAACTACACCGCCATATTCTTCATGTATTTTTTGACCCGCAACTACATTGGATAATACTTTATCATTTTTAAGAACTGCGGCTGCAGTATCATCACAAGAACTTTCAATCGCTAAAATAAAAACGTCATTGTTTGACATTGGGCACAATTTTTGAATTATATTTGAAAAACCGCTATAAAACGATTATTTTTACAACGATGACAAAAGTAACTATTTTCAAGGTTTCTTATCTACAGCCTAATTAAATTTTGGAAGAAAAAAAAGTAAATACGCGTTTCAAAAAAATCAGAAAAATAGTTTTTCGTACTTTTCTTGTTTTGTTAGTACTATTACTAGCTACCGGAATAACGCTTTCTTTGCCTGTAGTTCAAACAAAAATTGCCCACTATATTACCGATAAGCTCAACAAAGAGTATAAAACTAATATTAATGTTGAGCAAGTAGAAATCAATATTTTTGGAGGGGTTCAGTTGAAAAAAGTGCTTATTAAAGACGAAAGAAAAGATACTTTGATATTTGCTAAACGAATTGTCACCACAATTTTAGATACTAAAAAGTTACTTCATGGCGATTTGCTTTTTGGCAATATGACTGCTGATGGATTGATATTAAATATCAAAACCTATAAAGGTGATGACGATACCAATTTGGATAAATTTATAGCTGCTTTTGATGATGGCAAACCAGCATCTGGCAACTTTTTAATGACATCTGATAAAATTACTTTAAAAAATAGTCGTTTTAGAGAAATTGATTACAATAGAGAGGTACCATTGGATGTTGATTTTACGAAAATTAATGCCGTGGTTACTAATTTTAAAATTATTGGACCTAATGTGTACACAACAATTGATGAAATGTCATTTATGGATCATCGAGGTGTGTTTGTTGAAGATTTAAAATCAAAATTCACGTATACTAAAAAGAATATTCGAATAGAAGAACTAGATCTTAAAACAGCAGAATCGAAATTTAAAGGAGCTGTAATTTTAAAATATGATAGAAAAGATTTTAAAGATTTCAATAATAAAGTACTCTTTGACGTTAAAACAGAAAAAGCCTCTATTTCTTCAAACGATATTTGGCATTTTTATAAAGAAATTGGAAAAAACCAACAATTTGATTTAAAAGGCAAAATTAAAGGAACATTAAATGATTTTACAGCAAAACATCTAAGGCTTAGAGATACCAAAAACTCTGAGATAGTTGGAAATGTAAATTTTAGAAATCTTTTTCCAACAAAAGGAGAAGGTGAATTTTATATGAAAGGTTCGTTTGAAAAAGTTACTTCTACTTATGATAATCTAACCGCCCTTTTGCCAAATGTTTTGGGTAAAAAGTTACCTTCTTCCTTAAAAAAACTTGGTCAATTTAACTTGAAAGGAGATGCCGAAATCACAACAAAAAATATTGATGCCGATTTTAGATTAGTGACTAAATTAGGAACAATCACTTCCAAATTAAAAATGACTACTATTGATACTATTGATAATGCCACTTATTTGGGAACTATTATTCTAGACAACTTTGATGTTGGAAGTTTTTTAAATAAAAAAGAAATTGGAAAAGTTAGTATGGATGTTCATGTTGACGGAAAAGGTTTTGTTGAAAAATATCTAGACACTAAATTTTCTGGGGAAGTTAAAAGTATTACTTATAATGGGTATACGTATAAAAACATTTTAACCGATGGAAGTTTTAAAAAGCCAATTTTTAAAGGAAAAATAAATGTTAATGACCCTAATTTATTCTTTGATTTTGACGGTATTGTTGACTTAAGTAAAAATGAAAATATTTATGATTTTCATGCAAAAATAGATTATGCGAATTTAAAAAAATTAAACTTTATCACTGATGGCGTTTCTGTTTTTAAAGGCGATGTTGTAATGAAAGTCACAGGAAATTCTATTAATAACATGAAGGGAGATGTTATAATTACAAATGCTTCCTATCAAAATCCGAAAGATATTTATTTTTTTGATAATATAACGATTGCTTCAAGTTTTGATTCGAATAATGAACATACACTTTCATTATATTCTGCTCATGAAGTAAACGGAAAGGTACAAGGAAAATTTGAGTTGGATCAAATAAAACAAATGATTGAAAATTCATT
This sequence comes from uncultured Bacteroidota bacterium, assembly GCA_903913315.1. Lineage (GTDB taxonomy): Bacteria > Bacteroidota > Bacteroidia > Flavobacteriales > Flavobacteriaceae > Flavobacterium. Next base: position 9,752 of record CAIWKX010000226.1, on the reverse strand, counting down.
AGGAAGTTTATATACTAATTATAAACCCAATGTTTTGAAAAAAGGACAATATTTAAAATTTAATTTTTCATCTTTTAATCAAATTGTTGCAATTTTAAATCCTAATATTTCACTACATAAAGATGCAATATTAAACGGAAGTATAAAAGGGGATGATAATGACTTTAAGCTAAATTTTACCTCCAAAACAATAGATGCTTACACTACACATTTAGATAACGTTAAACTAGAAGTAAATAATAAAAATCCTTTATATAATAGTTATGTTCAAATGGACAGTATTATAACTAAACAATATAAAATTAGGGATTTTTCACTGATAAATGCAACGTCTAAAGATACATTGTCATTTAGAACAGAGTTTAAAGGAGGAGAAAAAGGAAATGATTATTATAATTTGAATTTGTATCACACTATTGATAAAAACAATCAAAATATTCTTGGATTTAGTAAATCCGAAATGATGTTTAAAGATTTTTTATGGAATATAAATGAAGAAAAGAACGATAAAAATAAAATAATATTTGACAAAGATTTTAAAAATTTTACTTTCGATGATATTGTTGTTTCGCATGAAAATCAGTCCATTCAATTAAAAGGATTAATAGATGGATTAGCGAATAAAGATTTGCAATTAACTTTCCATGATGTTAATCTTAATAAAGTAACACCTAATGTTAAACAATTTATATTTGATGGAAAACTGAATGGGAAAGTCTTTTTAAAGCAAAACAATGCCGTTTATCAGCCTACTGCGGATTTAGAAATCAAAGATTTAGTATTGAATGATAAAGCATTAGGTAATTTAGATTTGAATATTAAAGGGAATGATGATTTTTCAAAATTTGATATTGATTCAAAAATTGAAAATGAGAATTTAAAATCTTTTTCTGCCAAAGGGAACTTACAAATAGTAGATGAATCTACTTTAATAGATCTTGATTTGAATTTCCAGCGATTTAATTTGGGGATATTAAGTAATTTAGGAGGAGAAGTTTTGTCCAATATTAGAGGGTTTGCATCTGGTACTGCTAATTTGAGTGGAAATATAAATGATATAGATTATAGAGGGCGATTATATGTTGATGATGCAGGATTAACTATTCCCTATTTGAATGTTGATTATAAAATAAACCCACATGCCATTGTTGATGTTACACAAAATAAATTTATAGTTGAAAAAACAAAATTTTTTGATACTAAGTTTAACACGGAAGGTACCATTGAGGGATTTATTAAACACAAGCAGTTTGGCGATTGGGAGTTAGACTTAACAATAGATTCAGATAGAATTTTAGCTTTAAACACAAAAGATCATGAAGATGTGGCTTATTTTGGTACCGCATTTATTAATGGAAAAGCAAGAATTAATGGGCCGACAGAAGGTCTTGAAATTAATGTAAATGCAAAATCAGCAAAAGGAACCGATATTAAAATCCCTATTAATGATGCAGATGCGGTGAGTGAAAATAGTTTTATTCATTTTTTAACTAAAGACGAAAAATTAGGCAAAAATAAAAAACAAACAGAATTCATTAGAAACTACAATGGGCTTCAAATGAATTTTGAGTTTTCGATTACTCCAGTAGCAAATATTGAAGTTATATTAAATAGAGAATCAGGTCATGGGATGAAAGGAAAAGGAGTAGGGACATTAAATATGAATATCAATACTTCTGGTAAATTTGAGATGTTTGGTGATTTTACTGTTTGGGAAGGGACTTATAATTTTAAATATGGTGGATTAATTGATAAAAAATTTGATGTTAAAAAATTCGGTTATATTTCATGGGATGGTAATCCATATAATGCAACTTTGAATCTTGAAGCTGTCTCAAAAAATATTACTGCAAATCCGGCGGTTTTAATTGATAATGCATCGTTCAATAAAAAAATACCTGTGGATGTTGTAATAGGACTAAAAGGGACAATCACTAATCCTGATCCTGATTTCAGTATTAATTTTCCAAATGTTAGTTCTGTTCTGAAATCTGAGATTGAAACTAAATTAAGTGATAAAGATACTCGACAAACGCAAGCCTTATATTTACTTTCTACTGGAGGTTTTTTAAGTCAAGAAGGATTAAGTCAATCTCAAATCACGAATAGTTTTTATGAAAAAGCAGGTGCTTTGTTCGGAGATATTTTTAATGATAAAGATGGGAAAGTTAATTTTGATGTCACGTATACTTCGCCAGATAAAACAGCATTAAAACCAACAGACGGCAGAGTTGTGGCAACGGTAACCACTCAAATTAATGACAGAATTACTATAAATGGAAAAGTAGGGGTTCCTACTGGAGGAGTGACAGAGACCACTATAGTTGGGAATTTTGAAGCACAATATCGTGTTAATGAAGATGGAACACTAAATTTAAGAATCTTCAACAAAGAAAATGACATCAATTATATTGGGCAAGGAATTGGATATACGCAAGGAGCAGGGGTTTCTTATGAAGTCGATTTTGATACTTTTAAAGAATTAATTAATAAAATTTTCAAGAAAACAAAAATTGAACGGGCAAAAAAAACAATTGAAGAACCCGAAAAAAATGATCTACTTCCAAATTATATCCAGATGAATAAGGATAATAAGAAATCTGAAGAAAAAATAAAAAATAATAATGATGCAAAAAAACCTGAAGATAATTAAACTTCAGGTTTTTTTATGGTATCGATTATTTTTTACTTAATGTCATAAAAACTTATCAACGAAAACGATTGAATTTCATTGATTTTACGATATCTGTAAATTACTCCTGTTTTATATGGGGATTCTTTGCTAAATTTACATTTTAAAACATAAAATTATGTCAAAATCGATAAAAAAGGTTGGTGTGCTAACATCCGGTGGAGATTCTCCTGGAATGAATGCAGCTATTCGTTCAGTAGTTCGTACCTGTGCCTATTATAATATAGAATGTGTTGGTATTTATAGAGGTTATCAAGGAATGATTGAAGGTGATTTTAAAGAAATGGGACCACGCTCTGTAAACAATATTATAAATAAAGGAGGTACAATATTAAAATCGGCTCGTTCTAAAGAATTTATGACAGTAGAAGGTCGTAAAAAAGCACATGAAAATTTAATTAATGCTGGAATTGATGCTTTAGTTGTTATTGGTGGCGATGGTAGTTTTACTGGAGCAGAAGTGTTTAATAATGAATATAATTTTCCAGTAATGGGAATTCCTGGAACCATTGATAACGATATTTTTGGAACAAGTCATACTTTAGGATTTGATACAGCTTTGAATACTGTTGTAGAATGTATTGATAAAATTCGTGATACCGCCAGTTCACACAATCGTCTTTTCTTAGTAGAAGTTATGGGACGTGATGCTGGTCATATTGCTCTTAATGCTGGAATTGGTGCTGGTGCAGAAGAAATTCTAATTCCTGAAGAAGATATGGGATTAGAGCGATTATTAGACTCTTTAAGAAGAAGTAAGGCTTCTGGCAAATCATCTAGTATTGTTGTTATTGCTGAAGGGGATAAAATTGGAAAAAATGTATTTGAATTAAAGGATTATATTGAAGAAAATTTTCCTGAATATGATATTCGTGTTTCTGTTTTAGGACACATGCAACGTGGAGGTTCACCTTCGTGTTTTGATAGAGTTCTTGCCAGTAGATTGGGAGTTAAAGCAGTCGAATCTTTATTGGAGGGAAAATCCAATTTTATGGTAGGAATGTTAAGCGATAAAGTAGCATTAACACCGCTAGAACAAGCTATTAAAGGTCATTCAGAAATTGATAGGGAATTATTGAGAGTGTCAGATATAATGACAACATAATTTCAATTCAAAAAATGAATTGAAATATTTTTTCAAAAGAATTATTAAAATAAAAAAATTAAAATAAAATGTCAAAAGTAAAATTAGGAATCAATGGATTCGGAAGAATTGGAAGAATTGTTTTTAGAGAAACATTTAATAGAGATAATGTAGAAGTTGTTGCGATTAATGATTTATTGGATGTTAATCATTTAGCATATTTATTAAAATATGACTCTGTTCATGGTCGTTTCAACGGAACTGTAGAAGTGAAAGAAGGAAAACTTTATGTAAATGGCAGAAATATACGCATTACTGCAGAAAGAAATCCTGCTGATTTAAAATGGAATGAAGTTGATGTTGATGTAGTTGCAGAATGTACAGGTATTTTTACCACTATTGAAACTGCAAATGAACACATTAAAGGTGGTGCAAAAAAAGTAATTATTTCAGCTCCTTCTGCAGATGCCCCAATGTTTGTTATGGGAGTTAATCACGAAACTGCTAAAGCTACTGATCTTGTGGTTTCTAATGCTTCTTGTACAACCAACTGTTTAGCTCCTTTAGCTAAAGTGATTCATGATAATTTTGGAATTGTTGAAGGTTTAATGACTACAGTTCATGCTACAACATCAACGCAAATGACTGCTGACGGACCCTCTAGAAAAGATTGGAGAGGCGGACGTGCTGCTAGTGTTAATATAATTCCTTCTTCTACAGGAGCAGCAAAAGCTGTTGGAAAAGTAATTCCAGATTTGAATGGGAAATTAACAGGAATGTCTTTCCGTGTTCCTACTGTTGACGTTTCAGTAGTTGATTTAACAGTTAAATTAGCTAAAGAAACTACTTATGAAGAAATTATGGCTGTTTTGAAGAAAGCTTCTGAAACCACTATGAAAGGAATTTTAGGTTATACAGAAGATGCTGTAGTATCTCAAGATTTTATTTCCGATAAAAGAACATCAATTGTTGATGCTACTGCTGGAATTGGTTTAAATTCAACTTTTTTCAAACTTGTTTCTTGGTATGATAATGAGTACGGATATTCAAGTAAATTAATTGATTTGTCAGTTCATATCGCAAATCTGAAATAAAGAACATAGAAAAAAGAGTAAAGAGAATAGTCTATTCTCTTTACTCTTTTTTATTCTATATAACCTAACCAAAATAACAATGTGAATTAAGTTTTATCACTTTGAATTGAATTCAAATTAGTAATTCATAATTCATAATTCCTAATTAATTATGAAATTATTAGTTGATAGTGGATCTACGAAAGCCGATTGGATAGCAATTGACGACAACGGAAAAGTACTTTTCACCACACAAACTTTAGGATTAAATCCCGAAGTATTAGATAAAGAAGAAATTATTTCACGTCTTGATGACAAGTTTGATATTTCACATAATAAATTAAAAGCTACCCATTTATTCTTTTACGGAGCGGGTTGCGGCACTGATAGAATGAAAGATTTTCTGACTATCACTTTTCAAGAATATTTTTCAAATGGTGCAATCTCAGTTCATGAAGATACCTATGCAGCTGTCTATGCCACTACGCCAAAGAATGAAGAAGCTATTGTTTGCATTTTAGGAACAGGTTCTAATTGTAGTTATTTTGATGGTACAGTTTTGCATCAAAAGGTGCAATCACTGGGTTATATCGCTATGGATGATTGTTCTGGAAATCGATTTGGACGTCATTTATTAAGAGGATATTACTTTAATAAAATGCCTAGAGAATTAGCTTTAGAATTTGAAGAAGAATACAATGTCGAACCCGACAATGTAAAACATAATTTATATAAAGAACCGAATCCAAATGCCTATTTGGCAACATTTGCCAAGTTTTTAATCAAACATAAAGATACTGAATTTTGTAAAAAATTCATTTATGCTGAATTAGAAGATTTTGTTGAAAATTATATTAAGCAATTTGATAATTGTACTCAAATTCCAGTTCATTTTGTAGGTTCCATAGCCTTTTACTTAAAAGAAGAATTGGTAGCAGTTTTATCTAAACATAAAATAAGCGTTGGTAACGTATTAAGAAGACCTATAGATGGTTTGATTGCTTATCACGTAATGAATAAATAATTATAGAAAACCTGACAATAACGTCAGGTTTTTTTATTTTTACAACAAATTGATAGTTATGGAAATTGCAATAATAGCGCATGACGGAAAAAAAGCTGACATGGTCCAGTTTTTAAACAAAAACAAAGAAATTCTTAATAAAGAAAATATAAAATTAATTGCTACAGGAACTACTGGGTCGAAAGCAGAAACAGCTGGATTTAAAGTAAAAAAAATGCTCTCTGGACCTCTAGGGGGGGATGCCCAAATTGCTGCAAGAGTAGCTGAAGGGAAAACAAAAATGGTTTTATTTTTTAAGGATCCTATGTCTAATCACCCACATGAAGTAGATATTAATATGTTAATTAGAGTTTGCGATGTTCACAATGTTCCCTTAGCAACAAACGAAGCAACTGCTCAACTTTTGTTGGATGCTATTGCAAAAGATTAATTTACTGTAAAGTTATAATACCCCACAGAATCTAAATTTGAAATGGTTGAATTGATATTCATAAACAGATTATTTCCAACACTATTGGAACGATACTCAACTGAATCTGTAGAAGAGCTATTATAACCAAAACTCAATCGATAGTTTCCTGCACTTGTCAATTTTATACCCACTCTAAATTCATATTTGTCAGATATTGGATTAAATATTGCATTTGCATTATAAAAATTACCAGTTTCATAAGTAAATCCTCCAGTACTTAAAATTATATTAGCCGGACTTGCATCAACTAAAGCCCAATTATTGGCATCAATTTGCTTTTCAATTAGATAGGTAAAGTCAAAAGAGGTAGCATTGCCAGTTGATTTTCTTAAATCTAATAATGTATTTTGTCCAGACTCCGATTGAAGTCTATTAATAGTTGAGTTAATATACAAGTAATCTCCAACAGCATAAGATGGTTGTGTTTGAATTTGTGTCAAATTAGGAATATTCAAATACTCTTCATTATAGAATGAATTATCATTTGTATTACATCCCATAATAGTGATCAGGAATAAAACAAAAATGGCAGCTAGTTTTACTGTTTTCATATTTTTTTATATTAAAATCTATACCCTAAATTAATTCCAACTCTTGAGATAATATCTGGACTCTTGATGGTGTTGGTTAAGTTTTTTCCAAAACCAACTAAAAGTTCAACTGCATAAGCTCTTTTAAAATACATTTTATATCCTAGTCCTCCTCCGAGTGCAAAATCTGTATATTTTGAAACTTGAGTGGTATAATAACCATTTCCATTTTCATCAATAGCTCTAATAATTTCTTTATAATCACCGCCATTAGCTGAAGCAAATATTTCAGCAAAATAGTAACTTGATTTCCCTTTCGATAAAGCATATCTAATGGAAGGATTGAACTCATATTTTGACAAATTATTTCTAGAACCACCATCAAATTCATTTTGAATCTTATTGCTATTGGAGAAGTTTGTATTTAGATTTACTGAGAAATTTTTTCCTATAAATCGTTCATAACTTACGCTTATTCTTCCAAAGGCAATGGCAGAGAAAACATCTACTCTAAACTCATTTTTCTTTGCAGAGATTGAACTTTCTTGAGCATTGACATACAAAGTGGTAAATAAGAAAAGGATAATTATTTTTTTCATACAATCATTTTTTAAAAAAGCTAATGTAATTGTTTTTTACAAGTTTTAGAAATTAATTTAGTGTTAATGAACTCAAAACCTCTTTTTTCATAAAAGGTCCACCTGGATATTTAGCAGTATAATCTAAATTGAGCCAAATTTTACCTCGCTCATCAATATGATAATGAAGCGTTTTTCCATTACTTTCCCTAGGAAACAATACCTTTTTGATAAGGAAATTAACCGTTTCTAAATCGGCTTTGTTTCCAATCAACATTTCGGGATATATGTGTCCTTCGGTATGGATTAAGCGAGGAACTCCTCCAATAGATTGGATACAAGCAGCCATCAAAATTGAATGGTCATCACAATCACCAGCTAGATATTGCACAGATTCACTGGCGCTAGCAAAATATTCATGTCCAATTGGATCGCTAACATAATTCCAATTTCTATTAATTTGTTTAAATACAGCAAAACATTGAATGATTGTAGAATAGTCATGATAACCTTTAATATCTTTAAAATATTTGTTAGCACACATTACTGCAAAGTCACGCACTTTAGGGTTCTCAAAATCGATTGCATTGATTATTTTACTTTTGCTAGGGAAAGGCAATAGTTTATCTACAATAATGTCTTGTGGATAAGGATTATCAGACATAGTATATAACATCGATTGGTAGTCTTCAAAAACATTTTGAAAACCATAATTTCCAAAAGTTGTGCCATATAAAAGAGCTATTAAATATAGAAAAATGCTAATTAGCGTTATTCGTCTCATCGCTCGAAGCACCAGTTGAATAATAATTATTATGAAAAGAAAAAGAAAAACTCTATCTAAATGAAAGTACCAATTGAATTGAACTAAGTTTTGATGAACAATAATAAAAATGGGGATACCAATCAAAATGTTAAGAACAAAAATCAGTATCATATCCCAAGGTTTTTTAACCGTGAGTTTGTTTTTTAGATACAAATAATAAATTTTTGTTTTTTCTATCATTATCCCAAAATGTAAACAGCTATAACGCTTTTACTATTTCAGCAAAAGTACCTTTTTTATCAATAATTTTAAGGTCAATCAATTGATTTTGAATTTTGTTTAACTTTTCTTCCGACAAGGGTTTTTGCGACCATTCTGTTAAACGCAACCACTCTTGAATGTCTTCTATTTGTTGGTGGTATTTAATGGCTAAAGTTCTGTCAATACTTGGGATTTCTTTAAATTTTTGAGTTTTGCTATTTATTATTTCAAGGATTTGTGCTATAGTGTTTGGATGTTTTTTCATCAGTTCGTCTCGCGCCACAATAACAAAACAAGGCCATGGCGTAGGACAATCGCCCACTCTTCTAAAAATACCTTTGTCTACTAGCGGTTTGGTCATAAAACGTTCCCACATGAAATAATCTGCGTTGCCAGAAGTTAACGCTTTTACAGCACCATCTATAGTGTTGACTATTTCGAATTGTAGTTTTTCGGTATCCCAACCTTGATTATCGGCATTAACATAAGCCATTAATTGGGAACCAGAACCATAGCGCGAAATAGCAACTTTGGTATTTTCTAAATCAGAAATTGTTTTATATTTCGATTGTGCTCCAACGTGAATTCCCCATATCAAAGGACTTTCAACATACACTTGAACAATTTTACTTGGATTTCCGGCCGTAATATCTTTTACAATTCCTTCCGATAAAATTACAGCAATATCAGTTTCGCCATCACGAAGCATCTGACACATTTTTCCTGTTCCTTCAGGAATATCAGTCCATCGCAAATCAATTCCAACGGCCTCAAACTCGCCGTTTTCAATACACAAATGCCATGGTAAGTTGAAATGTTCTGGAACTCCAGCTATTTTGATATGTTTCATTGGTAAGTGTAAGGTTTTAATAGTTTAATAGTATTGCGTTAAAACTTCATTTTTAATTTTTGTAACAGATTAAACGGATTTTATTCAGAGTTATTCTAACTGAATACTAATTACTGCAAACTATTTTCCATTTGCCACCATTTCCAAATTACACCCTCTTTATCCGGATAATCTTCCATGAATTTCATGCCGCATTTACTTAAAACTCTATTGGAAGCTCCATTTTCAGAATGCGTATAAGCATTCATAATTTCAATCTTCATCTGCTTGAAACCATAATCCAACCAAAATTCGGTTGCTTCTGTTGCATATCCTTTATTCCAGAATTTTTCGTCCAAACGATAACCATAATCGTAGAAATTGGTATTGCCATTCTCTACATGATCGTTTACAAACTTGATGCCAGTCCATCCAATAAATTC
>CAIWKX010000225.1 GCA_903913315.1 uncultured Bacteroidota bacterium | reverse complement strand
TGGCACGGTTGCACCATCTTCAATAGAACGCTTGAAATCATATTTGGAAACATATTCCCCAAATATTCTTCGGGTAAGTTCATCATCCTTAAACAATGGTGTACCTGTAAATCCAATAAACGAAGCGTTTGGTAATGCCTTCCGCAAATTCATTGCTAACGAACCTCCTTGTGTTCTGTGCGCCTCATCTGAAATTACAATGATATTGTCCCTTTCGGTAATAACCTCATCAAAATTAAATTTATGAATTAAAGAAAATATGTAGCGTTGGTCAGTCTTCAAAAGTGCTTTCAGATTCTCTCCGCTTGTTGCTTTTACATTCAAATCTTTAACTGCTCCAACTCCTGTAAAGGTTTTGTATATCTGTGAATCCAATTCGTTTCTGTCTGTAACCAATAAGAAAGTATAACCTCCTCCTAAAGCACGTAATATCTTTTGACAAAGGAAAACCATTGAATAACTCTTACCGCTCCCTTGTGTATGCCAAAATACTCCTAATTTCTGCGCATCTTCTTTTGAAATCAATCCTTTTTTGGCTTGTTCTTGAACGGAAACAAAATGTTCTACTGCCTTGTTCACTCCAATATATTGATGATTTCTTGCAATCAATTTCACAATTGAACCAATAGAGTTATCAAACAACACAAAGTTCTCGAACAAATCCATCATTCGGTTTTTATCGCAAACACCCTTTAATATTCCATCTAAACTGATAATACCTTCTTGCTCTTCAGTGATACGTTTCCAATCGTGGAAATGTTCATATTTAGAAGTGATTGCGCCAATCTTACTTTCAAATCCATTACTTAAAATTATAAAAGCGTTGGTATGAAAGATTTTCGGAATGGTCTGCTTGTAATCTTTTAAATTAGTTTCAAAAGCCACTTTAATTTTTCGATGGTGCGCTTTGAGTTCAATGAACAACAAAGGAATACCATTTACAAAACCAACTATATCAGGACGCTTTCTGCGCTTCGATTTTCCTTCAACCCATAATTGCTGTACGGCAAGAAAGTTGTTATTCTCTATAGTTTCAAAATCAAAAACCTTAATTTTTTTGTTGCGAATAATTTCTCCCTTATCATTCTTATACGTAACAGGAATACCTTCTTTTAAGAAGTTGTGTTTCTCAAGGTTTAAATCGGACAAACTTTTAGTAGCATCATCACTATTTATAATTTCATAAGCCAATTCATAAGCTGAAACAGGTAGATTCGGATTCAGTTTTTGTATTGCCTCCAAGAACCTATTTTTTAGTAAAACATCTGCTTCACTATGTCTTCCAATAGTACCGTTTTCGGCAAAGGTTTCCCCTTGATAGACATTGGCAATCTCCCAATGCAATTGATTTTTAAAAATATCAATACAGGTCTGTTCAATCAATTGGTCTTCTGAATAGTTGTTTCCCATAGGTTATGATTTTGCAAAGGCAATTAGGGGCTGAATATCGTTTTTATCCGCCTTTCTAACTGCATGTATATAGTTGCTCCTCGCTTCGGTTGCTTTTACTAAATTAGCACTACCCCAAGAAAAGAATTTGCTGTTATATAATTTTTCCATTATCAAATCTGCAATCAAACGAGAATGCCTTCCATTTCCGTTGGCAAAACAATGGATGCTTACCAAACGATGTTTAAACCTAATGGCTAATTCTTCTGAATCATACGTATTGTTTTCCTGCCAAAATACTGCATCATCCAATAACTGTTTCAGTTCAATGCCTATTAGATAACTCTTGATTCCAATGTTCTTTTCAGAGGTTCTAAAAGTACCTGCCCATTTCCAAACTTCGCCATACATTCGCTTATGAAGGTCTTTGATGAACTTTTCCGAAAACAGTTGTTCTGCTTTTAGTTTTTTACCAAAAGTCCACTGAATTGCTTTCTCGATATTGAGTTGCTCAAATTCGTCCAATTCCTCCCGAGTGGTGATAGAAGGAATACGAAGTCCTTCTTTTTCTTCCTCATCTAAAGGCGTTTGACCGTCTATGTATTCAATCGTTAATCCCATAAGTATTTTGGCATTTCACTTTTAATCTCATTTGTTTTTTGTGCAATGGCTTTTTCAATACGTTCCTTTGAATTTTGTTGGTCTTCCAACGTCATTGTATTATTGGTGCGTATTACAATCTCGGTGGCTAACTCTTTAGCACGTTTTTCTATCATTTGTTCCAACGATTCGTGTTTGGAAACAAAACCATACACCAACTGCATATCCATAGCATTTGCTACGTCACGCAACGAGTTTAAAGTAATTGTACCGTTGGCTTCTCGTTCTTCAATTTCCTTTGTGCTTTGTGGCGCAATATTTAAACGATTTCCCAATTGACGCAACGACATTTTTAATGCCGTACGAAAGGTATTAACCCAACCTTTTGCAGGAACTACTGTTGCATTCAAATCCTTGAAAGTCTCTAATTTCTTATCGGTTTGCTGTAAAAGCAAATACTGTTTATTGTTTTTCATAAGGCTATTACCTGAAATATTCGGTACAAATTTAAGGTTATTGCCTGAAATAAAAAAATATTTTTAAGGTTATAACCTTAAAAATTATTTTCTATGAAATACAGTTGTCTTATTATTTCTTAAAATCATTAGATAACTATTAACATTAAAATCCTCTCCGTCACTATTTTTAATTACAGCGGAATATGAATCATCTGTCAGTAGTTCATAATTAATTCTTTCTTTACAATTTTTAAAAACAGACATCATAAAATCTTTATTTTCTTGATTTCCAATTAAATAAATAGTTTCATTTCCGTTATTAATTTTTTCAATATTTTTAATATAAGTAGCTTCTCCTAATGTATTAATTTTAAACTGTTTGCCCACAATTCTAATTGCAAACTTGCAATATTCGCCATTAAAATCATTGATGATATTTTCATTTAATTTCCTCTTCGAGTAATTATTTAAATAAAATATCAACTGCTTAACCTCATTATAAATTTTAGTTGCATCACGTTTTTTTGAAAAAACTTTTTCTCCTAAAAAAGTCAATTCTTGAACTAAAATGGGATAAAATATACCAACTTTATCAATATCTACGTATGTCTCAAACAAGTTTGCAATTTTATCGTTATCCATTTTGTCTTTCATAAAATCTTGAACAAATTGGTCGAGAATTTCAGTTTTTTCGTGCTTTAACAAATCATAACAAGCAAACAAATCAAGTGATTCTCTTTGATAATTTGCAAGATAAGATTTTGCTTTTCTTAAAAAGGCGTAAGCAATAAATGCAATTGAAGCATTTACAATATTTTTATTTTGATTATCACTTTTATGTAATCGTAATATCAATTTTCCGTTTTGTAAGTAATTTTCTGCTGTTTGAGTACTAACATCAATCCATTCGACATTGATTTTTTCAATATCAATATGTTTAACCTTTTTTGATACAATTTTTAGATAATCATTTATTTTACTTTGTAAATCATATTTTATATATGATTTATCAAAGCGTTCACTTACATACTTTAAAAATTTTAAAATAAGAGATACTAATTTCTCAAATTTTTCAGGATTTTTCAAGTAATATCCTATTAAGGCAATTAATGCTAATGTAGATACTTTCCACAAATTTATGTCAAACATAGAATTGAAGTTTATTTGATTCAAAAAATTAAAGTTTATGCTCATTTATATATTCTGCAAATAATTTTATAGCAGTAGGCTCATCGCAAACAAATCTTATGTTATTTGCTTCGGGAAAAATAGAATATATATTATCAAAAGTGATAATAGTTTGAGTAAACTTACATTTTAACAAGCCACTATTCATCTTATCTGTAAGCCCAAACTTATCTATCAATTCTAATAAGTCTCTATCGTGAACTGCTTGTATTGTTTTTCTTTCCATAAATTTAAATTTTATAAAACTAACAACCTCTTATTGCTAAAGCATCTATTAATGCTTGACGTGTTTCATCTCTTCTTAAAATGTGATTTTCCAATCTATCTAATTCAAATTGAGTTCTTGGGATTCCTTGAAAGTCATTTTGCTCAAGTATAATATGAAAATTTTGATACTGACGATAGGTAGATATAAATGTATCCAACAAGTTAAACAATGGGTCTTCTGTGTCTGATATTTCACTGAATACAACAGTAAAAGTTTTATTGTCAGTAACAATACCTAAACAATCAGCAACTCTTTTTATTGCAACTTTGTTAAGTTGAATAACAACTTCATCGGTAATTTCAAACATAATTTATTTCTTTTTTTGGTTACACTTCTATCGTTCTATTCATCAATCTCGGCAACAGTATATCTCTTGCTTCTTTGAGTTTTTGGTTTTGTCTGTATAATGTCTGTATTTGAACCATTATCGATTGAATTTTTGATTCAAACATTCTTAATATCTCATCTGAACCAATATTTAATTCCACTTCTGAAATTTGAGATGAACTTATGTTTGGTTGAGCCGCTCCACCTGCAAAATTTAAAATTTGTTTTTGAGCCTCATCGGTCATAAAAAAAGAGAACACTAAATAAACATTATTTTCTATTTCAGAAAAAGGTCTAAACAATCCAACACGTTGATTTATATAAATTCTTTTATCTATTTTAGGTATTAATCCGACCTTACCGACTGTTGCTCCCGTCATTGCAATTAATATATCTCCTTCAAAAAGTTCAAATTTTTCAGCATTTTGAGCAACTTCATCATCAACAAAATCACAATCCGTTATGTCAACCGTATTGTTAGTAATATTCTTGATTTTCATAACAGGATTTCCTTCTGTTTGCCAATCTTTGCTCTTAAAGGCATATCCTGATTTTACTTCACATAAGTCTGCTACTTTTCCTTTTCTCCACCCAACAGGCAAAACACTTTCAGCATCAAACTCCGTATGTTCATAATTAGGAAAACGGAAATTTACAAACCATTCTTTATAAATATTTTGAGCAGTTTCTTCTAATAACTTAATCCGTTTAAGGTTGTTTTCTATTAAATCATCGTAGGTTGAAAGAATAGATGCAATGCGATTTTGGGTTTCAAGTGATTTTGGGTAAATAACAGGAAGTTGTTTTATCATAGAAAGACTTAAAAAACTCTGTGCTACACCACTTTTAATTTGATGAACTGCATTTTGAAAATCATCTGATTTTATCCAATAATATAAATATTGGGGTTTAATTTTTGAAACGTTAGGTCTTAATATAGAAACACTACTTGATAACCCAAAATCATCTTCATCTTTTACAAGGTGCGGTGCTCCAATTGAGCCAATAATACTTAATAAAATATCATCTTTTATGGGTTTTGTTATAGCATTTGAATTGCTTCGGAAATGTTTTTTAAAATCTTCTTCTGAAATATAATCTACTTTACTCAAATCTATTCCTTCGATTTTGAAATTTTTAGAAGTATAATATGGAATACCATTTAGAGTTCTTTTTATACTTGCGTGTGCTCCGTCACCAACAGTACATACATCACCTATTTTTTCAATATCAAAACTCATAATCCTAATTCATTAAGATTAATCTGAATTTGTTCTGCGAGTGTGATGGCTTCTTCGTTCAAACTTTGCAGTTCTACTTTTATTTCAGCCATTCGTTCTTCGTAATCAAAATCTTCGTCTATTTGAGGGGCAACGCCAACGTATCGTCCTGCTGTAAGGCTGTAATCATTGGTTGCAATTTCTTCTTTAGTCACTACTTTACACAAACCTGCAACATCTGCATATTCGCTTTTCGGGAAACGGCTTACTAACCAATGGGCTTCTTTGTTAAAATAAAGCACTTGGTCAACGGTATGGCTAAAGTCAATAAAATCCAATTCCATCTGTTTCAGTTGGTCTAAAACTTGCTCTTTCCATTCTTTTTGCTTCCGCAAATCGCCTTCTTTTCCTGCTTCTTTCACAAAGGCGTTTATGGATTTCAAGAAGTTATTATAGGCACGCTTTCCTTTCTTTAATTGGTCAATATTGTCTTTTGTTAAAGTCAATAATACAGAGGTGCTATTGTAAGTTAGTTTTGTTTTTGAAAAAGCATTGGCAATTTGCGTAATACTTTCAATATCATCGGTATCAAAGGCTTCATTCCATTGGTCTAAAGTCGCTTTCGGCAATAGTTTCTCAAAGGTAGTTTGAAGTCCTTTGTTGTATTTATCAGCCAAACTATTCGCCTGTGCTGTGATTTTACTTAAATGGTCGTTAATCGTCAAGAAGTAATGCGAAACAGTTTTATCAAACACCTCTCGTTTACCTCTATACAACCCTACAACGGCTTGAATGTTGGCTAACTGCTCAGGCGTGAAATCGTGCAAATTAGAAGATACTTTACGATACACATCTCTCAAGTCAAGCATCAAGGTTTGGTTGGCTCTGTGAGCATCTTTTTCTTTTTCTCTGTCAAAGAACCAAAGGGTACAAGGTAATGTGCGGGTGTAGAAAAATTTATTCCCAATAGAAACCATTACATCTACAGCACCTGTTTCTATTAATTTTTGGCGAATGTCTTTTTCAGAATGTCCTGCATCCGAAGCTGAAGAAGCCATAACAAAACCTGCTCTTCCTGTTCCATTAAGCAAGGAGTAAAAATATTGAATCCAAAGGTAGTTTCCGTTATCGTTTTTGGGTAAACCAAAAGGCAAACGAGGGTCTTTCTTGACGCTGTCTTTGCTTTTATCGACTCCATCCACATTAAACGGTGGATTAGCCATTATAAAATCGCATTTTCCAACCAAGTCGTGTTTGTCTTCATAAAAAGTATTTCCTTGCAAAATGCTTCCTTCCAATCCGTGAATCGCCATATTCATTTTGGCTAATCGGGTATTGGTATCGGCTTTCTCTTGACCGTAAAACGTAACTTTGTTGGATGGGTCAGCACCTTCTTCTTCTTCTTCAATAAAGTGAGCCGTTTGTACAAACATACCCGCTGAACCTACGGCAATATCGGCAACTATTCCGTGATTGGGTTGGATGATTTTTACAATAGTGTTTACCAACGAGGGTGGAGTAAAAAATTCGCCTCCTTCTTGAGCACCTATCATTGCAAACTTGTTAAGGAAGAACTCATAAATTCTTCCAAACACATCTCCCGAAACATCGTTCAGCGATTCGTCATTAAAAACACGAATAAGGCGCTGTAAGAGGTCTTTGTCGAAGAGATTGTATTCTTTAGGCAAAACACCTAAAAGGTTCTCATATTCGCTCTCAATGTTTCGCATTGCTTCATTGATATATTCGCCTAAATCGGCACTATCAGGAAGGTTGGCTATAGTAGTCCATTGAGCCGTTTCGTTTAAGAAAATGGCTTTGGCAGTTAGGAAGTCATTTTTTTCAATAGGTCGTACACCACGAGTAGGATGTACAGGCAGAGATTTCTCAATTTGTTGTTTAGCAATTATAAATCGGTTGTACGCTTGGCGAAGAAATATAAGTCCCAATACAGGGAAACTATATTCTGATGCGGTAAGTTTACTATTGGCTCGTAAATCGTCTGCGGTTTTCCAAAGACGTGTTTCTAATTGTTTGAGTTGTTCGGCAGTCATTAAAAAATTGATTTAAGCAAATATAAAACTTTAACGTATCGATATTAATATTATTTAGAATAAAAATTATTATATATATTTGTGATTGTAAAATATCGAAAACTAATAGCGTCTGCTATATTTCTTGTCTTGAAAACCGACCAAGTATTCTAAAGGAACAAGGAAGTATTGTAAGTCGCCTCCGTCGAGGCGTAGGCTTTGCATATACTTTGTTCCACGAGCACCTTGGTCGGGCTTTCAAGGCAGGTATATTGCTTGAGTCCTACGCCTTTAGTTTTAACCAAAAACTTATAAATCTCTTTAGGGCGGGGGAAACAAATTAATTATGAAAAATTTATTTAAAAAAATTGCATTGCTAAGTATAGCAATGATGGTCTTTGGATGTTCTAAAGACGGTGCAACAGGAGCAACAGGAGCAACGGGGAATGCTAATGTTCAATCTTCTTCGATTACTGTAAGCGCAAGTCAATGGACTTATTATTCTTCAAATAATACTTGGCTTTCTGCTAATTCAGCACCATTAATTACCACTTCGATTGTGAATAGTGGTTTAGTTCACGCTTATATGACAACTGATAGCTCTATTTATTATGCGTTGCCATTTAATTTAAATGGAATTAATTATTCTTATAATTTTAGTACAGGTTTTATAGATTTTGAGATAGGCTCAAGTAATAATACAAATCTAAGTAGTGCTACACTTCCTGCAACCTTAAAATTTAGATATGTAGCTGCTCCTTCTACAACAGGGAAAATGAATATTAATTGGAACAATTATGAAGATGTTAAATCAAAACTAAATTTGAAAGAATAATTTTTTAAAAAATAAAACTGAAACAGGCTATAAAGCCTGTTTTTTTTTTGTTTAATGGAACATTCGTGGAACATTGATGAAACATTGATGAAACATTTTTACTATGATAATCAACATCTTAAAAATAAAAATGGAACATTCGTGGTACATTGATGGAACATTTAAAAAGCGCTTATGATTTATTTTTACTATAAACTTAACCTATATATGGAAAAATCAATATTATTACACTGTATCACGCCTGAAGAACTAAAACAAATTATCAAAGAGGTAATTCAAGAAGAACTTTTTAAAGTCAAAAAACAACTTGAAAAAAAAGAATCAGAAGAATTAATGTCAAGACAAGAAACAATTGATTTTTTAAAAATTGACAGTAGCACTCTATGGAGTTGGACAAACAAAGGTAAAATATACTTTTACGGAATAGGTAATAGACGATATTACAAGAAAGCAGATTTACTAAATAGTTTGGTTCTTTTAAAAGTGAAAAGGGCTTAAAAAGCCCTTTTTAAATTCATTGTCAATTAAGTTATTGTAGAAATGAATATTTTGAAATACGTACTGCAGTTTCTTGCTTTTGTACTTTTATATAGCCATATAAAGTACCTTCTTTTGAATGACCTGAAATTGACATAATGTCATATGGTGGTATTCCTGAATTATATGCGTTTGTACAAAATGACCTTCTTGCGGTATGCGTGGTAATAAGTTTATATTTAGGTTTTGAATATTCAACTTTAATCCCTCCTTCTGTTCTGCAATATTTGTAAATTTCATCAATTTTAGCCCTTTTACAAATCGTTTTTAAATGTTCATTTATTGTATTTTGATGAAGATAACTTGGTAAATTACCTTGTCTCTTATCTAATATCCTTTTAATTGTAGAGTTGATAGGAATAAAAACATATTTATTAGGTTTTATTTGAAGCATTTTAATCAACCTTATTCCATCTCGATATTCATATGTTGGGTTGTTAATAAAATTCAATAAATCGCCAATTCGAGATGCAGTATTACATCCAATTAAAAATATGTCCCTTGCTCTATCTAACT
>CAIWKX010000224.1 GCA_903913315.1 uncultured Bacteroidota bacterium | reverse complement strand
TTTATTTAGCCTACTATACTATTAATTATCACTTTTTAAAACCTAGTCTATTAGAAAGAGAGATTTCTTATCAGCTACGACCTCAAAAAATAGAACAATTGAATAAAGAAAGTATTCAAACTCTTACCGATAGAGTAAAAGAATATAAAAATAGTTATCACAATCCATTCTATTTCATTTTAAACACCCTTGAAGACTCTCTTCCTTTTGGCCTCTTTTTTACTCTTATAAGTGCCCTTATACTAAAAAGAAAAGCAAAAATATAATCCACAACTGTGATTAGTATACTACTATTTTAAATGAAGAAAATAATTTTAATAGTGTTTTTTACAGTAGCTATTACAAATGTATTACAGGCGCAACAATATGAAAAGCCTGTTTATTCTGAAATTGAAAAAGAGATAAACGATTCTACCTCTAATTATTTTTATCCAAAATTGGTAGAAAGATTCAATACTGTTGATACTACCTTAACTCTTTCTGAAAAACGCCATTTGTATTATGGCTTTACCTTCCAAAAAGGATATTCCTATAAATACAAATCCAAAGAACTTACCGATTTAAATGAAATCCTCAAAAATGGAGATCCTCAAGAAAATGATTTCCAAAAGGTAATGACAGATTGCGAAGCTATCTTAAAACAAAACCCTTTCGATTTAAGGGCTATGAATTACAAAAGATTTGTTTTTGAAAAAAAAGGCGAAGCAAAAAACAGCAAGAAACAATTAGCACAAATAAAAATGATTCTAAGCACCATCATCAGTTCGGGTGATGGGCTTACAAAAGAAAATCCTTTTTATGTTATTGACGCTGCACATTGCTATGACTTATTAGCTTTATTAGGATACAAATATGAAGGCAATGAAAAGCCAATCGAAAATAGTCTTCATGTTAAGATAAAAGAAAATGATAAAAAAATTGAAGGCTTTTATTTTGATTTAACGCCAAATTTAAAAGCTTTTAATGCCATCCTATCCGCTAAAACAATCGATAAGAATTTTATGGTAGGCACATGGAAAATTATTGATGTTTTAGATTCAAATGACAATAAAAAATTAACCTCACTGGTTAATGGTTTCAAAAAATCTTCAATGACGTTCAATAATGATATGACTTTTCAGTTCAAATCGACGGATATATCAAAAGGCATTCTTGAGTTCTTACGAATAATGGGAAACTCCAATTATACAATCAATGCAAATGATAATTCTATCAGCATTGGAACACCAAAAGACAACTATTCTTTACTTAAGTTTAAAGTAATCAAAAAACCAAAAATGACTTTCTTTGCCATTGATGACAATGGAACACAATTAACTTTTATTGTACAAAAACAATAAAAAAAGGCACGCAATGCGTGCCTTTTCAATGATATAATAATGCTACTATTTATCTTTTGTAAAATCAAAACTTTGAGCACCTACACTTAACGTAAAAGCGTCTTTCGCTTCATTAAACTGTATTACTAATCCCGCTTGATCCATAGTGAACTTTCCAGCGCCTTTACTATCTAAAGGGGCAGCAGGTTGTCCTGGAGTATTGATAACCAAACTTTCATCTTCTTGCGTAAATGTAACTTTTATAGGCAATTTTGCACTAGAATATTTCCCTAAATAAGGAGTTAATGCTTCTACTTTTTCAATTCCGTTTTTAGCATTCGTCCAAACATTATTAGTATCGTTACTATCTGGGAAAGCATTGTCTGGATCTAAAGTTACCATATCCAATTCTTCAGTAGTATCTACTTTAAATGACCAAGTGTTATTGCGTTGCCAAATCTCTACAGGCAATGATTTTCTAGAAACAGCACCGCTTTTAGTTTTAATTTCAACGACCACTGGCATTACCATTTTATCTAAATTCTCAACCGTAATAATCGCTCCGTTTTTAGCATCACCTTTTACATATTTCACTTTAGTCACCGCTTGGTCTAAACTCCAGTTGTTCATAAACCAACCTCTCCAAAACCAACCTAAATCTTCTCCGGCAACATTCTCTATTGTTCTAAAGAAATCATCTGGCATCGGATGTTTGTATGCCCAACGCTCTGTATAGGTTCTAAACGCTTTATCAAAACGCTCTTTACCCAACACTTGATTACGCAAGATATCCAATCCCGCTCCCGGTTTAAAATAAGCAAGAATACCTAGATTAGGTTCTTTTAAATTATCCGGTGCTGCCATAATAGGTTCCAAATCTGGATTAGTCAACATTCCTGCCGATTGGTGCATATTAGGTACTCGTTGTTTGTATTCTCCATTATTAAAATCTTGCGAACTTACTCCATTAATAAATGTATTAAATCCTTCGTCCATCCAAGCAAATAAACGCTCATTAGAACCAACAATCATCGGAAACCAACCATGACCAAATTCGTGGTCAGTAACGCCCCAAAGTTCTTCTCCCTTTGATTTTATATCACAAAAAACAATTCCTGGATATTCCATTCCACCCTCATTACCAGCAACATTTGTGGCAGCAGGATAAGGAAATTCAAACCATCGTTTAGAATAATTCTCAATCGATGATTTTGTATATTCTGTAGCTCTACTCCAAGCTGCTTGTCCATCTGATTCAACAGGATAAGTAGAAATAGCAATCGATTTTTTGCCACTTGGCAAGTTGATTCTAGCAGCATCTACAATAAAGGCAGCAGAGGAAGCCCAAGAAACATCACGAGCATTTTTGATTTTAAATTTCCAAGTCAACGTAGTTTTTCCAGCAGGACGCGAAGCAGAATTCGTTACTTCATCTGCTGTACGAATCATAACTGTTTTATCACTTGTTTTTGCAGTAGCCCAACGTTTTTGTTGTTCTGCTGTATATACTTCTGTAGGATTTTGCAATTCTCCTGAACATACCACAATATGACTAGCAGGTGCTGTAATGGTCACATCATAATCGCCATATTCTAAATAAAACTCTCCAGCACCAAGATACGGATGTGTATCCCATCCGCGAATGTCATCATACACACACATTCTTGGATACCATTGTGCAATAGTAAAGATTTTACCATTTTTAGTATCAACCACTCCCATTCTATCCGAACCATAATCTGGAGAAATAAATGAGAATTCAATTTTAAGTTTTACACTCGCGCCATTCGCATTCAAATCTTGCGGAAGGTTCACTTGCATACGCGTATCAATGATAGTAAAAGTAACGTCTTTCTCTACAGGTTTTCCAGCAACAGTAGAAAGTATTTTAACGGATTTAATTTTAAATCCTCCGTCAAAGTCTTGTCCTTTGGCGCCGTTTCTACTTCCTTTTAAAGAAATAACAGCATTTCCACGAGAATCTTTTTTGAATAAATTCTGATCGACATTCATCCATAAAAACCCTAATTTATCAGGACTATTATTGGTATATGTTAAAATCTCAGAACCAACAATCTCTTTTGTTTGATCGTTTAATGTAGCTTTTAAAGAATAGTCAGCTCTGTTCTGCCAATATTTTGCACCCGGTTGCCCACTTGCAGAACGTGTATCGGTTCCGTTCTTTGTGTAAAAATTGTTTGCAAAAGTCTCATTGTAATTGTAATTTGACCCTTGTTTTCCTTGTTGTGCAAAGACAGCAGAGAATCCAAAAAGTAAAATACCAAACGAGAAAACCTTAAAAAAAATGTTTTTCATAATGTAATTGAGTTAATTGATGTAGCAAATAAAAGAAAAAAATGCTTCTGATTATCTCAGAAGCATCTTATAAGTATGTTAAATGTTATTTTTGTTACGCCGATCTAATAATTCTATGAATCGGAATTACATTTCCTTGTTTTAAAATGACTCTTTGGTCCGTTAATCCCCATACTGTCGTTTCGACCACTTTTTTAGATTCATTATCTTCAAAATAAATCTTGATTTTTGAATGTTCTAAATTCCCTAACGAAAGAGCTCTACTTAAGTCTGATAAACGCTGCTGGATTTCTTTTGCATCGTTTAAAACTTCTACCTTTGGAAAAGATAATTGAGCTATTTCTTCTTTCTCAATTAATTCAAAATGTACTGCCATAGTAATAAATTTATAAAAATTAGACTTATTGTATTATAAAATTAATGAAATATCTTTACCTCCGTTTTTATAATCGCTTAATACTTACTTAATGATGAATACAACACTTTCCAATGCAATAGTATCCGTTGTCATAAACCCTTTGGGTGCCGAGTTAATCTCATTACGCTCGCTTGCAAAAAACAAAGAATATATTTGGGAAGGAAATCCTACTTTTTGGGGAAAACACTCTCCGGTCTTGTTTCCCATCGTAGGTACCTTAAAAAATAATTCATTTCAGTATAACGGACGAGATTATGAATTATTGCGCCACGGATTGGCCAGAAGTCTTAATTTTCACTTAATTACAAAATCAGAGACGCACTGTGTTTTTTCATTAGAAGCTTCAGACGAAACTAAAAAGGCATACCCTTTTGCGTTTGAATTACAAATAAGCTACACACTTATAAATACCACTTTGACCATTGGCTACAAAGTGATTAATAAAGATAGGGTGACAATTCCTTTTTCTATTGGGGCACATCCTGCGTTTGCATTGCCCAATGCTTTTGAAAACTATTCGTTGCAATTCAGCCAACAAGAAACCTTGGACTGTTTTACGTTAGAAAACGATTTGATTGGCAACAACACTTTTGCCATTGCGTTAAACAACAAACAACTTCCTCTCTCCTACTCGACTTTTGAAAACGATGCCTTAATCTTTAAAACACTACAATCAAAAGAGATTACAATTTTAGAAAATAACGAACCGTTGCTTAAAGTTGCTTTCCCAGATTTTAATAACCTAGGACTTTGGACAAAAGTAAACGCTCCTTTTATATGTATCGAACCTTGGTTGGGATATTCAGATACTATAAATGCCTCTGGAGATTTGTTTGAAAAAGAAGGGATACAAGTGGTTGCGGTGAATGAAAGCTTTGAATGTGAATTCTCGATTGAAGTATTTTGATTTTTTTTAACTTAAAGTCAACTAAACAAATAACCAAAAAAAGCCCTACCAATTGCAGTAGAGCTTTTCAAACAAAATAAATAACGACTTTTTTTAAATACACTTCACAATAAAAGCATTGCTCAAAGGCGATACGCTAGTAGGATTAATAGCAAACATGTACCCATAGTATAAAATACTAGAATCCAAATTATTAACTA
>CAIWKX010000223.1 GCA_903913315.1 uncultured Bacteroidota bacterium | reverse complement strand
GCAAATAGCAGAGGACACGCCGACCACGGATGGTTGAATGCTTACCATAGTTTTAGTTTTGCCAGTTGGTACAATCCCGATAGAGTGCAATTTGGAATGTTACGCGTTTTAAACGACGATACCGTAGCTGCCGGAATGGGTTTTGGTACCCATCCACACGATAATATGGAAATCATCACCATTCCACTAGAAGGCGATTTGGCACACAAAGACAGCATGGGAAATGCCGCTACGATCAAAACGGGCGACGTGCAAGTAATGAGTGCTGGTACCGGAATTCAACACAGTGAGTTCAATCCGAATCACGACCAACACACTAAATTGTTTCAAATTTGGGTGTTTCCAAAGTATAGAAATGTAACCCCGCGTTACCAACAAATCACCTTGGATGCCACCGAACAAAAAAACAACTTTGCACAGATATTATCACCCACAGCCGAAGATGCAGGCGTTTGGATTTATCAAGATGCGTGGTTCTACCTAGCTGATTTTGATGCCGATTTCTCTAAAAAACTAGCCTTGAAAAAAGAAGGAAACGGTTTTTATATCATGAACATTGATGGCGAAATTGAAGTAAACGGAGAACGATTGGAAAAAAGAGATGCGCTAGGCCTTTGGGACACCAACGAAATTGAAATCAAAGCCACTACTAATGCTAAGTTTTTAGTAATGGAGATTCCGATGGAGCAGTAAGAGTAACGATTTTTGATTTTAGAATTTTAAAGATGAAGGAAGAAGTACAATTAATAATCAATGATAAAAACGGTGTTTTTTATATTGATATTTCAGGCAAACACGAAGCCATGATGACGTTTGTTTTTGCTGGCGAAGACAAAATAATCATTGACCATACCGAAGTGAATCCGGGAAATAACGGCAAAGGGTTTGGTAAAATGATGGTGGCAAAAGCGGTACAATATGCTAGAGAAAAAGGAATAAAGATTATTCCACTATGTCCATTTGCGAAAAGTGTTTTTGATAAAACACCGGAATATAAAGACGTGTTATAAGTATGACAAATTTATTAGAACAAGATATAACCGGAAGCATTGGCGAGCAAAACTATTTGTGCACTATTGTTTGGCGCAACGGAACATTACTGATGGATGAACCCGAAAGTGTGGGAGGAAACGACTTAGGTGCTGATCCATTTTCTACCTTATTAGCTTCATTAGCAGGATGCACTTTATCAACCTTGCGAATGTATATTGACCGCAAAGGTTGGGTTATTCCAGAAATAAAAATTTCATTAAATTTAGCACAAGAAACTAGTGGCGAATTGGAAACTATTATTTCAAGAAGTATTTCATTTTCTTCCGAAATCACTGCCGAACAAAAAGAACGTTTGTTGCTGATTGCTGAAAAATGTCCTGTTTCTAAAATCTTAAAAAACAAAATAACGATTAACACCCTACTATAATTATGGATGCAAAAGATCTAACCAAAGAATATAGCAATGGAGAAGTGACCATTGTTTGGAAAAATGCCTTGTGCAAACACGCCGCCGAATGTGTAAAAAACAATCCAGATGTTTTTAAACCTAAAGAAAAACCATGGATTACGGCTGAAAATTCGACTACCGAAAAGATTATTGAAACCGTAAAGAAATGTCCTTCGGGCGCCTTGACTTACTATTTAACCGAAAAATAAAATGGTACAATATACTACAACAGTCAATGCTTCCTTGGAGAAAGTTTGGGAAGATTTGATTTATAAAATAGACCATCCCGAACATTTTGTTCCGGGAGTGAGCGATGTTATCCTCTTTGAAAAGAATACCGATTTTGTTTCAAGACAAATGACCGTTACCACACCTGAAACGACAACAATATTAAAAGAAAAGATAACGTTTGTTCCTTATAAAGTGCGATTTCTATTGGTAGATCATCCAAAATTGGAAGGATATGTCGATAATGACATTCGCGCCATTTCTGATAATGAAACCGAAATGACTTTTACGATTAATTGGACAGACAAAACAACAAAAGAAGCAGTAAACAACTTTGAGATGGTAAAGAATGCCGTTTTGAAAACAAAAACATTTATAGAAAATAGATAATGAAATCGCCACTAAAAAAAGCTTGCGTAAGCAAACACCAAGTGATTAGAAAGGCGATTCCATTTGTTACCTCTGAAAAATACTATTTAAACATATGAAAAAAATCATCGCCTTTGGTGCTTCATCAAGCAAAACTTCGATTAACAAACAATTGGCAACCTATGCCGCAAAACAATTCAAAGACGCAACCGTTGAAGTTCTAGACTTAAACGATTATGAGATGCCGATATTTTCAACCGATAAAGAATCAGAAAATGGAATTCCGCAATTGGCACACGATTTTTATACAAAATTAGGAACCGCCGATTTGATTGTGATATCATTTGCCGAACATAACGGAGCCTATGCAACGGCTTTTAAAAACATATTCGATTGGACTTCGAGAATCAATGCCAAAACGTTTCAAGAAAAACAAACCCTATTATTATCAACTTCACCAGGACCTCGTGGTGGAAGCTCTGTGTTGGAAATTGCAAAGAATAGATTTCCTTTTCAAGGCGCAGTGGTAAAAGGGAGTTTCTCGTTGCCAAGTTTCTATGAGAACTTTGATGTATCAAGTGGTATTATCAATCCCGATTTAAACAATCAATTAATGGGAATTGTAAATTCGATTGAATTGTAATAAAAATAGTATTTTTGCGCTTTCAATAATTAACTTGAAACAAAATTTTATGAAAGCATATGTATTTCCAGGTCAAGGCGCACAGTTCACAGGAATGGGCAAAGACTTATATGAAAACTCAACGGTAGCAAAAGAATTATTTGAAAAAGCCAACGAGATATTAGGTTTCCGCATTACAGACATCATGTTTGAAGGAACAGCCGAAGAATTAAAAGAAACTAAAGT
>CAIWKX010000222.1 GCA_903913315.1 uncultured Bacteroidota bacterium | reverse complement strand
TTTGGACTTTTTATCACCAAATCTCAAGTTGTTGCTATGCAAGGAAGAATATGGGCTGAAAGTATTCCCGAGGAAGGTTCCACTTTTTTTGTTGAATTTAATAACCAATAGCTATGACCCCAATCAATAACCTACTACTCGTTGATGACGATGAATTATTCACCTTCATGACAAAAAAAATAATTGAGAAAACCAATTTAGCCAATCAAATAAGAATATTTGAAAATGGAAAGCTAGCTATTGACTTTCTTGATGCGACATCTGAAAAAAAAGAACTTCTCCCTGAAGTTATCCTTTTGGATCTTTCAATGCCGGTACTTGATGGTTGGGGATTTTTAGAAGAATATATTTTATTAAAACCTAGACTAGCAAAAAAAATTACTTTATACATTGTATCTTCTTCCGTTTCTCCAAAAGATCATCAAAGAGCAAAAGAATATAGTGATATTTCTGACTTTATCATTAAGCCGATGACCACTGAAATGTTCATTGATTTGATAAAAAACTTACCCGTATAGCCCTAAACTACTCCAATCTTTCGAGTATCTCCATATTGTTTCCAACGGCAGCATACTTAAAAAAACAAAGCCATACGAAGTTTGCATTATTATAATAACTAACTTAGTAATTAATTAGTTTCCAAATAATTGAAACTATTTTTCAATTTAGGGGTAACAAATTAAAAGTTTCATTGATATAGAATTGAATTAATACTAAAAATCAAACTATCATGAAAAAATTACTACTACTTTCGTTTTTTGTCTTTGTAACAACTTTTACTACTTATGGGCAAACTTCTGGCACTGGATGTTGGAGAATGGTATCTGCTGGAGAAAATTTTTCTCTTGGAATTAAAATGGACGTTACACTTTGGGGCTGGGGACAAAACAGCAACAAATTAGGATTAGGACTTGGGAATTTAGCCGATCAAAATCTTCCTATTCAAATTGGGACTGCTACTGATTGGGCGACAGTATCTGCTGGCACTGTACATTCGTTAGCAGTAAAAACAAATGGAACCCTTTGGACTTGGGGCGATGGACAATTTGGACAACTAGGAAATGGATTGTTTAATTCTGCTACACCAAATGTTACACAAGTGGGAACTGCCAACGATTGGCTAACGGTCTCTGCAGGCAATAGATTTAGTCTTGCTATTAAAACTACTGGGACACTATGGTCTTGGGGCTTAAACAATGTTGGACAACTTGGCTTAAACAATGTGGTGAATCAAAACCTTCCTGTACAGGTTGGAACAGCTACCAATTGGTTGAAAATAGATGCCGGTAATCAACACTCATTAGCCATTGATACTACAGGATTTATCTATGCTTGGGGAGATAATACTTTCGGACAATTTGGCAACGGAACTACTACAAGCAGTTTGATTCCAATTATGGTATCTTCATCTAACAATTGGACGGAAGTTTCAGCAGGATTTGATCATAGCATGGCCTTAAACAATAGTGGCATTTTATACACTTTTGGAAACAACAGCAATGGACAATTAGGTGATGGAACCAATACCGCTTCCAACACTATGATTCCGATAAGTTTTGCTAATGCTGGCACTGTCACACAATACATTGCTATTTCAGCTGGTACTACCTTTTCATTAGCCATCAAAAATGACAATACCCTTTGGTCTTGCGGATATAACACAAGTGGTCAACTAGGTCTTGGCAACAATACAGCTGTAAACACTTTAAATCAAGTAGGGTCTAGCACTACGTGGTATTCTATTTCTGCTGGAGATACGCATTCTTTAGCCATGGAAATGTCAACAGCACTTTGGTCAACAGGAAGAGGATTGGAAGGTGAGTTAGGAATTGGTAGTAACATTGCCTATAACACAATACAATCGGTAAGTTGTCCTACTTCTTCGTTAGCCAATGCAACTGTTGTGATGGACAAAACGAACATCAGTGTCTATCCCAATCCGACTAATGGTATTGTGACTATTGATTATACTTTAGAGAGTTCTTCTACTGTTTTGGTAAGATTAAGCACTATTCAAGGGCAACTTATTTCTGAAACCAAAATGGAAAAATCTATGGGATTACAATCGGATGCTATCGATTTAAGTCCTCAAACTAGTGGAATGTATTTTGTTACAATCACTTCAGGATCTTCTTCTTATACTGCTAAAATTGTAAAACAGTAAACTTAGAATATTAAAATTGAAATCCCCGATAGGAACACTATCGGGGATTTTTAGTTGTACTAGTGCACAAAACAATAGTTTTTCTATGAAGACCCACCTAGATGGCGCGGATTTGTCCCACAACGGATAGCGCGTGCTTAAAGCCAGCTCAAGTACCCAAGCGTTATATCAAAACGGTTCGCTACTCGACGCTACCTCGGTTACTATGGATACCTACACCATGTACCCAAGTGCATTTTTAGTAATTAACGAGCAAGGCATTTACAGCAAGCATTACTATGCCGGTAGCCAACGAATAGTAAGCCGAATTGGAGACCAAGATCCTACTTATTTTGATGATGGTTGCAACGGTTGCAAACAAAAAAGCGGTGTAAAAGTAGATTTTAAACAACTACAACAAGCCCAAGTAGCCGACTTAAATGCCATTTTAGCCAAAGCCAAAAAAGGCAAAGCCAAGTTTAAAGAATACAAAGCCTATAGACTAGAAGAT
>CAIWKX010000221.1 GCA_903913315.1 uncultured Bacteroidota bacterium | reverse complement strand
AATGACAAATTTAATTATTTAATGTGTAATGCAAAATTTTATCAACAAACTTTGTTAACAATTTTAATTCTTCTTATTTTTGAATTTCCATTTTATACACCATACAGCTTTAATTTAATGAACGACACCGAATTACTACACCTGTTAGCCCTATTAAAAATTGAGGGAGTTGGCGATATAGTTGCCAAAAAATTACTAAATCATTGCGGAAGTGCTGAGGAAATCTTTACAACAAAGGCGTCCATTTTATCCTCTATAGATGGAATTGGGGATGTTTTGATTAAAAATCTGAAAGACAAATCCGTTTTTAAGTTGGCAGCATCCGAACTTAAATTTATTGAAGACAATCATATAAATTTATTGTTTTATCAAGAGGAAGCTTATCCAAATCGATTGAAACATTGCATTGATTCTCCAGTTTTGCTATTTGCTTCGGGTAATATGGATTTGAATAATCGTAAAATCATCAGTATAGTTGGCACACGCGAAATCACCTCTTATGGTATAGACTTTTGTAAAAAACTAATAGAAGATATAGCACCTTTAAATCCTATAATAGTGAGTGGATTTGCTTATGGAGTTGATATTGTTGCTCATAAAGCTGCCATGGATTGCAATTTGCAAACCATTGGTGTGATTGCACACGGATTGAACCAAGTATATCCCAAAGTTCATAAAAAGTATGTGGCAAAAATGGAAGAAAATGGCGGATTTCTAACTGAATATTGGAGCACATCAAATCCTGAAAAAGAGAATTTTGTAAAAAGAAACCGAATCGTTGCCGGAATGAGCGAAGCTACAATTGTTATAGAAAGCGCTGAAAAGGGAGGGTCTTTAATAACGGCTAATTTAGCTAATGATTACAATCGGGATGTGTTTGCCGTACCAGGAAGAACTTCGGACAAATTTAGTCAAGGTTGTAATAATTTAATTAAGACGCAACGTGCCAATCTATTAACTTCAGCGGCCGATTTGATATATATTCTCAATTGGGAGTTGCATCATAAAGAAGAAAAAGTCATTCAAAAACAGCTCTTTATTTCCTTAGATAATGAGGAACAAAAGATTCATGATTATCTTCAGAAAAAAGGAAAAGAAGAATTGGATACGATTGCTTTAGAATGTGGTTTTCCTGTTTTTAGAATTTCGTCTATTTTAATGAATATGGAATTAAAAGGAGTCATACGTCCTTTACCAGGTAAATTATTTGAAGTAATTTAATTAAAACCTAATTTCACTCGAACTCTATTCAAAACTTGATTTGCCACCAAATGTGCTTTTGCAGCTCCTTCTTTTAATAAAGCATCTACTTCGTCTAGATGGCTCATATAGTAATTGTATTTTTCTCTTTCTGTTTTGAATTTTTCACAAATCAATTCAAAAAGAGCTTGTTTGGCATGACCATAACCATAATTTCCGCCTAGATAATTTTGTTTCATTATCGCAATTTGGTCTTCATTGGCAACCAATTTATAAATAGCAAATATTTTACAAGTATCTGGATTTTTAGGTTCTTCTAGTGGTGTGCTATCACTTTCAATAGCCATTATTTGTTTGCGCAACGCTTTATCATCGATAAAAATGTTGATAAGGTTTCCACGGGATTTACTCATTTTAAAACCATCGGTACCTGGAACATACATGGTTTCTTCTTGAACAGTTCCTTCTGGAATAACAAACGTTTCTCCCATTTGGTGATTGAAACGAGAAGCCACATCACGAGTAATTTCTATATGTTGCATTTGGTCTTTCCCAACAGGAACAAATTCGGCATCATATAATAAGATATCCGCTGCCATAAGCATTGGATAGGTAAATAAACCTGCGTTTACATCTTCTAATCTATCGGCTTTATCTTTGAAAGAATGTGCTAAAGTCAATCGTTGAAATGGGAAAAAGCAACTCAAATACCAAGATAATTCGGCAGTTTGAGGCACATCACTTTGACGATAAAAAGTTACTTTATTAATATCTAATCCACAAGCTAACCAAGCAGCAGCCGTGCTATAAGTGTTAGCTCTTAACGTTTCACCCTCTTTAATTTGAGTGATGGAATGTAAATCAGCGATAAACAAAAAAGATTGATTTGCTGGATTGTTAGATAATTCAATAGCAGGAATAATGGCACCTAATAAGTTTCCTAAATGAGGGGTGCCTGTACTTTGAACGCCTGTGAGTATTTTTGCCATTCTAATTTTATTTGTGGCAAAGTTAATCCTTTGTATTAAAAATTGCATACTATTCCTTATTTTTGACACTATGAGAATAATAAAATGTCTTTTTTGGATTCTTTGGCGTGTTTGGTTTTACGTATTGATGGGAATTTTTATTGTTATAATGCTTCCTTTTCTTTCAATTTCTATTATTAAAGAAGAATGGTATCCCTATTTTTTTGTGATGGCTCGCATTTGGGCAAGAGCAATTCTACTAGGATTGGGCTGTTATTATAAAATTGAACGGGAACAAGAATTGGAGGAAGGTAAAAGTTATATGCTTACCGCCAATCATACTTCTATGTTGGACATTATGTTGATGTTGGCCGTTATTCGAAATCCATTTGTTTTTGTGGGGAAAAAGGAATTAGTTAAAATCCCATTGTTTGGTTTTTTCTATAAAAGGACTTGTATTTTAGTCGACAGAAGCAGTCCAAAAAGTCGACACGAAGTTTTTGAAAGAGCCCAAAAACGATTGAAACAAGGAATGAGCATTTGTATTTTCCCT
Organism: uncultured Bacteroidota bacterium; assembly: GCA_903913315.1. Lineage (GTDB taxonomy): Bacteria > Bacteroidota > Bacteroidia > Flavobacteriales > Flavobacteriaceae > Flavobacterium. The sequence continues at coordinate 7,148 of CAIWKX010000221.1, read as the reverse complement.
GAAGGAGGAGTTCCCGATGAAACTATTGTCTTGGATGAGTTTAAAGACGGTGCTTTTCGGTTGGCAATAGAGCATCAAATACCTATTGTTCCTATTACATTTGGCGATAATAAGAAAAGAATGTCATATACTTTTTTTAGTGGAGGTCCAGGTTTATTGAGAGTCAGGGTGCATCACTTTATTGAAACCAAAGGAAAAACCTTAGATGATAAAAAATTGTTGAGAGAACAAACTAGAACTGTTATTTTAAAACAATTAGAGCAATTTAATCCATAAAAAAGAGCGCTTAACTAAGGCGCTCTTTTTCGTTATTACTCGGAAGCAATAACACAACTTAACTAATTTTAAACTAACCTTATTAATCTTAACCTAACTTAAAAAGAAAAATTTATTCCCGAGTACACTCCAAACACATACGGTTTAAAGTTTCCTGGGTCATTGCTAAATGTATTGATTTGATATTTAAAAACGGGTTCAATCCTTGCTTCTAAATGTTTGAATATATCATATTTAAAACCCAATCCCACATTTCCACTAAAGTGAATAGTATTTAGATTACTTGCTTCTCCAATTTTTAAATTCAAATCGGAAGATTGAAGATAAATTTCATTTTCATTTAATACCATTGTGCTCATACCACCAATAACGTCAATTCCAAATTTTTTATTTAGAACCTTGTATGTTAGTTCTAAAGGCATTTCAATATATCCCAGTTTTTGATTTAAACTTCCATCCGTTCTATCACCAATTTTATTTAAGGGACTATTTACATTATTTAAATTTTCAATTACTATTAAATTTCCTGCAGCATTTGGATTCAAATTTGTTAATTTTCCAGTTACAGATTGCGTTTGATAGTATGTAATTCCATTAGTATTGTAATCCATATTCAAAACATTTATCCCAGTTCTTATTTTTAATTTTTTGGTAATAGCATAATTTAAACCCAGTCCATAACTTTGATTGTTTGCAGAATAAGTTTTATCATTATTCGCCAGTTTATCATCTAATGGAGAGCCATTTGTAATAGAACTAAAATAAATAGGCGCAATGTTTGTTGAAACTTGCCACCTATTTAATTTTGGTTCAGTAATCGATTTGCTTTCTTTTTCTTTTAGCAATTCTTCCAACGCATTTGGCTCAACACTAGCAATTTTTATTGAGTCATTTTTTTTATTTATTGTTTCGTCAGTTTTAGTATTAGGGTTTAAAACTGATTTGTTTTGATCTATACTATTATTGTTTGCAATGCTAGTATTGGATAGTTTATTTGGATTTGAAATAGTGTTACTATCATTTGTTTTTTCTACCGGATTAACTGGTTTTTCAGCTAATGAAGTATTGTTTTCGGATGCTATAATAGGGTTATTATTTTTTGTTTTTTTCTGTTTAGTAGCATGAGATGCTATTTTTTCTTCAGACTTTTTGTTAACTATTGAAGTTGCATTTACTTTATAAACTTTGTTTTTAATAGTTTTATTTGTGCTATTGACAGTGTGTTTTCTTTCTGTTTCAACTACTATTTTTTGTTTCAAAACAGAATGGGTTTGGGTAGTTTTTTTTGAACCTCCAATTACTTCTGTTTTAGTTGAACCAGTTTCATTTTCAATATTTGCCGTTGCAACATTTTGTTTTTTATCTACAAATTTAGTTACCTTATTACTATTTGTTTTAACGCTATCTTTTTCCTGCTTTGCAACAGTATTTATATTAATTATTTTCGGTTTAGCATTATCAATGAATACAAAAAAACCTATAAGTAACGCTGCTGCAATACCTGAAAGTTTCCACCAAAATGGTATCACTCTTCTTTTTTTCTTTTCATTTAATTTTTTTTCGATGTTTTCCCAAACTATTTCATCTGGAATTACTTCAAAATTTTCAAAATTTTCTTGAAAGAGTTTATTTATGTTTTTTCTTTCGCTCATTTTATAAAAGGCATTTTTGAACTGCCTGTATTATTTTCTATTTTTTCTTTTAATATCATTTTGGCTCTCGATAAATTGGATTTTGAAGTTCCTACACTAATTCCAAGAGCATCTGCAATTTCTTGATGCGAATAATTTTCAAAAACGGTCAAGTTAAAAACCAATCGATATCTATCTGGCAATTCTTGAATAATTTTCATTAGAAATTCTACTGAAATTTCATCATTAATTTCAACTTCAACGTCTTCAACTACATCCTCATCTATCGAATTTAACAACCGCTTGTTTCGATATTGTTGAAGAATATGATTTATAGTTATTCGTTTTAACCATCCATCAAAAGAACCTTTAAATGCGTATTGATGTATTTTTTCAAATACTAATAAAAAGATATCTTGTAAATTATCTTGAGCTTCTGGATAATTGCGTGAATACTTTAAGCATAGTGAGAACATCTTTGGGGCATATTGCCTATACAATTGTTCTTGAGCTTTGCTATCATTTTTTTTACAATCATTTATGAGTTGCTCTAAAGTCAAATTAAATTAATTAATGATTAACTACAGCGTCATATTGTGAATATTGATCAACACCTTGCGCGTCAGTACCAGTCCAAAACTTAAAATGATATGTGCCTAAAGCTGTTGGTTTAAATTTTAAGGGGATTGTATACGTTGTTTGACTTGGAGGACAACTTGTTCCGCCATTTTCTTTTAATGCTATTATGGCTACAGTTCTTGTCATGCCATCTCTTAAATAATAAAAATCATAGAAACTATGGCAAACCGTTGGACGAATATAACTAAGAGGAATTTCAGTAATACTATCCTTTGCGAATTGTGTTGGCATAACTACTTGACTTACCGGTAATGTTTCCAAGGTATTCTGAGGATTATCATTGCTAGGGCTGCATGAAAAAGTTAGAACACTTATTGCTAAAATTAAAAAAATACGTTTCATTGTAATATATGTTTTGTTAGTAGATACAAAAAGATTGAAAAGGTTGCGTGAAAATATAAAAAAAATCACGCTCAAGGCGTGATTTAATTGTTAAGCGTTATTTTCTTTTATTAATGTTTTGATTTTTAGTTCTAATTCGTCAGCTAATTCTGGATTGTCTTTTATTAATGCTTTCACGGCATCACGTCCTTGACCTAGTTTCGTGTCACCATAACTGAACCAAGATCCAGCTTTTTTAACCACTTCAAATTCCACCGCCAAATCTAATATTTCTCCGGTTTTTGAAATTCCTTCTCCATACATAATGTCGAATTCAGCCACTTTAAAAGGTGGAGCTACTTTATTTTTCACCACTTTTACTTTTGTTCGGTTTCCAACTACGTTTTCACCATCTTTAATTTGTGAAGAACGACGTATGTCTAAACGAACAGACGCATAAAATTTTAATGCATTTCCTCCGGTTGTAGTTTCAGGATTTCCAAACATCACTCCAATTTTCTCTCTCAACTGATTAATGAAGAAAACCGTACAATGTGTTTTGCTGATTGTTCCCGTTAATTTTCTCAATGCCTGAGACATTAAACGAGCATGTAATCCCATTTTAGAATCACCCATTTCACCTTCAATTTCGCTTTTTGGAGTTAAAGCAGCCACCGAGTCAATGACCACAATGTCAATAGCACCTGAACGGATAAGGTTTTCTGCTATTTCTAATGCTTGTTCCCCATTATCGGGTTGAGAAATAATTAGATTTTCAATATCAACACCTAATTTCTCTGCATAATTTCTATCAAATGCATGTTCAGCATCAATAAATGCAGCAATTCCACCTGCTTTTTGCGCTTCGGCAATAGCATGAAGAGTCAAAGTAGTTTTACCAGAAGATTCTGGACCATATATTTCTATGATTCTTCCTTTTGGATATCCGTTTACTCCTAAAGCTAAATCTAAACCTAGCGATCCTGAAGAAATAGTTTCCACTTCTTCAACAGCTTTATCTCCCATTTTCATTACGGTTCCTTTTCCGTAAGTTTTGTCTAATTTGTCTAGCGTAAGCTGTAACGCTTTTAATTTTGCTTCTTTTTCTGAACTCATTTTTCTAAATTTTTGGCATTTAAGTTGTAAAAATAATTAAAAAAAGAATGTGAAAGAAGAATATCAAAATGAGTTTTAAACAATTGTAACCAAAATATATTTCTTACTTTAGCCAAGAATTTTTTAGCAGTTATGGAGAAACTGATTTCTTATCCAATTTCTATCCTTTACTATCTTTGTTTTGGATTAACTTTATGTGTTTTTCATCCCATTCAATGGGTTTGTTTTAGTGTTTTTGGATATCAAGCACATAAGAAAAGTGTTGATTATTTAAATTTATTTTTGGTAAGATGCACCAATATTCTAGGAACTACTTACACTTTTAAAAATAAAAATTTAATTCCAGAAAATGTACCCGTTATTTTTGTGGCCAATCATCAAAGTTTGTATGATATTGTTGGGATAATTTGGTATTTGAGAAAACATCATGCTAAGTTTGTTAGTAAAAAAGAACTTGGAAAAGGAATTCCAAGTGTTTCTTATAATCTACGTCATGGTGGTTCCATATTAATAGATAGAAAAGATCCGAAACAAGCCATTCCATTAATCAAGGAGTTGTCGGAATATATTGAAAAGTACAAACGGTCAGCTGTTATTTTTCCAGAAGGAACTCGAAGTAAAAATGGAAAACCAAAGGAATTCGCACAAAGCGGATTGAAAATTTTATGTAAATATGCTCCTTCTGCCTATGTTGTACCTATTTCCATAAATAATTCATGGAAAATGGTTAAATTTGGTGCCTTTCCAATGGGATTGGGAAACAAATTAGAATTTATTATTCAAGAACCAATAGCTGTCAAAAATTTTTCATTTGATGAATTAATGGAAAAAACAGAAAAAGCTGTCGTTCAATCAGTACAATATTAATTTGATTTTTTAAATAAAATCAATAAGCTAAAATAAATGTCAATAAAAAACATGCGTCTAGAAGTAATGCAATTTCTAGAGAATAAGGTTGACGGTTTCGTTGATCAATTTTTAATTCCAGTTGAAAAAATATGGCAACCTTCTGATTTTCTTCCAGATTCTCAAAGTGAAACCTTTTTTGAAGACGTAAAAGAATTGCAAGAAATTGCTAAAGATTTACCCTATGATTTTTGGGTAGCTATGGTTGGTGATACTATTACTGAAGAAGCCCTTCCCACCTATGAATCATGGCTTATGGAAGTGGAAGGAGTTGATAATGAAGGTAGAAATGGCTGGTCAAAATGGGTACGTCAATGGACCGGTGAAGAAAATCGTCATGGGGATTTATTGAATAAATATCTTTACTTGTCAGGGCGAGTAAATATGAAAGAAGTTGAGATAACTACGCAATATTTAATCAACGACGGCTTTGATATTGGAACAGGAAAAGATCCTTATAAGAATTTTGTTTATACAAGCTTTCAAGAATTAGCCACGTATGTTTCCCATAATCGAGTTTCACAAATAGCGAAAGATTTTGGCGATAAAAAGCTTTCAAAAGCATGTAAAATGATTGCTGGTGATGAAATGCGCCATCATCATGCTTATTCAGAATTCATCAATGAAATCTTCAAAGTTGACCCAAGCGAAATGATGTTGGCGTTTCAATATATGATGAAGCAAAAAATTACAATGCCCGCGCATTTTTTAAGAGAATCAGGTCAGTCTATAAGTTCTGCTTTTAATCATTTTTCTGACTCTGCACAAAAATTAGGGGTTTACACCGCTAATGATTATGTAGATATTATGCAAAAATTACTTGAAAAATGGAGCATAGATAAAATATCAGGTTTAACAGACGATGCAGAAAAAGCAAGGGATTATTTAATGAAATTACCAGGAAGAATGGCAAAAATTTCAGAGAGATTGGTTTTGCCAGAAGAAAATTATATTTTCAAATGGGTACAGCCTGCTTTGGTTAAATAATAATAATTAGAAAACAGAAAAAAGATCAAATCCTTTCCTTAAGAAGGGATTTTTTTAACCCCAAATCTTATGTCATTACTAGATAACACTATTCTTTTTGTAAAGCAAAAACTTGAAAATGCTGAAGCTGGTCATGACTGGTTTCATATTGAAAGAGTATATAAAAACGCAGTATTAATAGCAGAGGAGGAAAATTGTGATTTAATGATTGTAAAACTGGGAGCACTACTTCATGATATTGCTGATAGCAAATTTAACGATGGAGATGAAACAGTAGGGCCAAAAGTAGCTCGAGAATTTTTAGAATTTCAAAAGGCATCGGAAGAAGTTATACAGCATGTCATCAACATTATTGAAAATATATCTTTTAAAGGTGGTAATTTTGAAAAGAAATTCACTTCAAAGGAACTGGAAATTGTTCAAGACGCCGATAGATTAGATGCTTTAGGAGCTATCGGAATTGCGAGAACATTCCATTACGGGGGGTTTAAAAACAGACAACTTTACAACCCGAATATTGCTCCATTAACTAATATGAGTAAAGAAGAATATAAAAATAGTAATGCTCCAACATTGAATCATTTTTATGAAAAACTTCTTTTACTAAAAGACAAAATGAATACAGAGACAGGAAGGAGAATTGCTTTCGAGCGTCATAAGTTTATGGAGCTATTCCTTTCGCAATTTTATGCCGAGTGGGAGGGAGAACGATAATGTAAAACCAGTTGTTTTTATTTTTTACTTGCCAAATACTCAATCAGTACTGGAGAAGCATGTGTAAAACTCGGAAATTGTTCTACAATACTTACGGCCCGTTTTTTATTTAACTTATATGTCAAATCAAATCCTGTTGTAAATAATATGGCCGATAAAAAAGGGTTGTTTATGAACTCTAATAATCTATCAAAAGCATTATCAATACTGTGAATTTCAAATATTTCTTCTTTTTGAAATTTGAATTTTAACTCCAATAACATACTATTTTCTTCAAGAATTGGACGCACATAGATGTTCATCAACTCTGTATTCCCAATGGTTTTTGCCAAAGTTAATTTGGCAAATGTTCCCTCTTCTAAACTGGCTTTGACTTTGGTATAAAACTCTGAAAAGGTTTCCTTAAATGGCATTTGATTATTTTTAAAAATTAAAGATTCACCGATTAAGTACAATAATCGGTGAATCTTTGGCTAATTATTTTTATAAGTTAGCAAAGAAATCATTTCCTTTATCATCAGTAATAATAAAGGCGGGAAAATCTTTAACCGTTATTTT
>CAIWKX010000220.1 GCA_903913315.1 uncultured Bacteroidota bacterium | reverse complement strand
GAAGCATTACCCACACCTGATGAAGTGATTGAGTACATCAACTTGAAGGCACAGGATGAGCGTAAGAAACGTGGAAGAAAATGGGTAGCAAATGACAGCATTAAGATTGGCCTTTGGAGAGGTTGGAATGCTATAGGGGTAGATATTGGGGATATCGAAGTTGACAATGAGTACAACAATGATGAAGACTTACCTCAGGGAGAGAGATTGTTCATGCCAAATCAATACGTGGAAGAAAATTACGGTGACGATGAACAAGGCAATGAGGATACACAAGATATATATGAAGATAGGGAAATCGAAGAGAACTTCGAAGAGGAGTTATATAGCGGAGTCAATAATATAATTGAAGAGCAGTTTGTGGATAGCTATGAAGAGGAGGAAGCTCAGGGTGAAGACATGATGATGATGGATGAAGACATACAGCAGCTGCAAGAACAAATTGAGATAGAGAATGTGCAAGAAATGCAAGACACAGCACAGGAGGAGCAACAAGGGTCAACAGGAAAATATAACCTGAGAGGGAACCGAGCAGCGCCAGGAAGATGGGCCGCTCCAAGCCGCAAGATAATGTGGGCACAGTTCAGAAGGACCTTTGGTCTGAAGCTATCAATTAGGGAAGCAATAAAGAAACTGGGTATAGAGGCAGTTAGAAGTGTGGTCAAGGAAATGTTACAGTTGCACAACATGGGAACCTTCACAGGGAAACTGATGGAGGAATTAACAGAGGAAGAAATACTAAGCATAATTTCAAGCTCAACATTTCTCAAGGATAAATATACAGCGCAAGGACTATTTGAAAAACTAAAAGCAAGATTAGTAGGTGGAGGGCATCAACAAGACAAGACTATATACCCCAACAATACCTCACCTACAGCGACAACATCATCACTCTTCATCGTGGCATCGATCGCGGCGACAGAGGGCAGAGCAGTGGCTACTGTGGACTTTCCAGGAGCGTTCTTACATTCAAGGATGCCTGACGATGAGCCGCCTGTCTACATGAGATTAAATAAATTCGAGGCAAAGGTATTAGTGGAGATAGATAAATCATATGATAAATATTTGAGGAAGAATGGTACAATGATAGTAAAACTAAATCGAGCCTTATATGGATGCGTGCAGAGTGCACGGCTATGGTACAACAAGCTATCGAAGGACTTGGAGTCGCTTGGATTTAAGCCCAATGCACATGACATGTGTGTATTTAATAGGGTGGAGGCAGATGGATCACAGAGCTCAATGGTACTACATGTTGATGATGTGTTTATAAGTGCAAAGAACGAGCATGCAATCGATAATATAATAAAGGACATCGAGAGTATATATAGTGATGGAGTATCAGTACATCGTGGGAAGCGATTGGATTATTTGGGTATGACTATGGATTTCAAAGAAAAAGGCAAGTGCAGGGTCACTATGGATGGGTACATCACAGACCTTATGAAATTTTGTTCTGACATTGAAGGGGTGACCAAGACGCCAGCTTCAGATAATCTATTTAAAATTGATAAAGACAGTAAAGTACTAGAGAAATTTGAGAGGGAGCGATTTCATACAATTACAGCAAAGTTATTATATTTGGGCAAACGGGTGCGACCGGACATACTTACAGCTATTGCATTCCTGACAAAAAGGGTCCAACAGCCGGTGCAGCAGGACATGGACAAGCTAGAAAGAGTAATAAGGTATATACGGGGGACACAAAACTTGGGCATAATATTAGAGGGAAGCAAAAATTTAGCAGTATATGGGTATATCGACGCAAGCTATGGGATACATGCAGACCTCAAATCACACACAGGGTGCGTGATCGGCATAGGCAAAGGGCCAGTATTTGCAAAAAGCAGTACACAAAAACTCAATACAAAGTCAAGTTGCGAGGCAGAGTTGGTTGGACTCAGCGACTCAACAGGGATGATAATTTGGACAAGGAATTTTTTGATAGAGCAAGGGTACCCCATGGGGGCAGCAACAGTATACCAGGACAATCAATCGGCAATCAAAATGATAGGGAATGGGAAGGCAAATGCGGATAGAACAAGGCACATAGCAATAAGGTATTTCTTTGTGAAGGATAGAGTGGATAATAAAGAAATAAAAATTGAATATATGAACACTGGCAATATGATAGCAGACATATTAACAAAGCCATTGCAAGGGGCACTATTTGTGAGGTTGAGGACCGAACTTTTAAATTGGCATTAATTTCCACCTTAATATGTATTTAGAAATACATTTTTATTTATATTTTTACCTTGGGGGGATTTATGAGGACATATGCACCATACACATTGAATATTTTTCACCAAATTGCCGTGTAGTAGTCGAACAACAGGGGTGTGTTGGTTTTACCTCTGTTCGTACTTGTTCTGACTATTTTTACCGACAATTATACCTACAGTTATACAAAAGGTAGGATGTAGTGGTGTAGGGTACATGTGGTTGGCAAACGAGAGAAAATCGTGGATGTTTTAGAAGTCTAGAAAAAAAGTCAATTCTGAATCATTATAAAATTACCTGGAAGGAGAATTCACTTTGACAATTTACCCGTGTTTAATAAATAAT
>CAIWKX010000219.1 GCA_903913315.1 uncultured Bacteroidota bacterium | reverse complement strand
CATTTGTCAATTAGTTTGATTTCATGTTTAATAAATCCAAACATTTCTATAGGTTTTGCTCCTACTGAACTTTTAATTTCTAAAGCTGTCCTGGCAAAAACTATTTCTTCAAATCCTTTGTTTATAGAATAGGCAATCATGTCATAGAGCATGTTTAAGTACAACATTTTTTCGCGCTGTATGGTTTCGTCGTAGCCCAAAAAATAAGTATCCATAACGGGTCCATTTTTTATCAAAGTATTAAAACCCACCAGTTTTTCATTTATAAAATAGCCATAAAAAAGGAATTTGTCTTTTAGTATTTCCTTGAAAACACTGAAATGATTTTTGGCTAAGAAGAAAGTGTTAAAAGGAGCATTTTGTGCCACATGGAAATACAAGTCATAGATGGTTTGTTCATTTTCTTTTATTTCATCCAAATCCATTTTTCGTTTTTTAATTCCCAATGATTTTTTTCTTGCTCGTTTGTATTGATCACGGTATTTTTTAGATAAAGCATCAATATAGTCCTGTTCAGTTTTCCAATTTTTTGGAATATCAAAAACCATGTTGGGTTGGATGGAAAATTTGTATAAGTCTTTGAAGACAGAATTTTCTAAACCTTCAATTTCACTCGATTCAAAATCTTTAAAAGTGGTGATGTGCACTTTAGACCCCTTGCTTTTGAATAGGACTTTCAGTTCTTCAGAGGATTGTTTTAACAACTCAAAAACTCTTTTTTTATCTATTTTATCAGAAAAAGAAAAGGCATTCTGACCGGTGAGCATGTTGTTTCCGATAAATAAAACATGGGAGCAAAAGTTTTTAAAAGCAAAATTTCTTACGTTTGATTTTACACATTTATCTCTTTCTCCAAACGATTCTAGTTTATTGGCGTCCAAAAATTGCGATATGGCAATTCCTACTAATTCTTTTTCTTTAAAAAAGCCAATAAAATGACAAATCATATTGGTTGGTGCCGATTTTTCTAGAACTTCTAAATATTTTTTAGAAAGAAAAAGATTTGACAAAGCCAAATCATCCCAGTGTTCGGGAAGATTTGTAGTAGCATTGTATATCGAATAAGTATAGTTTGTTTTCAAATCAAAAAAAATCGCTCCACAAAAGTAGAGCGATTACTTTATAAATAAAAGTTAATTATTTCATAGCACAAATGATTCCGCCCATGACCATAAAACAAACAATCCAGAAACCACCTGTTACCAACACATATCTAAAACTTCTTTTTTCATACAATGCATTTGTTCCTATAACTGGAAGGGCTAAAAATAAACCAACTAAAAATCCATGGAACACACCATGTTTGAAAGTTCTAAAAGCATCTCCATAATCAGACATAAAAGCGGCGTAACTGGGCTTGGCATTTGCTATATTGCCCCCTGTCATACTAGATGCTCCAAATTGATGAATAACATTAAATTGTAAAATTAATGAAATCATGAATGCGTAAATCAGAGATACCCCAAGCATTAAAAACATGTTTGGTTTTTTTTCGGGGTCCATAGTAATGCCTGTTTCTTTCATCCAGATAGTTCCAAATACTTTTGGGTTATACCAAATAAATCCTACTACTAAAGTTGACAAAGCAGCAAGTAAAATTGCAATCCAATTTGTTTCCATAATTTTCAAGTTTATTGATTAGTATAGCAAATATATAAAATATTTTATATTAATTAGTTTATATTATTTGTAAGAAAAAATATATAAAATATCATAAATATTTGTCAAATAATGCATTTCGTCGATTTAATTTGTTTATAAACGATAAAATGATTTGTTTTACATCATCAAATAAGAATAATTATGAAAGCAACCTTTACAATTTTAGTGTCTCTTTTTTTATCAGTGATGACTTATGCAGAAGTAACCGTTTCTGAAAAAAATGCTTTAATAGAATTAAATAAGTCTACACAAGGACAAAACTGGACGAAAAAATGGAATTTAAATGCGCCAGTGAGTACTTGGTATGGTGTTAAACTCTTTAATGATAAAGTGGTTTCAATAGATTTGTCTGATAACAATTTAACTGGAATGTTGCCAAGTACTATTTCTGATTTAAAATTTTTAAGAAATTTGAATCTATTTAAAAATCAAATTTCCGGAACTATTCCCCAAACTATAGGAGAATTGAAATCACTACAAGTATTAAATCTTTCTTTTAATAAATTATCAGGTTCTATTCCTTTAGAAATAGCAAATGCTACCTCATTAAAAGAAATTGTTTTATTCATGAATAGTATTTCTGGGAATATACCTTCTACTATTGGAATGCTGACTAATCTTCAAGTGTTGTCTTTGTATAATAATGAATTAGTTGGTGAAATTCCAAATTCATTATATGATTTAAAATCATTGAAAGTGTTAGAATTGAATAGTAATAAACTTACTGGGAATATTAGTGATTCTATATCTAATCTAGCTTCTCTTGAAAATTTAAGTTTATTTGATAACAATATGAAAGGGCAAGTTCCAATCAATATTGAGAAATTACAAAATTTAGCAGTATTGAATATATCGTACAACAATTTTAATGGTTTTGTCACAAAAAAGTTAGCTACAAAAGATGTAATGAGTATGACAATGATTAATGATAAAGGCGTGGCCGTTACTCTAAATGTTCATTCAGATAAAGATAAAGCGGTAGCTTCAGAAGAATAATAATTTGTTTTAAATTTAATTTTTGTTTAACCTTAGTGAAGTTTCACTAAGGTTTTTTTTGTGGTTGCTCTAAATTATTTATATTTGGTCATAATAACCTTTAGAAATAGGTTTGTATAATTAATTATGGATATCATGAATAAAGAGATTAGCATATTATTAGTTGATGATCATTTAATAGTTAGAAAAGGAATTGAACTTATTTTAGTTGGAGCAATTCCGACTGCCACTATTTATCAGGCAGAAAATTATGAAGAGGCTCTAGAAATAATTAAAACAGTTGGACTTGATTTAATACTTCTTGATATTACGATTAATGGAGTAGAAAATAGTAAGATTATGCACGCAATAAAAGCTATTCAGGAGAATGTCAAGATTCTTGTTTTTTCGTCGCACGAAGAAAAACAATATGGATTAAGGTATATTCAAAAGGGAGCTGACGGTTATTTGAATAAATTCTGTAATGAAGATAAAATTATTGCTGCAGTTCGTGAAATTCTTGAAAACGGAAGTTTTTATAGTGAGGAAATTAGAGGTAAAATAAATGCTAAATCTGGGAAAAAATATAGTGCAAATTCAATAGATGCCCTTTCCACGAGAGAATTCGAGGTGGCTCAATTATTAATAAGTGGTTATGGAAATTTAGAAATTTCTAATAAATTAGAGGTTCAAATGTCAACTGTAAGCACTTATAAAAATAGAATATTTGAAAAGCTTGGTATCAATAATATTGTAGCACTTTCTGATTTGTTTAAAGAAAAGGAATAGATCCATAATTGAAGTGAAAAAAATGCCTGAAGTTGCGTTTTTAAGTTTAAATGACTTCGTTATGATTTTGTGTAGTTAGTTTGAAAATTTGTACTAATTTTCTATAATTTTTCGGATTAGAAAAAAAATGTTAATTTTATCGATAATTTTGTTAATTTTATCGAAATTTTGGATTAAGTCTAAACAATCTGAAATCTATTTAAGCGATAGAATTACAAATTTTTAACTAAAAACATACATCAGTATGCGAAATTTTACTTTCTTTAAGGTAAGAAGATATTTTCCTCTATTTCTTACTATTTTATTCTTTGGAATGAGTGTTAATGCTCAATACTTTAATAAACATTACATTGCTCCCGCCAATTGGAATTACTTTACTTCCGCCAATGAAATAGTTGTTTGTACTAATTCAGCTGCAACTGCAAATATTACAGTTTCAAAAAGTGATGGGACAGTTCTTACAACTTTAACCGCTACTCAGGGAACACCTGCCGTTTATAGATTTGCTGCGGCACCCAATACTTTGTCGGTTTGGGCACAAAGCACAGTACTAAATGCTGCTGGATTAATTGTCACATCAGATCAACCTGTTTCCGTAAATGTTAGGGACGTGATGTCTGACGCGGCTGCTTATGATCCTTATATTAAAGGGAATGCCTCTTTATTTAGTTTTGGAAATGCTGGTATTGGACTTAGTTTTAGAGTAGGCTATTATAGGAATGTTCCCGCTGCCGATTTGGGGTATAGTATAATGGCTATTGAAAATGGTACTGTAGTGACAGCTAATGGGACTACATTAGCGACGCTAAATGCTGGACAAAGTTATATTATTCCTTCAACAACTTATGGTATAGGGACATTAGTTACTGCTACTAAAGGTTCGGTCATGACGGTTTACAAACATATTGATTCACCAGGAGGATGTGGTGATGGAACCTTTGATCAAATTCCACCAGTTTCAGTTTTGGGTAATGAATACATTATTTATCGTTCGTCAGGAACAGCGACAGCGGAACAAAATACGGTGGTTGCCACTGTTGCTAATACAGTTGTTACAAACTCGACATTTGATGCTACTACGGGAGCTCTTATAGGGACAAGTACTACTACTTTAGTAAATGCAGGTGATTATATTACTTATGGTAATGGTGATGGTTCAACACCATTTTCAGCTAATAGAATAACAGCGACTAATAATGTTGCTGTTTATGCTGGCCAAGCTCAATCCTGTGAAGTAGATATTACTTCTGTCACCCCTATAAGTTCTCCATGCAATGGTTCAAAAAGTATTGAAACCTATAAATTTAGAAATTATACTTTAGGAGATTTACCTTATTTTGGATATGTATTAGTGAAAGATGCAACTTCAATAGTAGAAGTTAATGGTGCAAATTTGGAAACTTTAGCAGGAGCTAGACGACAATTAGGCACTACTGGTTGGTACCTTATTGATTTTACTAGTTCACAAATCTCGAGTCCTACAGACATTTTGATCACTAGTCCTGCTAACTTAGTTGTTTCGATGGTGCAACAAGGAGGAGGGTTTTCAATGTCTTCTATATTTTCAAATTTTGTAACACAACCCGAAACTCCAACAGTGACCTATACATCAATAGGAAATTGTAGTAATGTTCAAGGATTATTAGCTGCGGCATCCGGTTATACAAATTATCAATGGTTTTATAATGGAACCCTTATTAATGGTGCTACCAGTCCAACCTACACTACTACCACATCGGGATTGTATTCTTATTCTGCATTACTTCCCTGCGGAGATACTATTATGTCTTTACCTTATAGTGTTGTTGTAACCACTTGTGCTGATTTAGCTATTTCCAAAACAGTTGATAATCCAAATCCAATTATCGGAAGTAATGTCACTTTTACTGTTACTGCGACAAATAATGGTCCAAATGATGCTACTGGTGTACTAGTTTCAGATGTGTTACAAGCCGGATATACCATTGTTAGCGCTACTCCTTCTGTAGGTTCTTGGGTTTTGTCAACATGGAATATAGGTAATTTTTCCAATGGTGCGACTGCTACCTTAACCATTGTTGCTACTGTAAAAGCTAATGGCTCACATGTTAACACTGCTTCGATTACAGGTAATCAAAATGATTCTAGTGCATCAAATAATAGTGCTTCTGTTACTCCAATGCCTAATAATCCGCCTGTAGCCAATGATGTCATATCTTCAAACGTAATGTCAACCGCTGGTGCAACTGCTATAAGTCCTTTATCAGCAACAGATTCTGATGGGACTATTGCTAGTTATACTGTTTCTTCATTACCCGTGCACGGTGTATTAAGTGTAGTAGTGGGAGGTGTTACAATTCCAGTAACAGCTCTTATGGTTTTAACACCCGCGCAAATAGCAACATTGATGTATGCCCCTAATGGAACGTTTATAGGGAATGATACGTTTACATTTACGGCTACTGATAATTTAGGCATCAGTGATTCTACACCAGCAACCTATACTATTCCGGTTTTATTAGATACTGATGGAGATGGAGTTCCAGATGTAACGGATTTAGATGATGACAATGATGGAATATTTGATGTTAATGAATTGAGTTGTGCTGCAGTAACGTCTATTTATGTTTCAGCAAACATCTCCAACATTTCACAAATAGCGTCCTCCCTAACGGTTAATGCCACAACAGATGCAGTAGTTCCGTTTACGGCTAATATTGCGACTCCTTTATCCTATGGTGCTGGCGCTGGAAAAAAAATAACAGGAATCAACTTTTCAAGTGGAAGTTTAACTGTGGATCCAAGTTCTCCAATTGGAACCGTTTTTATAAGAAGAAATTTAAGCTCTAGTAATCCAAATAAATCTATTATTTGGATGGAAGATAATGGATCCTCTTTGGCACAGTCATCGACCCTTTTATTGTCAAAGCCTACTACTGAAGAAGCACTTTTTTCAAATGGATATTATAATGTTGGAGCAGATAATGTTTTTGATAATACAGGTACCACAAACGTTAGTAATATAGAACGAATTGATGTTGTTTTTAACTCAGGTTTTGTTGTAGCAAATCCTTTGTTAGATTATGTTTTGTTTACCGAACGAGGTAAAAATGATAACGTTACAATTGCTGCTATTACTGGAATCAACAGTTTAGGCATCCCGACTTCTTTTGGACCCGCTCAAACCGTTACTCCTGGGTCTATGGGTACGTTAGCAACTATTCCATATACAATTTCTAAAAAAGGTATTGGAGATACAGAGTTTAGACCTCAAAATATTGGAAATGAAATAGTTGGATTAGGTTATGTTACTATGCAAACACTTGGGATACCAGCTCAAACTAAAATATATGGCTATTCTATTTTACCTGCCGATTATAACGTTGGTAATATTATTGATTGGAACACTTATCCAACTAATACTACAGATGCTGTTGGGGGAGTTGATATCGGAATCATAAATTATTTCTTTTCTTCCTGTACTGCGATCGATACAGATGGAGATGGAATCCCTGATTATTTAGACCTAGATAGTGATAACGACGGTTGCTCGGACGCTAATGAAGCTTATGGTTTATCAACTGCTCAAGGAACTGATGGCAATATGTATTATGGCAATGGAAATCCACCTGCGGTCAATGCTGATGGAACGGTTATTGGAGCCTCTTATTCAATTTTGAGTTCCAATGTTACTACAGCGGGAACATCTTCTATTACTCTTAATCCTATTGATCAACTTGTTTTAGTTGGCACTACTGCTACTTACTCAGTTGCTGCATCAGCTATAAGTACAACTACTTTTTCGGCAGGAGTTCCAAATTATTCCATTCCACCAGGAACTGATACCTCTAGTACTCTTACTTATCAATGGCAATATGACAGTGGGTCAGGTTATGTTAATGTGCCAAATGCACTACCTTATTCTGGGGTTACGACGGCAACCTTAACAATAACGGGTGTTACTGCAACCATGGAGGGTTATCATTATAGAGTTATAGTTTCCAATACGAATAATGTTTGTAGTGTATTAAATTCAACCGATGCAAATTTATCTGTGATAGTGCCACTTGTTGCTAACGATGATACTCCAGCACCCATAGATGGTTTAGTAGGAGGAAGTACAACAAGTGTTTTACTAAATGATACTCTTGGAGGTTTACCATTTAATCCATCAGCTGTTGTTTTGACCCCTTTGAGTATTCCAAATGGGTTAACTTTAAATGCCGATGGGACTATTACCGTTAATGCAAATACTCCTGCGGGAACCTATCCTGTAATTTATCAAATATGTTCGGTTAATAATCCAGCTTCTTGTAGTTCAGCTACTGCTTTTGTTGTGGTCAATATTTACACAACTCCTGATGTGAATATAGGAAATATAGGAACTACAATTGCAGGTAATGTTGCTACAAATGATTCGGCGCCAATAGGTACAACTTATGGAAATCCAATAATTACTGGTAGCAATCCAGATGCAACTTTACCCATTATTAATTCTGATGGTAGTTATACTTTTAACCCAACCCTACCTGGAGTTTATTCTTTTGGAGTAGCGTATTGTATTCCGCCAGGAATAATTTCGTGTCCAACAGAACCACTGGTAATTACCGTTTTGGCACCGTTGTTATTCAATAATCCTCCAGTTGCTGTTAATGATGCTGGAATAACGCAACTGAACTCATCTGTAACACTTTTTGTTACCGCAAATGATGCAGCAGGGAATGCAGGACAAACATTAAGTACTCTTACATTACCATCAACCACAACTAGTTATGGAGGAACAATTAGTGTCGATGCAAGTGGCAATGTAGTTTATGTCCCAGCAACAGGTTTTGTAGGAGTAGATACTTTTACTTATACAATATGTGAAACCCCATCAGGATTATGTAGCTCTGCAACCGTACAAGTTACTGTTTTACCTGCGGCGGCTGTTAATACAACTTTGGCAGCTGATGATTATACTACAACGGTGAATGGAGTGACAGCAGTAGGAAATGTTTCCGTAAATGATATTGACCCTGAGGGTAACACTCAAACGGTGATAGCTCAAGCAGGAGTCTTATTATTACAAGGAACTTTTAATTTATTATCCAATGGAAGTTATACTTTTGTGCCAGCATTGGGCTTTACAGGTACTGTAGCCATTCCTTATACTACTTGTGATAATGGAGTGCCTACAGCTTGTAGTACAGCAACTTTATATATACTTGTAAATAATGATGTATTACTTGCTAATGATGATGATTTTTCATCCACACCTGTTGCTGATGGGCAATCTACTATAAGTGTTTTATCTAATGACACTTTAAACGGGAATCCAGTAGTTTTAGGAACTAATCCAAGAAATGTAATTTTAACTGGAGTAACAGTACCAACTCAATTGACATTGAATTCAGATGGAACAATAACTGTAAATCCATTAACACCCTCGGGTACTTATACGATTAACTATCAATTATGTGAAGTAGGTGCGGTGCCTTCAAATTGCGATACGGCTACAGTTACTGTTGTGGTCTTGAATCCAATCAATGCTGTGGATGATACTTATCCCACACAAACCCCTAGT
>CAIWKX010000218.1 GCA_903913315.1 uncultured Bacteroidota bacterium | reverse complement strand
TAGATACTCTTTTCAATTAAATACCCTCTTATTAATAGTTACTAGTGGCTTAATTCGTTAATCTTCACTCGTTGTCATCTCCTGAGCACTGAGCACTGAGCACTGAATACTGAGCACTGAGCACTATTTCTTCCACAAATAGCCCTTTTGTACACCAGTTAAAAACGCTGCCTCAAACACCCATTTCGTCGACACTTATCGACACTTTATCGGATTTTGACGTTTTTATTCCATTTTTGGTCGATAATAAGGCTCATTTTTGGGCAAATAAGGGCAAAATACCAAGTTTTAAAATTAATATTTGTAAGATTTTACATTGATACCTAAATTCTAAAATAATCACAATTTTTAATTATACTATTGTTTATCAACAATTTAAATGATTGTTTTTAAATTTGAATTCTTAATAAAAATGTAAGAAAATAAACTTTTTAAAAAAATATTTGTGTATTTCGTCGATGTTATATTACATTTGGTCGAATAATTAGAACATTCTAATCAATGTTCCTAAGAAATCGAAAAACTAGTAAAAACGAATCAAAATGAAAGCTTTATTACTCCATTGCAAGAATACTATATTTTCAAAGAAAATAAGTGCCTTTAGTTTCGAAAAGCTAATGTTTCTATTCATGATGACTGGATTGTCTATAACGGCCAATGCACAATGCTCACCAATACTTGGAGATCAAACATCGTACGGTGCTGGTTCTTGGATTGGATATGTATATAGTGCAATTAATACTTCGAACCCACCAACTAACGCATTTACTACAACATATAGAGGTTACATAACGCAACCTGAAATCTTTAATCAAGATATTGGTTCTGGTTCTATTTCAGGAACTAATTTATGCGGAACATACAGTGACCAATTTTCA
The DNA here is from genome assembly GCA_903913315.1 of uncultured Bacteroidota bacterium. GTDB lineage: Bacteria > Bacteroidota > Bacteroidia > Flavobacteriales > Flavobacteriaceae > Flavobacterium. The sequence continues at coordinate 2,196 of CAIWKX010000218.1, read as the reverse complement.
ATTCGTTTTAAAATGCAAAAAAACTTTGCCCCAGGAAATTATAGTTTTCAAGTGGGTGGTGATGATGGCTATAGATTGAGCTTTGATGGTGGTGCAACTTTTCCTATATCTAAATGGAATGATCAAGGATATACAATTTCGACTTATACCTACTATTTAAGTGGGCCAACTAATTTAGTTTTAGAATATTACGAACAAGGAGGTGTTTCTAGAGTTTCATATTCGTATGGAATTTGCAGCTCGCCTTCAACAGATGCTACTAGTATATCGGGAACAACCACAATTTGCTCAGGAAACGCAACAACATTGACTGCAGTAGGTGGCACAACAGCATTAAACGCAGTGTATCAATGGGGAACAGGAACAGTAATAGGTTCAAACATAATCACTGGACAAACATCAGCTTCAATTACAGTGGCTCCTTCAACAACAACAACCTATTGGGTAAACAAAGTAGACCCTGCACCCTGTACAAATTCAACAGCGGGAATAACTCAAACAGTAACCGTTAATCCTATTTCTACAGCTCCAACCGCAATTACTGGAGGAACTACCTTATGTTTAGGTAGTAGTGTGACCCTAACTGCTACTGGTGGTACTTTAGCTACCGGCAGCACTTATCAATGGGGAACCGGTTCAACTGTTGGTTTAAACATCATTGCTGGGCAGACAGGAGTTTCATTGACCGATACACCAGCTACTTCGACAACTTATTGGGTAAGAAGAGTAGATACAACACCATGTGCAAATACAACAACAGGGGTAACTACAACTGTTTCAGTTAATACTCCAGCAGGAGATCAAACAACTTATGGAAATACATCTTGGATTGGATATGTGTATTCAGCTGTTGATGGTGCAAACCCTCCTTCCAATGTGTTCTCTACAACTTATAGAGGATATATTACACAAACAGAACAATTCAATCAAGACATTGGTACGGGATCTCTTTCTGGAACTAATCTTTGTGGAACTTATAGTGACCAATTTTCGATTCGATTTAAAATGCAAGAAAACTTCACCTCAGGATACTATACCTTTACAGTAGGAGGTGACGACGGGTATCGCTTAAGTTTAGATGGTGGAGCAACTTTTGTTATTAATAACTTTAATGACCATGCTTACACTACAACAACTTCAGCATCAATCTATTTAAGTGGAAATACTAATTTAGTATTGGAATATTACGAACAAGCTGGGTACTCAAGAGTTTCTTTCAGTTATACTTCATGTACTAATTTCTCGTCAGCTCCAACAGCAATATCAGGAACAAGCTCTCTTTGTAATGGCGCTGGAGGAACGACACTAACAGCTACAGGTGGCTATGCTGCTCCTGGGGCAACGTACCAATGGGGAACGGGAAGTGTTATCGGATCAAATATAATTGCTGGTGTATCCTACAACGGATATTATATAAATCCAACTACTACAACTACCTATTGGGTTAGAAGAGTAGATGGGACACCTTGCAACCTAACTACTAATGGAGTTACTTTAACAGTAACAGTGAATACACCATCGACCCAACCAACAACAATTAGTGGTTCAACATCTATCTGTTCGGGCAACAGTACAACGCTTACAGCATCAGGTGGAACTTTGGGAACTGGAGCTGTTTACCAATGGGGAACTGGATACAGTGCAGGAGTGAATACAATTGTAGGAGCCACTGGCCCTTCAATAGTAGTAAGTCCAACTGCAAATTCAGGATATTGGGTAAGAAGAATGGATCCAGCACCTTGTAATTCAAGCACAGGACAAATCAATACAACAATAAATGTCGCAACAGCACCAACAAATCCAACTTCTATAAGTAGTACAACATCAACCTGTAGCGGAACTAGTATAGCCTTGACAGCTGTGGGAGGAAATGCAGGTACGAACGGAACGTATCAATGGGGAACAGGAACAACTATTGGCTCAAACATTATTGCAGGACAAACCTATTATATTATGTACGTTAATCCAACGATTACAACTACCTATTGGGTTAGAATTATTGATACTGCTCCTTGTAATGCAACAACAGCAGGAGTTACTCAAACAATTACCGTATCAACGCCGTCAACTGCTCCTACTACAATTTCTGGATCCACAACCACATGCAGTGGTGCTAATTTAACATTAACAGCTAGTGGCGGAACAATGGGTTCTGGAGCTGTATATCAATGGGGTTCAGGTGGAAGTGTAGGAAGT
>CAIWKX010000217.1 GCA_903913315.1 uncultured Bacteroidota bacterium | reverse complement strand
TACTAATAACTATCAATATACTGATACCAACGGAAATACTCAAACTGAAGTGCACGGTACTGGTTCTGTTTGGACTACTGTTCTTTGGGACCTAGCATGGGCATATATTGCAAAATATGGTTATGATGACAATAAATATACTGGCACAGGTGGAAATAATAAAGTGATGAGATTGGTGTTAGATGCTTGTAAGCTACAAGTATGTAGTCCTTCGTTTATTGACTCCAGAAACGCTTTAATAGCAGCTGACCAAGCTACAACCGGTGGTAAAGACTATTGCATGATTTGGCAAGTTTTTGCTCGTAGAGGTTTTGGTATCAATGCTTCGGCAGGAGATACTAATGTTGGTAACGATCAAGTTGAAGATTTTACACAACCAACTATTGGAACAACTCCAGCAACAGGTTCAAATTGTACCTTAAGCGTAGATTATTTTGACAATCAAAATCAAGATTTATTTAGAGTATTCCCTAATCCAACTAATGGTGATTTAAACATTAGAATCAACAACTATATTGGTAAAGTAAACATTCAAGTAATTGACATCAACGGTAGAATTGTAAATGAATACAGAAATGAAGATTTCAATGTTGAAAAATCGTTAAACTTAAATAGTCTTCAAACAGGAATGTATATTCTTAAAGTAAGTGGAGATTCATTGAACTTTACTCAAAAAATAATGAAAAACTAAACCATCTTAATTTAGTTATAGAAAATCCAAATCGAAAGGTTTGGATTTTTTTTATGCTTAAAAGGAAGACTTTATAATAAAAACCTTAAGGACATTAGAGAACTAAGTCTAGTTTAATGAAAATTAATGCGAGTAATGGTTTAAAATTATTTTGTGCCTCCTAGAACAATGATAATACTTTTGTAATTCCGTCGCACTACAAAAAACGATTTCAAATGGATAAAGAATTGTTAATTAGACAATAGTACTTTAACTAAATAGCTATCCATAGTAAACAGTATAAAATTAGGAGTAAGAATTGATAGGGATATCCATTTCTGAATGAGGAACATTAAATACGGAGGAACTAATAAAGTATTTACTTAACAACAATCAAAGCTTAAAAGACTTTGATTTTGCAAAAGATACAAATCCAATAGACTCCATAGTAATAGAAATATGTTTCTTATACTGCTATAAATCCAAATGGAGCCTCTCTTAAGACTCTGCGTTGCTTGAGGCTCTCCAAGGAATCATAAAAAAAGATTGGAACAGAAAGCTAGAATTGACTTGCTTGACAACGAGCAAGCCATGCTGCTAATTATAGTAGCATGTATTTGAAAACAGTAGTTTATGCCTAATTTGTTTAACCACATAACAAAAAAAAGGGTGCTGAATAAAATCCAACACCCTTTTTCAAATTGAAGTCGTTTAAACTTTTTTGATTGAAGCGAAAAATTAGGGTTTTTGTTTCAGATTTTAGCTTTTTTTCATTGCATAGTGGTGCTACGGAATTAAAAAAAGCTGAAATATGGGATAAAAATACAATTTTGCAGCCAATTGAAAAAAGTTTAAACGGCTTCATTAGTAAACCTTTTATAAAAATACTTTTCGAGTAACCGTTTGCCCGTTTTCAAGATGTATTTTCACAAGCAGTACTTGATTTTTAGACGTTAGATTAGTAAATAAAATTAAATTGTCACTTACATTACTTTTACTAACAATTGCTCTTCCCAACAAATCATATACCTCAACGGCGTTGATTTTTTCTAATGCCGATTTAATAGCGATTTGATTGGTAGTTGGTGTGGCAACAACTATATTGCTGTCTATGCTCGCAAATGTAGAGGTAGTCAAACTACTATTCGTATATTTCAATTGAAATCTATTGTTAAACGTGCCATAATCAGAATGGAAGGTATAAGGTCCTTGCTTTAAATCATAAACAATGTCCAGTAGATTATCTCTCAAATAAATATCTTGGCTATTAAAAACACCATCAAAAGAATCAAGGCTGATGGTATAAGTCCCCGAACTAGCAGTGAAAAATCCCAACGGAACTACGTCATTCTCATCAAAAGCAGAACGAGCTTGAATTCGATAATAATCACTATCAATAAAAGAATAAAAACTAACATAATTATTCGAAGCATTCACCAATCCATCATAGCCTCTATCAAACCCCAAAGTTGAATTTCCATTATAGGCAATAAGCTGCTGACTAAACATGCCTTCTGGGTTTTGCAAATTCAACCAAACCCGACTTCTAGCTCCTTCATTAGATTGTTGAGTGGCCACCCCAGTGTTTTTATAGAAATTAGTGTTGCTATAATTTTTACTTCGCATAGAGTCATTAAAAAGTACATTAGTCGCAGTAATAGCTTCCACAAAAAATCCTTCTCCTGAGGCTACATAACCTGTAGGTCGAGAACTTCCCGTTGCACTAGCAGTACCTCCAGACAAGTTGTACATCGCATAATCATCAGAAATAAAATTATACAAATCAGGTCCAGGATTAGTGGTGGCTATTGCGGTACCATGCGTCCAGAAATACAAAGTGCCTGACATATTCGGATTCAAATTAATAAAAGTATCGCCAAATATAGCCGACGGATAAGGATTACCAATCAAATTGAAATCATCATTAGCATTAGCCGAATTACCACTCAAGGCCAATGGCAAAGTAATCAGTCCATTATTTTGTTGTCCTGTAAAAACAACCGACGTGGTAGCAGTAGGTGAAAAGCTCAAATTAGTAGGTCCCATTATAGCATACCCTTGTCCTGGGGTCATAGCACCAGTATAGGCTTGCCATGCCCAAGGAGCGTAATCATCAAAACCGTCGGGAGTATTAGCTGTAACAGTTCCCGCACTATTAATGGTTAAGGTATCCGAGTAATTAGCCGTGGCAAAGCCGAAAGAATAATCGGTTCGCCATCCTGAAAAAGTAGAACTGATGGAAGCACTTTGTATCGGAGACGACCAATAGGTATAATCAAACTTTTTAAACGGCGACGTAGTGCGGATAACGTTTACATAACCAGTGCCAGAATTCACAGCATCATCATTATATTGAATAAGACTAGCGCCATCAGAAACATTGATAACCCCATTATTGGTTAAATTACTCTGCACTTCCAAAAAATTCCCAGTCGTAACATTCACCGTGTTGGGAACGTTCAATTGACATTCACAAGCTTGCACACTAGCTCCATTAGTAGTTGTGTCATAAAAACCATTAAAAACAGCTTTGGTATTGCTGGCTGGGGCTCCTGCTGACCAACTTGAACCATCCCAAGTAGTCGTTAATGGCAGTTGTCCCTTAACGGCTATATTGTCTATGGCCCATATTTCAGTGGCAGAATTGGAAAGAAATTGAATTTTTATTCTCAAATCAGCCACACTAGGAAGATTAGTAATTTTAAAACTCGAAGCCAAGGTATTGGCCGAATTATTCAAAGTCCCTATACGAGAAGGATTGGTAGAATTGGCTTTATACACTGCGGTATTAGTGGTCAAGGTATTATTAATATCAAATATAGAATTGTTGTTGCCAGTAACCTGCAACTGGTTGTAATAGGTGACTCCTCCATCAATGCTCATCGAAACCATAACATAATCGGAAGTCTCCATACCGTCTGAAGTCGAAGTACCGTAAGCCCCTAAACTAAAATCCATCTCTATGTTTTGGTAGCCCTGAGTATTGATAGAAGCAAAAGTGATGTTGTTATTGTTATTATACGATTGAAAACTGTTAGTCCCTGTAAACATATTCGATTTCGTCACTCTATTGCTACCATAATCGGTATTTCCGGCAACTGAGGTGTTGGCATTAGAAGCCCCAGCCGTATAAGTATAACCCACATTGCTATCAAAATCTTGTTGCGCAATAAAACTCAAAGGCAATAAAGTACATCGTACATAATTATACACTCTAGCACTTACTAAAAAGTTGTACGTGCCATCAAGTGGATCGTCACTTAAAACAGTAATAGTAGCACTTTCTAAACCAGTTATAGTAGAAGAAAAAGTAACTGTGAAGGTAGCACTTTGCCCAGCAGTCAAAGTAGTGCTCGACAAGCCGCTAGTAATACTAAAATAAGGGGATGAAGAAATGGACAAACCAGAAAGTGTTAACGTACCCGTGCCATTATTCTTCACCACAAAAGTTTTGACAATAGATGCATCACCCACAAAATAAGACGAACTAAAATTGGTGTTGTTATTTAAAGAAACCGTAGTCGAATTATTTAAAATAGTAGTCGAATTACCATAGAGCTCAATGTCTTTAGCTGCAACAACATAATCACAAATACTCAAATTATCGATGTTTATTCTAAATGAATTACCGCTCTCTGTCCCTGAAGCAAAAAGTATTCGAACTCTAATTGGTCCTGACTGATTTACGGTAGCATTAAAAGTTTGTGAGGTAGCAGTAGGGATAAAATTTCCAATAAAAATCCAAGAATTGCCACCATCTTTGCTATATTCAGCATTAAACACTTGATTTATATAAGTATCGCTACCGTATTTTTTATAATTAAATGATATTGTTCCTATACCATTTGCTTTATCTTGAATCATTGTGGCATTGGCATAAAAACTAGAACGCATTCTGACACATAGATTTCCAGTGCCATAGTCATTAGCTGTACCAGTCCCTCCTATCAAAGCTTCCGATAAATTCCAAACTTCTCCATTTAAAGTAACATTATCGGCCACATAAGCTGTTTTGGAACTTCCATCTTCAAAATTCACACTATAACAGCCTCCAACATACACACTAATCGTAAAGCTAATAGTAGCCGAAACACTAGTACCTCCCGAATTGGTAGCCGTAACATCAACCGAATAAGAGCCCGCTGTAGTTGGTGCTCCCGATATTTGACCGGTAACCGTACTAAAACTCAACCCCGGTGGCAATGAACCCGCCACTATAGCATAACTCGTTGGAAAATTAGTAGCATTCACCGTATAGCTGTAAGCCGAACCTACCGTACCTATTTCTGACGAACCCGTAACCACAGGCACATTGATAG
>CAIWKX010000216.1 GCA_903913315.1 uncultured Bacteroidota bacterium | reverse complement strand
TTGATAGTAGGATCTATTATCGTACTAGCGCAACAACAATTTCAACTGATAATGATTACCCAATCATTAGCCTATCCCGTTGTCTTTTCTTTAGAAAACATTGCAATAGTTTTTGGAACAATTATGCTTTTAGGATTTGCAGCCAGTCTTATTGCCAGCAGTAGAGCAAGTAAAAGTGTATTTGATTAAACTACTTGATAAGTAGCATAGATTTCTTGAATTTCATCCAATAAATTGAACAAAACTTCGGGGTCTTCAAGGGTAACCAATCGCAATCGGTGTTCTTTAAAATTTGAAATGCCTTTAAAGTAATTGGTATAATGACGACGCATCTCTACTATTCCAAGACGCTCTCCTTTCCAATCCATTGACCAAGTCAAATGATTTCTTGCCGCTTCTACCCGATCTTTCATAGTGGGCGGAGCTAACTTTTCGCCCGTGGCAAAATAATGTTTAATCTCATTAAAAATCCATGGATAACCAATGGCAGCACGACCAATCATCATTCCGTCAAGGCCAAATTTATTCTTATACTCTAATGCTTTTTCTGGGGAGTCAATGTCTCCATTTCCAAAAATAGGCATAGTAATTCTAGGATTGTTCTTTACTCGTTCAATATGGGACCAATCGGAATGACCTTTATACATTTGAGCACGTGTTCTGGCGTGAACAGTCAACGCCTGCACCCCAATATCTTGCAACCTCTCAGCAACCTCGTCAATATTTATTGAATTTTCATCCCAACCAAGTCTAGTTTTTACAGTAACCGGAAGATTGGTCCCTTTGATAACCGATTTAGTCAAACGCACCATCAAATCAACATCTTTTAAAACACCTGCGCCTGCGCCTTTACAAACCACTTTTTTTACCGGACAACCAAAATTAATATCAACCAAATCAGGATGAACAGCATCAACAATTCTAGCTGACATTTCCATCGCTTCTTCATCTCCTCCAAATATTTGGATACCAACAGGTCTCTCGTAATCGAAGATATCTAATTTCATCCGACTTTTAATGGCATCACGAATCAATCCTTCCGAAGAAATAAATTCTGAATACATTAAATCCGCACCATGAAGCTTGCACAATCTGCGGAAAGGCGGATCACTCACATCTTCCATTGGAGCAAGTAATAAAGGGAAATCAGGTAATTCTATGTTGCCAATTTTGGGCATTGCTATAATTTTGAGCAAAGATAGAAAATTTAGAACGTAATATTTTGACACATCAAGAGATTAAGGCTCATATCGTCTCAACTTTTCTTCATTCCTTGCTATTTTTAAAAAAATTAATTTCAAAACTTTACCTTATATTTGCGGATTAAATGCGTACGCATTCGCTAAAAATGATAGAAGACAAGAATGAAAAACATTAGAAATTTTTGCATTATTGCACACATTGATCACGGAAAAAGCACACTTGCTGACCGACTTCTTGGTGCTACACAAACCGTTACTGCTCGTGAAGAAAAAGCACAATTGCTAGACAACATGGACTTGGAACGCGAACGCGGTATTACCATTAAAAGTCATGCCATTCAAATGGAATATCGATACAAAGGGGAAGATTATATCTTAAACCTTATTGATACTCCTGGACATGTAGATTTTTCGTATGAAGTTTCTCGTTCAATCGCCGCTTGTGAAGGGGCTCTTTTGATTGTTGATGCTGCACAAAGTATTCAAGCGCAAACTATTTCTAATTTGTATTTAGCTTTAGAAAATGACTTGGAAATTATTCCTGTTTTAAACAAGGTGGACTTGCCAAGTGCTAATCCTGAAGAAGTTAGTGATGATATTATTGACTTATTGGGTTGCAAATTAGAAGATATTATTCACGCATCCGGGAAAACTGGTTTTGGGGTAGAAAATATTTTAGCCGCCATTATTGAAAAAATTCCGGCTCCTAAAGGAAATAAAGAGGAACCGCTTCAAGCTTTGATTTTTGATTCTCATTACAATCCATTTCGTGGAATTGAAGTTATTTTCCGCGTGAAAAATGGTGAGATTAAAAAAGGTCAAAAAATAAAATTCATGGCGACTGGCAATGAATATTTTGCTGATGAAGTAGGGACTCTAAAACTAAATCAGGTGCCTAAGAACGTAATTTCTACAGGGGATGTTGGGTATTTGATTTCCGGAATTAAGGAAGCAAAAGAAGTAAAAGTGGGCGACACACTTACGGATGCTAAAACGCCAACAACCAATATGATTCATGGTTTCGAAGACGTAAAACCAATGGTGTTTGCAGGAATTTATCCTGTTGATACAGAAGATTATGAAGATTTGCGCGCTTCAATGGAAAAACTGCAATTGAACGATGCCTCGTTAGTTTTTACACCTGAAAGTTCTGCCGCTTTAGGATTTGGTTTCCGTTGTGGGTTCTTAGGAATGTTGCATTTAGAAATTATCCAAGAACGATTGGAACGCGAATATGATATGAC
>CAIWKX010000215.1 GCA_903913315.1 uncultured Bacteroidota bacterium | reverse complement strand
TTGATAGTCGAATTGGTTTTAATCTGTGAAGCATACTTTTCAGGAATAGAAAACGTAATTTTCAATTTTCCTGTATTGACTAAATTGGCAATTAAAACAGTAGGAGTAACATAGGTTCCTGGAGATATTTTTCGTAACCCAATTTTTCCTGAGAAGGGCGCTTTTACATCAGTTTTGCCAATTTGAGCAGTGATTAATTGTGTTTGTGCTTTAGCCGAACGATAATCGGCACTGGCTATATCATATTCTTCTTGGCTAATGGCTTCTTTTTGAAGTAATAGTTTGGCTCTTCTTTCATTTTCTGAAGCTAACGTTTCTTTGGTTTTAGCTTGCGCCAATTGTGCTCTTAATTCCACATCATTTATCTTAAAAAGAACTTGCCCTTGCGTAACATTGCTTCCTTCCTGAAAGTTAATCTTTTCAACGATACCCGACACTTCACTTCTAATTTCTACTTGCTCATTAGCTTCAATCGAACCCGATAAAGAAAGATTATCATCAAAAGTCTGGCCTTTTATTACCATTACATTTACGGCTATTAGGTCTTTTTTATTGCCTTTGTCTTTTCCTTTATCACCCTGGGCATTGTTTTTTGTGATTCTATTGTAAATTAATCCGCCAATTAATATAATAAGTAAGATGATAACGATATTTTTTAATTTCATCAGGTAATAGTGCTAAATATTTTTAATTCAGGTTTTTAATAAGAGCCACAAATTTAACTTTTATCAATTAAAAAATACAAATAATTGATTTTTAATTAACTTTTGTAGAATAGAAATTACAATAGCTAGCTGATGTAATTCCAGATATTCTTTTTCTTGCTCATTTCTATAAAGATTTCTCTCATTTTTTGATGTTCTGGTTTTTCCATTACAGCATCTTCTTTTAATAATTTTATAGCATACTCGCGCGCCAACATCAAAATGTCTCTATCCTTTACCAAATCAGCAATTTGAAGATTCAAAACACCGCTTTGTTGTGTGCCTAAAATATCTCCAGGTCCACGAAGTTTTAAATCTACTTCCGCTATTTCAAATCCATCATTGGTGGCACACATTGTTTCCAAACGGGTTTTGCTGTCGTTGCTCAATTTGAATCCCGTCATTAAAATGCAATAACTTTGTTCGGCACCACGACCCACACGTCCGCGCAATTGGTGCAATTGTGACAAACCAAAACGTTCGGCACTTTCAATAACCATCACATTGGCGTTGGGAACATTTACACCCACTTCAATGACAGTAGTCGCGACCATGATATTGGTTTTGCCTGCTACAAAACGTTGCATCTCGGCTTCTTTTTCAGCTGGTTTCATTTGCCCATGCACTATAGAAATAGCATACTGTGGCAACGGAAAATCTCTCGAAATACTTTCATAGCCATCCATCAAATCTTTATAATCTTGACTAGCACTTTCATTAATTAAAGGATAAACAATATAAATCTGTCTCCCTTTGGCAATTTCATCTTTTAAAAACTTCCAGACTTTTAATCGATTCGAATCATATCGATGCACCGTTTGAATCGCTTTTCTTCCGGGAGGTAATTCATCAATCACAGAAATATCCAAATCACCATACAAACTCATAGCTAAAGTTCTCGGAATAGGAGTAGCAGTCATCACTAAAACATGAGGAGGAATTTCATTTTTCTTCCACAGTTTACTGCGTTGCTCTACGCCAAATCGATGTTGCTCATCAATCACTGCTAACCCTAAATTTTGAAATTGCACTTTGTCTTCCAACAAAGCATGTGTGCCAATTATAATATCTAACGAACCATTTTCTAAGGCTTCATGAATTACTTTTCGTTCTGAAGCTTTGGTAGAGCCTGTTAATATTTTTATGCTTATATTCAAATCTTTAGCCAATTCGGTTAAACCGATAAAATGTTGGTTGGCTAATATTTCGGTAGGCGCCATTAAACAACTTTGAAACCTGTTGTCTTTTGCCAAAAGCATACACATTAACGCCACAATCGTTTTTCCTGAACCCACGTCGCCATGCAACAAACGATTCATTTGGGCATTGCTACCCATGTCGTTTCTTATTTCTTTAATCACTCTTTTTTGTGCATTGGTCAATTCAAATGGAAGGTGATTATTGTAGAAATCCGTAAAATTGTGTCCCACTTTATCAAACGGATGTCCTTGTATTTTATGCTTGCGAATAAGATTCTTAGTAATCAATTGCAGTTGAATAAAGAATAATTCTTCAAACTTCAATCGGAATTGCGCTTTCGCCAAAAGCTCTTGACTCTTGGGAAAATGAATGTTAAACATCGCATCGTTTTTCGGAATCAATTTTAATTGATCCAAAATATAATGAGGTAACGTTTCAATAAATTGGCCTTTAATTTCTAAGAACAATTGTTGCATGGCTTTATTGATAACTCTATTGGTAACGCCACGTTGCGTGAGTTTTTCTGTACTCGGATACACCGGTTGCATCGCGCTTCGCAAACTTGCTTTGTGTTCTTCTAGCAATTCCATTTCGGGATGTGCCATTGAGTATTGTCCTTTAAAGTCGGCTACCTTTCCAAAGATAACATACACTTCATTGAGTTTTAAACTCTCTCGAATCCATTTGACACCTTGAAACCAAGTTAGCTCCATTTGCCCAGTTTCATCGGTAAAGGAGGCCACTAGTCTTTTTTGATTTTTGCCAAATTCAACAGTTTTAATGTGGATTATTCTTCCAATTACTTGAACTTCCGCCGTAGTATTTTGCAATTGATTGATCTTATAGTACCGCGTTCTATCAATATACCGATTGGGAAACAAATTTATCAAATCGCCATACTTGTGAATAGCAAGTTCCTTACGAAGCAATTCACCTCGCGACGGACCAAGACCTTTCAAGTATTCTATAGGAGTTTGTAATAAATTGTTTGACATTGTATTTTTTTAGAATAAAGTAGAATATAGTTAAAATAACATTTTCTATTTTCTATTCTCTATATTCTATTTTCTTTTAGAAGCGAAGATAGTTTTTAATTGGGAAATTTGAAAATGTAATAATTTGAAAAAAACTCTCAGTATCTTTGTATTTCAATTATAAAATGTATGAAGCAATTAATTCTATTTTTCTTTTGTACGCTATCCTTTTCCCAACAAACAACCAAAGTTGATTTTATCCAATGCAATGCTTCTGTGGCGCCTCATTTTGAAACCAAATCAATTGATGGCGCTGTTTTGTATCAGTTTAAAGTGCTGGCAGCGATTGATTCTATTCGGATTGACGCCAAGAATATGGATTTTACTTCCGTCATGATTAACGGAAAACCGGTTCGTTTTAAAAACAACAAAAAAGAATTAATTCTATTTGAAGGATTTAGTACAGGTAAAAATAAACTTTCATTTACCTATAAAGCAACTCCAAAGCAAACACTCTATTTTACCGGAATTGGTGCTGGACAACAAATTTGGACACAAGGACAAGGACGCTACACTAGTTATTGGTTGCCTAGTTTTGATGATGTCAATGAGAAGGTACTCTTTAATTTGAATATTACCTATGATGAAAAATTCAATGCCTTGTCCAATGGTGTTTTAAAAGCGATGTATCCCAATAAACAGCAAAAAATTTGGGAATATAAGATGCAAAAACCAATGAGTTCCTATTTGGTGATGATGGCTATTGGAGATTTTAGAAATCAAACTATTGCTTCCAAATCAGGAATTCCTTTACAGCTCTTTATTCAACCTAAAGATACCGCTAAATTTGAACCTACTTATCGCTATTCTAAACAAATCTTCGACTATTTAGAAAAAGAAATAGGAGTGAAGTACCCTTGGCAAATTTACCGCCAAATACCCGTAGAAGATTTCCTTTATGCCGGAATGGAGAACACTTCTTCCACTTTATTTGCGCAAGATTTTGTTGTGGATGAAAATGGCTTTAACGATAGAAATTATATTAATGTCAATGCTCACGAATTGTCGCACCAATGGTTTGGCGATATGGTTACGGCAAAATCAGGGAAACACCATTGGTTGCAAGAAGGTTTTGCTACATATTATGCCTTGCTGGCCGAAAGAAAAGTATTTGGTGATGATTATTTCTATTATGCCTTGTACAAAAACTCGATGGTTTTGCTCAAAGAAGCCAAAACCGATACCATTCCAATACTGAATGAAAAAGCAAGTTTTGACACTTACTATCAAAAAGGAGCTTGGGCCTTGCATGTTATTCGGGAGTCCATAGGAGAGAAGTTGTTCCAGAAAGCCATTAAAAACTATTTGAAAAAATACCAGTTCCAAAATGTAGAAACGGCTGATTTTCTCAATGAGATTGCCAAAGTTTCCGATTTTGATATCGTCAAATTTCAAAAGATATGGTTGGAAGATTATCATTTTCAAGCAGAGAAAGTCAAAGAGCTTTTGAGTAAGAATGAAAGTATCCGAACCTTGTTTGAAATACAAATGCAAAAAAACACTTCTTATTCAGAGAAGGTGACATTCTTTACGAAAATCATGCAATCGGATGTTTTTTATCCGCTTAAAAAAGAAATCATTTATCAAATTGCCAATGTGCCTTTTGAAGAGAAAGAACCCTTACTTCGTTTGGCGATGCAAACGCATGCGATACCAGTGCGACAAGCGGTTGCAGAAACTATGACTACTATTCCGTTGTCGTTTCAAAAGGACTATGAATCGTTGTTGGATGATGCGTCTTATGACACCAAGGAAATTGCTTTTACTACCTTGATGAAAAATTTCCCGGCAAATAAAAATCAGTATTTGGAGAAAGCCAAAGATTGGATAGGCAACAACGACAGAGGCTTGCGTATTTTATTTCTGACTACTTTCTTAGACGCTAATCCGGAGCTGAATAAAACGGCGCAATATTCACAATATTATTTTGAGTTACTGGATTATACCTCACCCAAATATGAAAGCTCTATTCGTCAAAATGCTTTGGAATATGCTTTGTCAATAGAACCTAAAAGTCTTTTTATTTTAAAGAATTTAGTCAATGCCACCACGCATCATAAATGGCAGATGGTGAAATATGCCCGCGATACCATTCGTCTTTTATTGAAGAAAGAGGGCTACCGAGAATTATTCACTTCTTTATTGCCGGAATTAACAGAGCCTGAAAAAGTGCAATTGCAACGATTGTTGGATGAGAAGAAGTAAATTGACAAAACTTTTTACCTTGAATTCAAAACACTCTCCTTTATTCTACCGTCACTTCGATTTCTATGACATAACAAAATCTTTTTGATAAATAGTTTCATTTTTTATTAAAGCAAAAATTCTATGAACAATTTTATTTCTAACAGCATTTAAAATACTCATTTTGTTTTTGCCTTCATCTACTTTTCGTAA